>NZ_JBVVOZ010000003.1:0-462590 GCF_055807395.1 Bradyrhizobium sp. Kon10 | reverse complement strand
GTCTTGCCGGTGCCGGGCGGCCCGACCAGCAGCACGCCTTTCGGCATGCGGCCGCCAAGCCGTCCGTAATCGGTGGGGTTCTTCAGAAAGTCGACGACCTCGCGAAGCTCGTCCTTGGCTTCATCGACGCCGGCGACGTCGGCGAAGGTGATGCCGGTATTGGCCTCGACATAGATCTTGGCCTTGCTCTTGCCGATCTGCATCAGCCCGCCGCCGAGACCACCGCTCTGTGCGACGCGCTGGCCGATGTACCACCAGATGCCAAAGAACAGCAGCACCGGCATGAGCCACGAGAGCAGGTCGCGCAGGAAGGTGCTCTCGATTTGTCCGGTGAAGCGGACGTGATATTTTTCAAGCTCCTGCGCGACGTCCTGGTCGACCCGCGTGGTCACGAATTGCTTCTTTCCGCCGGGCAACGGCTCCTTCAGGGTGCCCTGCACGGTGCGATCGGAAATGCCGACACTGTCGACTTTGCCGTCGCGAAGCAGCTGCTGGTACTGGCTGTAGGGGATCACGGCGATCCTGTTCGCCGTAAGGATGACGTACTGGATGAAGAACAGCGCGAAGATCGCGAAGATGGCATACGCCACGTTGAAGCGGGTGTTCTTGGTCATGCCAAAGCTCGAATTACCGGCGCCGCAGCGCAAGCCCCGGGAACAACCAGAGACGGCGAGCTTGGTTTCACGGCGTGCGATGCGCCACGCCGGAACGCGCTTGCGCAGGCGCGAAGCGTCCTGTGACGCAAAAAGGCCCGGTTGAAACCGGGCCTTTCTTCTCACCACCAGCCGTACCAGCCGGGATAGACCGGCGGATAGTAGCGGACCACCCGATATCGCGGACCGACGTAATAGGGTGGCGGGCCATACGGTTCAACATAGATCGGGGGTGCGTCATAGACCGGCGGCGCGGCCGCGGCGGCCAATGTTCCCGCAAACAGCCCGAGAGCAAGCCCGGGGCCAATTCCAGGACCGCCCCAGCGATGATGACGCCATTGAGCCGAAGCCGGCGCAACCGATCCGATGAGGAGCGTTGCTGCCGCGGCAATTGCAAGAGCAAGCTTTCTCATGTCCTTTCCTCAACCAGTTTTCCGCGCCGTGCGCGCGATGCTTTCCCTCTTGTGGTTCCGTGTCGCCGAACGCTGTCCGGCTTGAGTCTTCAAGTAGAACCGGCCGAGGCGAGTTCAAGTCTCTCGCAAGTGAGAGCTGGGGGGTCGATGCCCGAGGCCTCGATCTTGCTCGTCCCTCACCGGTTTTCGCTTGTGCCTCGACTTGGCTGGTTAGAAGCAGCTTGTTGCCTTCGCTCGTGATATAGTCGATCTGAACCTCTAGCTCTTCCCTCTCTGTCCATTCCCTGACGAGATCCGTTGCCGCGTTGTTCGCTGCCGGTACTCAGTGACCCAGAAATCTATAGTGAGCTTGCCAAAGGCGTGGGAGCGGTGATGAGCGTTGCCGAGGCCGTTGCGGCGGCGGCGACGAATTCTCGTCGAGACAGTCTCATCGGCTCTCCCCGCCGGGGCTGACCGGCGCTTCTGCGCAGCAGTTGGACACGCGCGAAAGGGAGTTGTTTAGCGGCGACACTGCCTGTGGCAGCTCCTAAGCCCAGCTGTCATCTAAAGCTCAAAGTTGAGCTGCGGCAAGCAAAGTTATCCGTCAACCACTCTGTTGCAAGGTGGTCGCGCTCCCGCCAAATGAAAGCATGTCGCCTACCGAACGGTGGGTTCGTCCATTCTGGCAGTCATAGCGTTTGCCGGCCCGCCTTGCGATACGTTGCTTCCCGGAAGAAATGGCGGAGGCGGGAGAGAAATGACAGGCGTCGAGGTAACGATTGCAGCGGGCGCTGCCCTTGTTCATTTGTGAAACCAACGCCAGCCGGCGCTTGAACTTCATCAAAACTGAGTCAAAGCCCTTCGTCGTCAATTCTTTTTCTGTTGCCCGTGATAGGCTCTGCCGCCGCCGAGCGGGCGGCCGTTTTCTAAATTCAGGAGAAGCGCCATGCGATTGTCTTACGCCTTCTTTTTGATCCTGGCTTCACTCGTCTCCCCTGCAACTGCTGCAGATGATCAGAGCAATCAGGAGGTCGTCAAAATCGCTGTTTCTTTTACAGAAAACTTTGACAAGCAAAACAGTGCTGGGATAGGCGCTCTTTTCACCAAAGACGGAGTGTTCGTGAACCCTACAGGCGCACACACTGATGTTGCTCAGTTCTATGCTGAGGCCTTTAAAGCGGGTATCGAGCGGATAGAGGTCACGGTGAAGCAGGCAGCGACGGTTGGTGTCGACGCTATGATCGGAATCGGTGAGTATCAGACGAGCGGAAGAGCTGCATCCGGTGCACTCATTAGCGAGACGGGGCTTTGGACGGCAACATACGTTCGCGACGGCGGCGGGTGGAAAATCAGAATGCTCACGGGCCTCCCCAAAAGCCCCCCACCTAAATGACTACTAGTTCGTGAGGCGGCGACGCTCAGCGCGGTCACCAGCCGGCCCGGCCCGAGGCTATTCGGGCCGCAGACCGAAATTGATCGAATGGCGGCCAATACGCAAACGATCGCGTAGGCCAACACAACAGCCGCAGTGGCTGCCCGGGAGCGGCCGAAATACCTACGCCGAAGCGGTTGTTCTGGTGGACTGCGCGCCAGCTGGTTCGAGCCGTCGCTTGGTGGCGAGACCGTGTTGACCGGCTCCGCCGAGGGATGCTGGAAACGTGCTTCGCGGGAGCGTTGGCCGAACCTCCCGGGAATTTCGGGCCACCACTATCTCGATGCCTTTTTCTTCAAGATAGGCGATCATTCTTGCGACCTCCTCCTCATTCATGCGATCGATTGGTAGCGCCTCTCGAATCTCCTCAACCGTCAATGCACCCCGGAGTTGGCCCAAGGCCGCGAGATCCCGAAGCAGGCCCTTTCGTGATTGAGAGCCGTTGGCGGATGAGAGGTTCATGCGTCTGAAAGGGGCAGCAATGTCGACGTTGGCAGGTACAGCGCCGCCCCGGAGCGAGTCGTTCGTCGTAACGGTACGGTGGAGGACGAATGTGCAGAGGCACTTACCCCTTCTAGCCAGCACGAGCATCGTGAATCGAGCAGCCAGTTCCAGGGCGGCGAGCACAAGGTCCATGAGCGTGAGGATGACGGCGGTTGGCACCAACAGCTGCGCCTGCCGTATGGCCGAAGCCCTGAACACCGGACGGAGCGTATTTACTGAGCGGGCGGAAGTTCGGAACTTCCTCAACCCCGGGGCATGCCGCCCGCAGCCTCGCTCCACGCTTGCTGCTTTTCACTCGAGGCACCACGAAACCGACCAAAGGTGCGCCCCAGCGCGTCGTGCTGATGGCACCCAGAGTGAGGTGTTCGCGCCGTCTGAGGAAAGGGGGCAGAGATTCGGTACGCTAACGCACCAAGCTTTGTCGGACTGAATAGTAACGATGCAAATGGCGGCTCGTTTCAGGAGAGCGCTCTCCGCACCAGAATGATCAGAATAGACGGTGACTATGTTTGACCCAGTAGTTCTGGCGCGGGCGCAGTTTGCGTTCACCATGTCGTTTCACATTGTCTTTCCCGCCTTTTCGATAGGGTTGGCGAGTTATCTCGCGGTCCTTGAGGCGGGCTGGCTTTGGACCGGACGCGCCGTCTTCATCAACCTCTTCCACTACTGGCTCAAAATATTCGCTGTGGCGTTCGGAATGGGCGTGGTTTCGGGAGTCGTGATGTCCTACCAGTTCGGCACGAACTGGTCGGTCTTTTCGGACAAAGCCGGAGCCGTGATTGGGCCGTTGATGGCGTATGAGGTCATGACTGCGTTCTTTTTGGAAGCAGGGTTTCTTGGCGTCATGCTCTTCGGGCTGCAACGGGTCGGCCCTTGGCTGCATTTCCTGGCCACCTTAATGGTCGCGTGCGGTACCCTTACCTCGGCCTTTTGGATACTGGCGGCGAACTCCTGGATGCAGACGCCCACTGGCTATGCAATCAATGATGCCGGACAGTTCATTCCGAAGGAGTGGTTGCAGGTCATCTTCAACCCGTCATTTCCGTACCGGTTTGTGCACATGGTATTGGCAGCTTACCTCACGACGGCGCTCGTGGTGGGGGCCGTGGGTGCCTACCATCTGGTCCGCGGCAGTCAACTTGCGACCTCTCGCTTGATGTTCTCGATGGCCATGTGGATGGCCACGGTGGTCGCGCCGATCCAGATGGTCGCTGGAGACCAGCACGGCCTTAATACGCTGGTCCACCAACCAGCGAAGATCATGGCCATCGAGGGTCATTTCCGGAGCTACGATCATGGCGCTCCGCTTGTGCTGTTCGGCTTGCCAAGTCTAGCGAAGGGTAAGATCGACTACCCACTTGAAGTCCCAAAGCTCGGGTCTCTGATCCTTCAGCATTCGCTGGACGCTCCGATGAAAGGTCTGGACACAATTCCGCGCCAAGACTGGCCGCCGGTCCCGATCACCTTCTGGGCTTTCCGTCTCATGGTCGGGCTGGGCGTTCTCATGGCTACACTCGGCCTGCTGAGTGCATGGCTGCGTTGGCGGGGGAGGCTCTACAGCTCGCGTGCGCTTCACGTGTTTGCCGTCGCGATGGGCCCGGCCGGTTTTATCGCGGTCATTGCAGGTTGGGTGACGACGGAGACCGGCCGGCAGCCATTCACGGTCTATGGACTGCTGCGAACGTCAGATTCTGTTTCCCCACTTGCCTCACCAGCTGTTGCCTCATCGCTAATCGCCTTCGTGATTGTCTACTTCGTCGTTTTCGCGGCGGGTGTGATGTACATCCTGAGACTCATGGCCTCGCCGCCGAGCCCCGGAGAGCAGGGGCCGCCCGCCCACATTCGTGCGCGGGCCTCAGGGATTACCCCAGCCCCAGCTGCTGCTAGAGCTTCGCGCTCATGACGGCGTCTGTCGAGCTCGCCACGATCTGGGGCTTCATCATCGCGTTTGCGGTGTTTGTTTACATTGTGATGGACGGGTTCGACCTTGGGCTCGGCATCCTGTTCCCGTTCTTTCCAGAGGAGAACGAGCGGGATGTAATCATGAATAGCGTTGCTCCGGTTTGGGACGGTAACGAAACGTGGCTGGTCCTGGGCGGCGGTGGCCTCATGGCTGCGTTTCCGCTGGCTTATTCCGTTCTGATGCCAGCGCTTTACACGCCATTGATTGCCATGCTGGTTGGTCTGGTCCTACGCGGCGTCGCGTTTGAATTCCGGTGGCGTTCGCCCGCCAGCCGCAGGTTTTGGGAGCATGCATTCTTTGTCGGATCATTGACGGCGGGACTTGCGCAAGGCATTGCGCTCGGTGCGATCCTCCAAGGTATATCTGTGCAGGGCCGGCAGTACGCCGGAGGGTGGTGGGACTGGTTGAGCGTATTCAGCCTGTTAACGGGTGCGTCGCTGGTCGTCGGCTATGCCCTTTTGGGCGCAACGTGGCTGGTGATGAAGACCGGGGGGAAAGTTCAACAGAAGGCGTACCGGCTGAGTTCGCCGCTGGTGTTTCTCCTGGTGGGCGCCATCTCCACCGTGAGCGTCGCGACGCTCTTTCTTGGCTTGCACTATGCAGAGCGCTGGTTCGCTTGGCCGAACTTACTTCTGACCGCGTGGGTGCCCCTTGCCGTCGCCGGCGCGACCGCTTTGTTGCTGAGAACTCTGGCGAAACGACACGAGTACCCACCTTTCTTTTTGGCGCTGTCGCTTTTCATACTGTCCTACGCCGGGTTGGGAACCAGCATGTACCCATACGTCGTGCCTCAGAGCATCACGATCTGGGATGCCGCGGCACCGGAAAATAGCCAGTCCTTTGTTCTTGTAGGCGCTGTGGTGCTTCTGCCTTTGATCATCGGCTACAGCGCATGGGCCTACTGGATATTTCGCGGCAAGGTAAATCCGGAAGGCGGATATCATTGAGGCCAGTACATCCATATCCGGTTGCACGCCGTCTGTTGTGGTTCGCAACACTCTGGCTCCTCGGCCTCGCAAGCGTAACCGTAGTCTCCCTTGCGCTGAAACTCTGGCTTTCACCGAGACCTAGTGTTGCCGAAAGAGGGCACCGTGCGCTAGTCAGGTTTGCGCGCGGAAATCCGCAAAATCTATTCGAACAAGAGTTGCCCGGAAAAGGCGTGCAGCTCGTTTGTCCTGGGCGAAGAGTGATCGGAGGCTTTTTGTCCGCGACCGTACCGAATTCCAAACCGCTCGAATTCAGCTCGCGTCTTAGCTGTGGTATGATTATGACGCTCCACCGCGAAACGCCGGATTTGGTCTGGTCCGTGTTTTTCACATGCTAACCTGAGCGAGGATCAATGTTGTGCCGCGATATTTCTTCCATATCGACAACCACAGACCTTTCAGGGACCACGACGGTGAAGAGCTGCCGGACGACAATGCAGCATGGCGTGAAGCGCTGCGGACTCTAAGGACGCTCGAAAGCAATCTCGATCCTGGGCAGCATTGGCGCCTTTCAGTGCGCGGGCCTAGAGGGCCGCTGTTTGACATCACGGTCGATACTGCACGCCTTGGCTGATCGGCATCGATTAGCGGTTATCCACCGTGCGTCGTTGAAGAAACCCAAAGTAGGTCGTCACTCTCCTTGTATTTCATGAGGCCCTCTGAGGAGCAAAAAAGACAGCTTACAAAGCAAGACAGCTTACAACGAGCTGCAATCACACCGTTCGCCCACCGCTTATTTGTCCAGCATTCGACCGGCACTCTGGCCAGGTTGCTCAGAGCTCGGTTCAACTAGTTTCGAAGGTTGGCCAACTTCCTGCGATTCCTCACCGCGCGATCGAGGGTCGCGAACATCCGAACGACAGCTTGTCGTGCGGCCGTTTGATAGGGGCGCGTGCTGAACGCAACAACGCGCGCGATCTCCAGCTTGACTTCTTCCGTCTTATAGATGTCGGGCAGAGATCGAAACGTCGCATCAATTGCCTCCTGCATCTGGTCCGCGATTTGGGTGTCGATCAACATCGTAGCCTCACTCTAGATCGTTCTGAACCGTTGGAGGGCGCGAACATTCAGCTCCAGCTTTGCCCGTTCGCTTGAATGACTACATACCAGCGAAACGGAGCTATGTCCTGCCTCCAGCTCCAAACTTGGTACGACGCCGTGCATACAACGCGTGTTAGGCGCGACGCATGCCGCACAATGATGCCAGGCAGAGTGGATGGACTGGAGATGTTCGGAGCGAGCGCGTCAGCTGACGAGACTAGTAGGAACATCGATTGCGTCTAGAGTCTGGCGGCAGCCCTCGGCTCGACGGAGACCGCCGACAGATTCCAAAAACTCGCCTGCATTAGGTCAGGGAGCTCTCCTTCCGCCTCGCTTGCGCCAAGTCTCGCGGGCAGAGGGGACTTTATTAACAAACCGCAATCCCACAGAACTTCAGTTGCCAGGCGACAGCGGCGATCTTGTATGAAACTTGGCCGACAGGAACGTAGCCGATCCGCGGAAATCACCCGGGCTTGCGCTCGGAGCGGATGTGAGGAATCATCGTCGGCGGGAAAGGTCCTATAGTTGTGCTCGGAGGGACGCCTTGAACGAAGGAGCAATGTGGACGAAGGCGACCGCTTCGGTGAAGCAGAACCGGCTGCTCGCGTTGCTTCCCGAAGAGGAACTCGTATCCATCAAGTCCAGGGCGGAGCGGGTGCGGCTTCGCCCTCGGCAAATCCTTCATCATTGGCGCTCCCCCCTCGAGCACGTCTACTTCCTGACAGACGGTCTGGTTTCCGTCGGCGGGAACGTGGGGGAGAACGAATACGTGGAAGCGTGGCTCATCGGCAGTGAAGGCGCCGTCGGCGCGATTCTTCTACTGACGGGCAGAGCTCAGGCGGCACCGCACCGCCGTGTTGTGCAGGTGGGCGGTTCCGCATTGCGCCTTTCCGCTCCCGACTTCCTTGAACTGGCAGATCGGCTTCCGACTTTCCGTCAAGTTCTTCATCGTTACCTTGCGGTTGTTATGGTGCAAACCTCTCAGGCGGGGGTTTGCAACGCAGTCCATTCGGTTAAGCAGCGGCTCGCACGGTGGCTACTGGTGGCGAGCCAAGGTTTGGACTCTCACGATTTGCCGCTCACGCACGATGTCCTCAGTAGGTTACTAGGTGTGAGGCGCGCGAGCGTAACTGAGTGCCTGAGCGAGCTCGAGGATCAGGGCGTCATCAGCACGCATCGCGGGCACATCGAGATCACGAACCCCGACCTCCTTCGGCAGACCTCATGTGCCTGCTTCCAGCTGATTCACCGCGAGTACGTCCGTCAGCTCACGAGTGTCGGACGGTGCTTGTAGCTAATGCCCGCTATGCCATGCTTCAGGCGAGGCCGAATTTGGAGGTAGAGCACCCGGCGAGCAGAAGAAGTTGCACGCGCCTCGTGCGTTCATCTGGGGGCTAGTGCCGAATTGAGCTCATGAGTCTGGCCGGCGAGATCGCGCACCTGACGCCGAAAAGCGCAAGCGTGCCGATTTCGTGGTGGATACGTCGCACGGACTGGAGCCGGTGCGCGCTCAAATCGCGCACGTTGGGCAAGCCGACGAGCGTCTTTGGCGTAAGGAGCGCTGCAGCCGCAACGCGGGCCCTTCGAAGATCTACATCGCCTGTTGAATGGCCCCAGCCGCATCAGCCGGCTCTGCCTGGCCAGCATTCAGGCGGCGGATGTTCGACTCGGACGCGCGAAGAACGCCTGGCGATGGGTTTCGGCCAAACGGGGTAAAATTCGGCGCCGCCCGTGGATCGAGCCGGACTACCGGCTGGAAGCAGGAAGGCGACTCCCCCGAGTCATGAAGCTCGGTCCCTCTGGGCGGAGACTACTTACCGTATCGAGGACGCGTTGCTCGTTCCTGATCCGAATTACAGGATGCGCGCCTGTGTCGGTCAGGATGGCCTCGCTAAAAGCCTCGGCCAGCTCACACAAGGCTTCCTGTCGGGCCGCAGCCTCGTTCGGGAGCACCATGCCCACGTGATCCAGCCTCACCTTGAGGCCCTCGCATTGGTCGAAGAAATAGCGCTGCATGGCGGATCAAAAACCAACGGTTCGCTCTCGGCGACTAGAACGTGGCCGCCCGCCAGCCGTTCGTCAGAATGGTACGCTGGAGCACCGGCTTTGTTTGGCGGGGCTAGATCTTCCCTGTTCTGGTCAGCACATCTGCAAAAGTAAGCAAGAACATGGCCGCGAGAAAGATCAAGCCGGAGACGGCGGCAAGCCTGACCAGTGCGCGAGCTTGGATGAGCTCCATGAAAAACACCACAACCAAGCTCGATTTAATGACCGCGACAATAATTCCCGACGCGACGGTGACGGGACCCATAGGAATGTAAGCCAGGAACATGCTCAGTAAGAGCAAAGCGAGAAGTGCGAGCCAGATGATCCCGTTCTTGACCCATAGAGCTGACGAACGGCTTGGATGCGATCGATTTCCGGTCATGAGGCTCTCCCTGGCAAATAGATGAGCGGATACAGAAAGATCCAGACGATATCGACGAGATGCCAATAGAGCGCGGTGACTTCTATTTCGGGATTCTCGCGCAGGCGAATTCGCCTGGTTGCTCCAAGCACAATCAGCCTGACGACAAGCACGATGCCGATCGTGAGATGGATCGCATGCACCCCGGTAACCAGCCAATACAGACCATAGAAAAGCTGCGCGGCTGCCTGTGACAGCGCAAAGCCCGCTCCAGGGATCAGATGTTTGTCGATGTCCTCCTTGTATTCGAACCCCTTCACGACAATGAACGAAAGTCCGAGCGCCGCAGTCAGGCCGAGGCAGGTGAGGACGAGAGTGCGGGAGCGTTCGCTCTGGGCCGCAGCCTCCGACGCGACCGCGATGGTGAGACTGCTCGTAAGCAGGATGGCGGTGTTGATCGTGCCAAACCAGATGTTTGTGGCGCGCCCCGCTGCGGCAAACGCCTCCGGGTGCTCGACCCGGCAGACCGCATAGGTGAGCATAAGTGCTCCGAAGAACAGGGTCTCGCTTGCGAGGAAGACCCAGATTCCGAACTTTCCCGCCCGTTGCTGGCGCTCGAAGTGCTCCCAGGGTTCTCGAAGCAGTGCGGTTGCGTCCGTCATCGTAGCGACCTGGCGTTCTGAACTTCTGGGGCGTCGGTACCGGCCGACTCTCGTTCGGCGTGATATTGATAAGGGCCACGGTCGACAAGCGGCTGGATATCGAAGTTGTTCGGCGGCGGCGGCGAGGACGTCGTCCACTCCAGCCCGGTGGCGCCCCAGGGATTGCTCGGTGCGCGCTTGCCATGAAGAAGGGACCAGGTCAGGTACATCAGCGGAAGCAGATAAGCGGCGGCGAGAACGGCGGCGCCGGCCGATGACATAACGTTGTACAGCTGGAACTCCGCCGGGTAGGTGTGATAGCGCCGTGGCATTCCGAGATACCCGGCGAAAAATTGCGGCAGGAAAGTCATATTGAAGCCGAAATACATCGTGATGGCGGCAAACTGTGCCCAGGATTCCGGGTACATTTTCCCGGTGATCTTTGGCCACCAGAAGTGCAGGGCACCGAAGAACGCGGACACCGAACCGCCGACCATGATGTAATGAAAATGCGCAACGACAAAGTAAGTATCGGTTACGTGGACGTCGACCGGGATCGAAGCCAGAAACAGCCCTGATAGTCCTCCAGTCGTGAACAATCCCACGAAACCGAGTGCATAGAGCATTGGCGAATTGAAGCTGATCTGTCCGCGATAGAGCGAGGCCGTCCAATTAAAGACCTTGATCGCCGAAGGCACCGCAATGACGAAGGAAAGGAACGAGAAGATAAGGCTCGCATATGGCGATTGCCCCGACACAAACATATGGTGTCCCCAGACGAAGAAGCCGATCCCAGCAATGGCAATGATGGCGTAGACCATGAAGTCGTAACCGAAGAGCCGGCGTCGGGCGAAGCAGGGAATGATCTCCGACACCACTCCCATAGCCGGGAGCACCATGATGTAGACCGCCGGGTGAGAGTAGAACCAGAACAGGTGCTGGAAGAGAATGGGATCGCCCCCGCGTGTGGGATCGAAGATGGGCAGCCCCAACCAACGCTCTGCTATCACCAGCATGAGCGAAATCGCGAGCACAGGAGTCGACAGCACCATGACGATCGAGGTGGCATAGATCGACCACACGAACAGTGGCAGCCTGAACCAGGTCATACCGGGAGCGCGCAACATGTGCGTCGTCGCGATGAAGTTCACACCCGTTGCGATGCTCGCGAAGCCCACGACGAACACCGCAGCCGCGGCGGTGAGAACGTGCGTATTGGAGAACATCGTCGAGAACGGGGTGTAGAACGTCCAACCGGTATCGACGCCTCCGGCTATGAGAGTGTAGACGGCAAATGCCCCGCCAACCAGGGTCAGGTACCAGCTGAACAGGTTGAGGCGCGGAAAGGCGACATCAGGCGCTCCGATCATCAGCGGCATCAGGAAATTGCCGAACGTGTTCGGGATCGACGGCACCAGGAAGAACCAGACCATGATGATACCGTGGAACGAGAATAGCCGATTATAGGTGTCGGAGGTCAGAAACCATCCGTTCGGCACGAACAGCTCGAGGCGGACTGCCGTGATCGCGGCCCCGCCCATGAAGAAGAAGACGGTGATCGTGACCGCATAGAGAATGGCGATGCGCTTATGGTCGGTGGTGGTGAGCCAGGATCGCAGCGTGCTCCCGGCCCCCAGATAGTCCGGTCGCTGCGGGAAAGGCAGTTCGCCGGCGAGCACGACGTCACTCATGATCTTGCTCCTGTCCGAGAGAGCGAATGTATGCGGTCAGACTTTGTACCTCTCCATCGTCGAGCAACCCCGCAAAGCTCGGCATGATCGGTTCGAACCCCGCCACAACGTCGCGCCTCGGCTGGAGGATTGAATCCCGGATATAGGCATCGTCTGCTTTCACCTGCCGGCCGTCCGACAACTGGACTGTCCGACCGTAAAGCCCGTCGAGCTTGGGGGCATGCACGCTGGACGATCCTGCGTGGCACCCCGAGCAGCCTTGGGACACGAACAGTTTCGCGCCGAGGTGACCCAGATCATCGCCTTCCGGCTGTCGGCTCAACCATCGCGCGTACTCGTCCTCGCCCATTACCGTGACCCGGCCGCGCATTGCCGAGTGATCGGTGCCGCAATACTCGGCACAAAACAGCGGAAAAACCCCGAGTTTGGTCGCCTTGAACCAGATCTCTGTGTTGCGCCCGGGCAGAACGTCCTGTTTGATGCGAAAAGCAGGCACGAAGAACGAGTGAATGACGTCCTGCGAGCTCATGACAAGACGCACCGGCTTTCCAATCGGAACATGGAGCTCGTTTATCTCGCGAGCACCGTTCGAATGCTGCGTCTTCCACATCCATTGTTTTGCGAGAACATGCACCTCCAGCGCGTTTGCCGGAGCTGTGAGGGCGCCTACGTCGGCAGAGGCCGCCCACCAGAATAGAAATGCGAACAGGAACAACGTCGCGGCTGTCCAGCTCACCTCAAATTCGCGATTCACGATTTCAGGCAATCGGCCGCGTTTGGCCTTGGAACCCCGACGATAACGAATGGCGAATGTGACGAGCAGACCGAACACGAGCGCAAGCGTGAGAGCCGAGACCACCACGAGAATGGCAAATATGCCGTCGACACGAGCAGCCTGCGTGCTTGCCTCCGGCAGGGTGAAAATCGTGTTCATGCGATCATCCCGGTGCGCCGCGACCGCCGGCACATGATGGTTATCGCCATCGCAAGAAGTACGACGGTAAATGCGCAGCCTAGCTTCAGGGCGAAGTCGACTCGCCGGGTGTAGATGCCATGAACGGGATCGAATCCGTAGCAGAGTAGGGCTATGCGGCTCCTCAGTCCGCCAATCCCTCCCTGTCCAGCTTCCAGCAACCCAAGTTTGAGATCGAATGGTTGCAAGCCCAGGCTCGAAAACGCATGCGAAACGTGACCGTCAGGCGTAAGGGTAACGAACGCCGCCGGGTGAGCGACGGCGCTATTTTGGCCATCAGTTTCGAAGCGATACCCGATGGTCGTCGTAAGATGGTCGATTGCTGTCTGGCTTCCGATTAGAACCGATACCCCGGGGCCGCCGACTTGTCCGCCCACGAATCTGCGCGCTGCGGCCGGATCGTCCCCGGCATCGATCCCGAACACCACGACGCTGTAATCGCGTCCAGCCGCCAATCCCGTCTGCTGCAGCGCGCTCGCAACAATCGTGAGCGCCGGGCCACAGATTTCGGTACACGTGAAGTTCGCAGGCAGCAGCACAGTGGGCCGCCCGTCAATCGCGTGACCGAGGGAGGTCTCATTGCCATTCATGTCCTGGAACTCAAGCGTCATCGGCACGCGAGCTCCTTCAGGAGGCGCCAGCGCGACGTTGTCGAGCTGCTGTTTCGTTAAACCGGCGTAGGCGCTGGAGGACCAGACGGCCATGAGCACCGCAAGCGCGAGCATTCTCATTGCCGCACTCCGTTGACGTTCTCGGCCGCCGGGGGATTTGACTTGTCGACAGGATCGTAACCGCGGTCGCCTCTGCCAATCACGATCTCAATGGCCTTATCGATGGGTATCCTGGCGAGACCCCTGCCTTGGTCGATCCAGCTGTACTGAGAGAGAGGCTTTCGCTCATTCTGCAATGCTCCGGCGAGATACTGGTCCGGAGCGGTTTGGAGGGCGGGCTGCGGGAATTGTCGTCGGGCAGGCGGCGTGAAAGCGGCAGGCGCATCCGCCTTAACGTAAAAAAAGATGGCTATCATGGCCACGCCCACGAAACCGAGATAGCCCCCGACCGCAATGAGAATGTTGCGCGTGGCAACGTCCGGCGATTGCGGCAACGCCCGGCGCCCCATTTCTTCATTGGCCATGCTGAGCCTCCAAAGCGGGACTGATGGCACCTCCGATCAGCAAAGCACTCACGCCCAAGGCGACCAGCGCTCCCATGCCAAAGGTGAGCACCGGGCCTTGCTGATCAAAGGCAGGAACGATCAGCCAGCAAAAGTGGAGAACGGTGCCGAGCAGCACCAATATCCCAGCCGATTGCAGGCCGTAGCGGCTCCGCCGACACCTGCGTACGATCAAGATGCAGAATGGCAGAGCAGCGCCCAAGGCAAACGCAAGCACGATCGTTGTGGTCCAGCCTGGAGAGCTTCGCTTCAGGTACCATGCGGCCTTGTCGGGCAGATCGCCGTACCACGCGACAAGATAGGTCATGAATTCCAGGTAGACGACGCCCAGCAAGACCGCGAGCAGCAGCGCGCCGACATCGGATGCCGCAGACTCATCCAGGGCGGGTGCGGTCAGGAGCGCAACAAAGGCCAGCGTCGCTGCGAGCTGCTGGATCGCAATCATCGCCGGAAAGGCAGTCTCGACGTAGTGCGGCTCGACAGACAGAAACCAGTCCACCGCAACGAGGCTGATGGTGGCGCCGTAGAAGGCAAGCCCCAGCCCCGCGAGCAGACGACCGCCCTTGCCCAAAGCAAACGTGATCCCGAGGACGCTCCATCCGCCGAGGGCAAGGGCAGCGCGCAAAACATAGGAACCCCAGTTCAAGTACCAGCGTCCAACATCCTGGGCGATCTGCGAGCCGTCCTGTGCCCAGGGGTAGAGTTGGCTGGAGGTCGCTAGTATAGGAAGAAAAGCGATGGCAACCGCCGCGGTGAGCGCGGCCGACGGTCTCAACATTGCGGCCGTTACAGTGCCCCATCGGCCGCCGGTTAGTGAATGTATCAGCAACAAGATCATGCTGCCGATCGGCACGCAGCTCAAAATGGCGAACGCGAGCAGCCACCCCCGAGAGAGGGCTGGTGTCCTAAATCCCGCTGTCACGATCACCGCGACAGTCAGCAGCAGAATTCCGGAGACTGCTCGAAACCGGCGAAGATTATGGAAGCGAACGATTGTCGCATCGGAGCTCATGGCAGCCTGCTCCGTAGCTCGGGAGCATCCGCTACGTTCGCGCCCTGAGATTCCTGGAGCGCCCGTATGTAGGCCACGATCGCCCACCGGTCGATTGGATCGACCCGGGCGGCGTACGAGTACATCACCCCGTAGCCGTTGGTGATCACGTCGAAAAAGTGCTCGGCGGGAGCGGCCCGAAGCCGGCTGTCGTGGTAGGAGGGCGGCGCCGGAAAGCCGCGCTGCACGATCATTCCGTTGCCCGTTCCGGACAACCCGTGGCACGGAGAACAATAGATCTCGTAGCGCTGGCGGCCACGCGCGAGCAGCTTCGCGTCGATTGGCGGGCGCCGCTGCGTTTGCCTTTGACGTTCGATGTCTCCTTGCGCCACGCTGCCCTCCGGCAGTGGCTGTGCTTCGGTCTGGTCTTCGAACAGGGCCGCGCGCGAAAACGTTCCATATCGCCGCTGCTGCGTCATCGAGATGTCGTTGCAGCCGGAAAGCAGCAACGCCAGGGTCAGGAAGATTGCCAGGCGGCCGATCATGGTGCACGCACTTCCGTAACTCTCGTTGCGCCGGTCGTCCGAAGCAGGTGGCGGAGCTCGCGCGTCGTCTCGTCGTTCTCTCCGCACGCGAGCAGGAAATAGTGGTCCTGCGAAGCCCGCTCGAAGCCGACAACGTCGAACAATGGATTGTGCAGCTTCGGCAGCCCCGTTGACCACAGCAGAGCAATGAACCCGGCGAGGGCGGCTGCGAAAATGCCGACTTCAAAGGGCACGAGGAGGAAAACCGGCCATGAGTTCAGGGGACGTCCACCGCTGTTGATGGGATAGTCGACGACCGCGCTGTACCATTGCAGGGCAAAGGCAAACGCTGCGGTGGAGAACCCCGCCAAGAGCATCGTCGCCCGAATACCGGAGCGCGTGGCGGGGATGATCTGCTCGAGCTCCTCGACGGGGAAGGGGGTGAAAGCATCCAGGAGGCCGAATTCCGAGCGGACCTTGAGGCTCCGAGCGGCAGCGATCAGAGTCGCGGGATCCGGAAATTCCGCCAGGAGAGGCCCAGTCATGCCACGTTCTCCCGGTGTGCGAGTTCGCGCATGTCGAACATCGAAACCGCAGGGATCAGTCGCACGAAGATCAGGAACAGAAAGGCAAAGAAGCCCAGCGGTGCAATGACGAACGCCAAGTCCCAGATGGTGAAGTGAAAGACCCGCCAAAGGCTCGGCATGTATCCATGAGAGAGTGTGTTCCAGACGATCAAAATGCGTTCAAGCCACATCCCGACGTTGATCGCGATCGCAATCGCAAATAGGGCAGCAAAGGACCTTCGCACGTGAGGAAACCAGAGCGCCTGGGGCAGGATGACATTGCAGCTCAGTAAAGCCCAGAACAGGGGTGCATAGACGCCGGTAAACTCGAAGGCCACGAGACTGCGGTCGCTGCGCGCGCCGCCGTACCATCCCATGAACCATTCCGTTGCGTAGGAATAGCCCATCACGATCGAGGACATCAGCAAGACACGACCGATGACGTCGAAGTGCTTGCGCGTAATGATGGCCTGAAGTCCGAAGCCCCAGCGGATCGCCAAGGCAAGCACGACGACCATGGCGAACCCCGAGTACATCGCGCCAACAACGAAGTACGGCGGAAATATGCTTTCCTGCCAACCGGGCATCAAGCTCGCCGCGAAATCGAGCCCGACGATGGAATGCACGGAGCACACCAGCGGCACACCGAGCGCGGCCATGGTCGTATGAAGGATCCTCAGGGCACGCCAGTGCCGCACCGAGCCGCTCCACCCGAGCGCAAATGCGCCGTAGAGCAACTGACCCGTGCGCGACGTGGTTCGATCTCGCATGGTTGCGAGATCCGGAATAAGGCTGACGTACCAAAACAGGATCGAGAACAGCAAATAGCTGATGATCGCCCAAAAATCCCAAACGAGCGCGCTTCGCCACTGCGGCCACAGCGACATCGTGTTGGGGTAGGGAGCCAGCCAGTAGGCGTAGATCGGACGTCCGAGATGCACGATAGGCATGAGCCCCGCGATGGCGACCGCAAATAGCGTCATGGCCTCGGCGAACCGGTTGATTGAGGCGCGCCATCGCTGCCGTGTGAGCAGCAGCATTGCCGAGATCAGCGTGCCTGCATTGCCGATGCCGATCCACCACACGTAGTCGGCAATCGCAACGCCCCACACGACGGTGGAATTGACCCCCCAGACGCCGATGCCCTCGTAAAACACCCAGACGAGTGCTGCCACGAGCCAGGCGACAAAGGGCGCGCTGACCAGGAGAGCAATCCACCAGAATTTTCCCGGCCTTGCAAACAGAGGCGCCGTCACAGCCTGCGTGATCTCGACATCGCTGGCCCGGTACGAAGAAACCCATGGGGCGGGCGCGGCCGCATTTGGTTCAAGCACGGCGTTCATTTGCCATCACCATCAAGAGATGGAGGATTGCGAACGTCGGCCAGGTAGGTGGTCCGAGGACGCGTGTCCAAGTGGCCAAGGAGCGCGTAGTGTCGAGGATCCGATTTGCGCCGACTAACGCTCGATCCATTCTGATTGACATCGCCAAAGACGATCGCGCTGGTCGGACATGCGTTCTGGCAGGCCGTACGCACTTCGTCGGTCCCGATTACCCGATCCTCGCGCTCTGCCGCTCGCCGCGCCGAACTGATCCGCTGGACGCAGTAAGTACACTTCTCCATCACGCCACGAGCGCGTACGGTTACCTCTGGATTCTTTTGAGCCAGATAGGATTCAAAGCCGAGATTGGCGTATTCCTGGCCGTCGGCGTACCCCCTGAAATTGAAGCGACGTACCTTGTAGGGGCAGTTGGCTTCGCAGAACCGCGTGCCGATGCACCTGTTATAGACCTGTGCGTTGAGCCCTTCGCTATCGTGAACCGAAGCGGCGACAGGGCACACGGGCTCGCACGGGGCGTGCTCGCAATGCATGCACGGGACCGGCTGGAAACCGAGCGCCGGATCGGCCACTGTTCCATGATCGTAGGCGTCCACCCGCAGCCAGTGCATGTCCCGACCACGAGCGACCTCCTCCGGACCGACCACGGGCACATTGTTCTCGGCTTGACACGCGACCACGCATGCATTGCAGCCGATGCACAGCGAGGTGTCGATGACCATGGCCCAAGCGTATCCATCCCCGCTGCGAGGCGCTTCCTCCGGCAGCAGACTCGGAGCGTGCTCCTTTTCCGGAGAAGAGAGCGTCCTTGCAGCCTCCGCGAGTTTCCGCACCGGGTAGAGTTCGGAAACATAGTCCGCCGCGCGTACGATGTTCTGCGTTGTGAGCGGTTCTTGATTTCGGCCGGTCCTTGCGATGACAGCTTGCGTGATGGTCCAGGGATCTTTTGTGGTCCGCAGCCGATTGGCGTCGCTTCCAACGCCGTTTCCGATCGCACCGGCGCGATTGCGGCCATACCCAAGCGCCAGAGCGCCGACGCCGACCGCAGCACTCGGCTCAATGAGCACCGGCGCGTCGATCGTGGCCTCTCCTGATCGGATCGAGACGACCTCGCCGTCAGAGACACCGAGCTGGCGAGCGTCTTCGGGGTTGAGGGCGAGAGCGTTACCCCAGACCTGTTTCGTCAGCGGCTTCGGACATTCTTGGAGCCAGGCATTGTTGGCGAACGATCCATCCCAAATACCTGGATCGGCCTGCAACACCACCTGGAATCCGGACGCGGCACCAGGTTCTGGAATCTGCGGTAGCTTGGGCTGTGCAGGTCGCACCGGCGCCGCGGCACTGCCAGCGATGACACCATCATGAAGCGCGCGTGTCCACCAGGCCTCAAAGTCGGCTCCGCCTTGGGCCTGCCAGGTCTGTCGAACGAGATCGCGCGGCGAGTCCATATCGCCGCTCGTGAGAAGCGCAACGAGCTCGTGCTCCGTATGGGTGCGATATAGCGGCCGGATCAGCGGCTGGACCAGACTGGCTGTCCCGTCGATGCTACGCAGGTCAGACCAGGCCTCCAGTGGATGGCTCAGGGGAACGTGCCAGTTCGAAAGCGCTGCGGTCTCATCGGCATAGCAGCCAACGTGCAGTCGAAACGCCGCTTTTCCGGAAGCGTTGGTGAAATTGAGATCGGCAGGAGCGTCGTACGCAGGGTTGACGCCGAGCGTGACGAGCTGATCGACGCCGCCCCCCTCCAAATCGCGAACCAGTTCATCGAGCGTTCCCGGCCGGCGCCCGGCAGGCGTGTGATCTACTTGATCGATGAGGTCCAACGGCGCATTGAGGCGAGCGTTGATCCAATGCACAAGCGCGTGGGTTTCGGCAGAAAGGGTTGGACCGGCGAGAACGATAGAGCTGGCGGGACTGGAGTTAAGATCGGAGGCAATTTTCCCTACGAGCTCTTTCAAATCGTCGGGCACTGCGGGATCCCGGACAGCTGCGCCAAGCGACTTGGCAATCGCGAGCGCCACTTCCCCGATGATCGCCGGCCGCAGAGCGAGCCGATGATCAGCTTTCGCCCCGGTTAGCGTTGGGGCCGCCTCAAGGCAGTACAAACGCGAGAAGCCGTCGTGCTGCGGCTGACGGCGCTCGGCAAATCCCTTTGCGTTTCGGAGTTGGTCCGGACCATGGCCCAGCGGGTCGGCACCAAGCGCCACCACCACGCGCGCGCGCGCGAGGTGTGGCACTGTCTCGAGGTGTCGGCCGTAGGCCAACATTGCGCCGGCGCGAGCGCTGACATCATCGGCGGGGTCATAGGCGTGCCACGCAGCGTTCGGAAATTGGCCCAGCAGATCGTCGATCTGTCGCAGCAGCGTGGGCGAACTCACCCGACCCGTGAGAAGTCGTAGCCCCTTGCGACTGCGTTGCTTGAGCAGTCGGTTTTGGCCAAGCAGAGCCGCGCCGAATGCCTCGGCGGGGGCAAGGGCGCCTTCGTGAAGCGTTGTCCGTGAGCGGTCCGGATCGTAGAGCGACAATACGGCGGCCTCCATGAAGACGTCAGTCGCACCGAGGCTCGCCGGATGCCTGGGGTTGCCTTCGATCTTGATCGGGCGCCCATCGACGGAACTTACGAGCACTCCGCGCCCGTAACCGGAGAGCGCCAGAGTCGTCGCAAATTTCATCGGCTCGCCCGGCACAAGGCGGTCCGGCATCCTTACATAAGGGATGATCTGTTCGTCGGGGCGGCTGCAAGACGCCAGTCCGCTTGCGACGCCAGCCGCGAGGAGGCTCAATGCCTGGCGGCGGTCCAGTTTGGGGCCGGCTACGCGCGGGACCACTTTGACAGGCAACTGATCTATCTGTGGCATACCGAGCAGTCCGTCAGATGATCAACGTGGATATGGTATTTTGCCACCAACTCGCGGCCGAGCTCCTCCTGGTTCTTTGGTGCTGTCCATTTCGTGTCGAACACCTCCTCGCGGGGACGCAGCGCTTTTTCGGGTGCACGGTGGCAATCGATGCACCACTGCATGGTCAAGGGCGCCGCTTGGCGCATCAGGGGCATCTGATCGACGGCGCCATGGCACGTTGTGCATCCAACGCCGTTCGTGACATGAACTGAGTGGTCGAAGTAGACGTAGTCGGGCAGTTTGTTGACCCGCTGCCAGGCGATCGGCTTATTCCTGGCCAGGCTCGAACGCACCGGGGCGAGCATGCTTGCGTTTGTCCAAAGCTGGGAGTGGCAGGTCATGCATGTCTCGGTCGGTGGCAGGCCGGCAAAGCGTGCCTTTTCGACCGAGGTGTGGCAGTAGCGGCAATCAAGTCCTAAACCGCCGACATGATGCTCATGGCTGAACGGAATGGGCTGGTTGCGCGTCACATCTTGTCCAGTTGCGTAAGGCGAGCTCATGATACTGTAGGCTAACCCGACCAGAAGGATCGGGGCGGCGCCGCACGCGGCCAGAAGCACCTTTGCGACCGTGTCAGCGCCTGGGCGGAAAATCTGCATGCGCTTGGCTCGGCTGGCGGTATCTCATCGCCAATCCCGCTCATTCGTCATTCTCGGTTTACGGCTGCCGAACTCTCTTCTCGGCGTGCTTACGCCGGCATGTGCAGTCGTGAGCGCGCTTACCGTCGGCACGCAGCGTAGCCGAAGGTAAAGTCGGATGGATCTATCTTCCAGCATGAGCCGGCCCCCAATACGCTTCAGCCTGCGGCGGTCCCTCGGCTGAGCGACTGCTCAACGATTGGACTGCAGCTCTGTGCCTTCGGTGAATGCAAGGTGCTCGGATTCTTTGCGCGGTAGCGTACAAACGGATTTCACAGCCGCGGGTTCCGCTCTGTTCGCTGACGTACCGACGTTAAATCAACCGAGAGCCCAATGGTCGGAACGTCGTGGCTGTCCGTTCGCTATATCGGTATGGAATCCTCCACCTGGAAAGGTCTCACATGAACAGGATGCTCATTACAGCTTCTGCCGTTGCCCTGATGGCGTTGGCAGCACCCGCCGTCGCACAGAACGCCACGACCGGATCTCAGGCCTCATCGCAGCCGTCGGGCAATTCCGCGAGCAACACGAACCAGAATCTTGCCGCGGCGCAAAAGATCCAACAAGATCTGCAAAAGGCCGGCTTCACGGACGTCAAGGTCGTAGCTGAATCCTTCGTCGTGCAAGCCAAGAGTAAGGACGGAAATCCGGTGGTGATGACGATCGGTCCGCATGGAATGTCCGTGTTCGAAGCCATGAACGTGAATCCTTCCGGCTCGAATTCGGCCTCCTCATCTCAAGGCACTACTGGATCTCAAAGCACCACCGGCTCGAACTCCCAGCGGCAGGGCACTTCCAAATAGAGACGCAAATAGAGGCGAAGGGCCGGAGTCCTCGGACTAACGGCGTCGGATGAGAAGCGACATGAAGCGATTGGCGTGGCGAGCTGCGGAGAAGCGTCCAGGAAAAAAACGCCGGCGTCGGGGCCGGGGTGAACAACTCGCGCCGCTGCCCCAACGATTGAAGCAACTCGCGGATCGGGCCAGGAGGGCGGCTGACGAACTCCCTCCTGGCGAAGAGCGGGAGAGCTGTCGAATCAAAGCACCTCAAGCAGAAAACGTCTTGGAGTTCGTGCGTTTGCTGACGGGGACCCTTTGACCTTATCTGGTTAGATGGTCCGCAACCGTACGAACTTTCGATAAGTGCCCCCTCCTCCGGCGCGAACCCGCAGTCCTCGTGAGTTGTTGTTGCGTCCACAAACAAAAGGGGGCCGGCGATGGCGAAGACAGAACGAAGGGCGAGTTCGGGGGTCAGCCGGCGGGAGCTGCTCGCCGCCGGAATTGTCGCCGGGTCGTCGCTGGCCATTTCTTCCGGCACGGCAGAAGCCGACACAATCTCGCAAGGGGTCCCGTGGGCGCCGGGCGAAGCCAGCAACCCGGTGCCTGTTTCCAAGAGCGGCTATCAGTTTTTCTCCCCGGGTGAAGTTGCCTGGGTGGATGCCGCGGTGTCTCGACTCATTCCGAACGACGAACTTGGACCGGGCGCGCAGGAGGTGGGCGTTACCGTCTTCCTCGATCGGCAGCTCGCCGGGGCCTACGGGCGGGCCGAGCGGTGGTACATGGGGGGGCCTTGGGCGAAGGGCACGGAGAGCCAAGGATACCAATCAAGAATGACGCCGGCTCAGCTGTATCGAGCGGCGATCAAAGCGATCGATGGCTACTGCCGAACCAAGTTCGGCGGCAAGCCCTTCGTAGAGCTTAGCGCAGAGCAGCAGGACAAGGTGCTCGGCGAACTCGAGGAGGGAAAAGCAAAGCTCGAGCAGGTCGACGCGAAGACATTCTTCAAGCAGCTCCTGCTCAACACCCAAGAGGGATACTTCGCCGATCCCTTGTATGGCGGAAACAAGGATATGGCGGCGTGGAAGATGATCGGCTTTCCGGGCGCGCGATACGACTACCGCGACTTCGTCAGTAAGCACGGCCAGCGCTACCCATTACCGCCAGTCTCACTTTACGGCCGTCCCGATTGGACTCCAAAAGGATAGGGGACCCGACATGGCCACCAAGCTCCCTCCGGTGGATGCGCTTCTCGTGGGGTTCGGCTGGACGGGCGCACTGCTCGGCCAGGAACTGACCGATGCCGGGCTGAACGTGTTGGCGCTCGAGCGCGGTGGTTGGCGGGATACCACGACCGACTTTGCCACCACGTTCGTTCAAGACGAGCTCCGCTACTATTATCGCCATGCGCTGTTCCAGGAGCCCGCGCGCGAGACCTTGAGCTTTCGAAACTCGACGAGCGAGACTGCCCTACCGATGCGCCAACTCGGCTCCTTTCTCCCAGGGACGGGCGTGGGCGGGGCGGGAATTCATTGGAATGGACAGAACTGGCGTTTCCTGCCGAGTGATTTCCTCGCCCGGAGCCACAACACGGACCGCTATGGCGCGGCAGCACTACCGCAGGACATGACTGTCCAGGACTGGGGCGTCACCTATGACGACCTGGAACCCTACTACGACAAATGGGAGTACCTCTGCGGCATCTCGGGCAAGGCTGGGAATATCAAAGGTCAGATCCAGCCCGGTGGAAACCCGTTCGAAGGTCCGCGGGTCAGAGATTATCCGAACCCACCCATGGAGATGACGTACGGTCCCACGCTGTTTGCAGAGGGCGCCAAAGACATCGGACTAAAGCCTTTCCCGGCCCCATCGGCCAACATGTCTCGTGCTTATACCAACCCTCTTGGGGTGCAGCTCGGTCCATGCACTTATTGCGGCTTCTGCGAAAAGTTCGGCTGCGGGAATTATTCCAAGGCAAGTCCTCAAACGACCATTCTGCCGGTGTTGCTTCGCAAGAAGAACTTTGCGCTCAGGACCGAGTGCGAAGTTACCAAAATCAACATGGACAGTGACAGGAAACGGGCGGTCAGCGTCACCTACGTTGACACCCAGGGTGACGAGTACGAGCAGCCAGCCGATCTGATTATTCTCAGTGCCTTCGTTCTGCACAACGTGCATCTGCTGCTGCTCTCGGGGATCGGCACCCCTTATAGCGCGAGCACTGGAGCAGGTACGCTCGGCAAGAACTACGCCTACCAGATCGTCTCCAGTGTCGACGTTTTCTATGATGACAAGCTCCTGAACCCGTTCATCGGTGCCGGCGCACTAGGAATGGTCGTTGACGAATTCAACGGAGACAACTTCGACCACACCAATCTCGGATTCATAGGAGGCGGCTATATCGCCTGCTGGAATACCAACGGTCGCCCGATCGAGACCCATCTGGTGCCTGATGGCACGCCGAAATGGGGGCCTAAATGGAAGAGGGCGGTGGTCCACGACTACCTCAAATCGATGTCGGTGGCCACGCATGGCTCGGTCATGAGCCATCGAGGGAATTACCTCGACCTCGATCCCACCTATCGCGATGTTCTCGGCAGACCGCTGATGCGGATGACGTTCGACTACACCGACAACGAACACAAAATGTCGGATTTCCTGACCGGGAAGGCTGAGCAGATTGCCCGGGCCATGAAGCCCCGGGAGATCAGGAGTAATCCCCGAAAGGGCCATTACGACATCACTCCCTATCAAACGACCCACAATACGGGGGGCGCGATCATGGGCTCTAACCCGCGTGAGAGCGTCCTCAACCGCTACCTCCAGCATTGGGACGTTTCGAATCTGTTTGTGATGGGGTCGTCGGCCTTCCCGCAGAACCCGGGCTACAACCCAACTGGTACGGTTGCTGCTCTGGCGCTCTGGTCCGCGCAGGCGATCAAAACGCAATACCTGAGGAATCCCGGCCCGTTGGTTCAGGCATGAGGAGATCGGGAAATGTCATTTACAGCTCTGAGATTGGCACTGCTTGCTTCGTGCTACGCGTTTACTGCAAGTCTCTTCGTTTCGCCCGCTCACTGCGAACAGTTGTCGTTCGGCCAAGTCGAGAGAGGACGCTATTTGGCCGCGGCTGGGGATTGCGAGGCCTGCCATACTGCGCCTGGGAGTAAGCCATTTGCAGGCGGCCGTGCCATTCCGACGCCGTTCGGCACGATCTACTCGGCCAACATCACGCCGGATCGAAAAACCGGGATCGGCAGCTGGTCCGATGATCAGTTCTATCGCGCGCTGCATCAGGGAATTGCCGCTGACGGAAGCTATCTCTACCCTGCCTTCCCATATCCCTGGTACACCAAAGTCACACGCGAGGATTCTGACGCGCTCAAAGCCTTCCTGAGCTCGCTTGAGCCGGTAGCAAAGTCGCCGCCGCCTAACGAGCTTGCATGGCCACTGAATGACCGCGTCGTCATGAAGGGCTGGAACGAACTGTTCTTCAGGGAAGGAACATTCCAGTCAAATGACCAGAAATCCCGCGAGTGGAATCGCGGTGCCTATCTCGTTGAGGGCTTTGGACATTGCGGCGCCTGTCACACCCCGACGAATGTTTTGGGCGCAGCAGAGAAGCAGTCCGCCTTGCGGGGCGGCAAACTGCAGGACTGGTTCGCCCCGAACTTGACGGCCGACCTGCGGTCAGGGTTGGGCAACTGGAGCATCGACGAGATCGTTACGTTCCTCAAGACAGGTCGGAACGACCGAACGGTTGCGTACGGCCCAATGTCCGAGGTGATCACCTTCTCGACCTCGAAGCTGAACGATGATGATCTCAAGGCGATCGCGACTTATCTCAAGGATGTTCCAGCAGCTGCCGAAGACAACAAAGCTGCTGAACCAGATCCGAAGGATATGGCCGCCGGCAAAGCACTCTACGTCGACAATTGTGCGGGATGCCACCAGGCTGATGGTCAGGGCGTGCCGGCGATGTTTCCGCGTCTTCAGGGAAGCAGCAACGTACAGGACCGAGATCCGACCACGATCGTCCGGTTGATCCTGTATGGTGCGCACGCGGCGACCACTGACGCCCGGCCCACGCAGGTGTCGATGCCGGCCTTCGATTGGAAGCTTTCGGACCAGCAGATTGCGGACCTCGCTACTTACGTGAGAAACGCCTGGGGCAATTCGGCGCCTCAAGTATCCGCGTCGAAGGTCGGAGATCTGCGTCGCTCGACTCCCCAGGAGCTCAGCGGCCGATGAATGTTCTGCTTGCAAGGAGAATCGGCATGAAGTCTATGAATTGTTTCGGCATCTGCACTGCCGCGCTTCTGCTGACAACGGCGGCTTACGCCGCGCCAGACAAATCGAAGGAAACGCCAGGAATCGCCGCATATCACGCCACGCAAGGCGCGTTCAAGCGTGACCGAAAGATTACGAGGCACATTCTCCGCACCGAGCGGCAAAAGCATGCGCGCGAAGACCGCCACACAACTTATTCCCGGTAGCAGCTCAGGATCTGCCTCTCGGTTCAGTACGCGACCCTGAGATCAAGCAGTCCGATCTGGCGGACCTCAAGCCGCGCACATCGGCCATCCTCAACGCTTATCGTCAGGCCGGACCAATCAAGAAGAAGCCCAGTCCAAACAGAATGTACACGCCGAGCAAAAGCAGGCCCTCGAACCAGGTCGTCTCGCCGTCGCGGGCGATGGCGTTGACGATGAATGCCGTGCTCGCGATTGCAAAAAGATAGAGAGGATTCCTGAACACCAGGCTCATCGGCTTTTCCATGAACGCCGACAGAAGGACCAAAATCGGCGCGACCACCAGCACAAGCTGGATCGCGGAGCCAATGCAGATATTCAAAGCAGCCGTCATGTTGTCGCGGTGAGCGAACCAACTCGCCGCGAAAATATCGGCACTTGTCCCAACGAGAGCCAGTACGATCACTCCAAGAAAAGTCGGCGAAATCCTCAGCGCTGTCGCCGTCTGGGTCAGCACCTCGGAGACGATCTCCGCTTCGACCGCGATAATGGCAGTACCACCAACGATGATCCCGATCGAGATTGCCAGCCCCCAGGCAGGACTGCCCTGGGTTTCCTCATCGGCGAAGACATCACGATGAGTGATCAGCGTGTAACCGATGTTTCCTGCGTAGAGTAGAAGCAATACGATCGATGCGCCCAGGCTCAGCTCCTCATCGGTGAGGCGGATGTTGTGCAACTGATCCTGCCGACCCGTATAGTCGAACACTGCCGGCAGCAGCAGTGCGATGACTGACAAGATCAGGAGCGTCGATAGCAGTCCGGCCTTGGCTGGATTAAATGTCTGCCGCTGCCGCGAGAGACCGCCTATCAGGATCGCGATTCCCAAGCCCAAAAGGCTGGTGCCGATGATCGAGCCGGTAATCTGGGCCTGAACGACGGCCGTTTCACCGCTCGAAAGTATGAACAAGGCCAACACGAGCTCCGCGACGCTACCGAACGTCACCATGGTGAGGCCGCCGATGGTAGGTCCTGCGTACCTCGCGAGTTGCTCCGTGCCGCGGCGGATCCACTCCGCCAGGACAGCAATCGCCGCGGCGCTGGTGACGAATCGCAGCACTGGCGGCGCGTTCATGTAGGCGAGGCCGAACGAGAGGGGCGTCAAAGCCAGTAGGAGCAGGAGCACCGTTGGTGCTTCACCCCCCCTGTTTCCGGTGTTCATTCCCGCACTAGAAGTCATGCCGCGGCTTCTCACGTGAAATTTCTGCACCAAGTCCCTGGTCTGGACCAACATGCGCATTGCGCGCCTTCAGGGCGCTTGTCTCCAAAGCCGCATAGATCATCACGCTGATCGGTGCCGCGAAAATCACGCCCGCCACTCCGAAAAAGCTGCTGACCGCCAAGATGCTAAACAGGATCAGGGCCGGCGGAATGGCGATGAGCCGCCGTTGGATGATCGGGAGCAGCACGTTTCCCTCAATTTGCTGTATGGCAACGTAGGACAGCGCGGTCCAAAGCAGTGGCGACCAGCCTTGCGCCGTGGCGACGAGCAGCGCAGGGACCGCCGCAATGAAGGGGCCTGCGTACGGGACGAATTCCGCGAGGGCGGCGATGACACCCAAAGCCAGCGGAGACGGCAAGCCGATCAACCAGACTGCCGCCGTCGTGAGCACGCCTACGAGCAGCATCTGGATGGCTTGACCGATGCTCCACATCTGAAGCGACTGAATGATGTGCTTGGCTGCGGCTTCGAGCGGGTTTGCCCATCTCAGCGGAAGCAGCTTGCGGACCTCGGTTCGATATACCGCTGGCTGAGCCGCCATATACGCGCCCATTGCGATCATGAGCACCAACGAGGCGAGCACGCTACTGCTCACGCTGACGATGTTGCCGACCCAACTTGTGAGTGAGAGCTGGCTTGCGTCCATGTGCTCCAGGAGCGCTGCCCCCCACCCGGAATGCTGCAATGCATTCGCGATCGTCTTGGCCGCGACATCGGCGCGCTTCAGCACGTCTTGCATCTCGCTCGACAGCGTCGTGCCGAACAGGTACGCGATTACGCCGAACGATCCGAATACAAGGAGAACCGTCAGGCCGACCGACGCCGGTCTTGGCACTCTGCACCAGCGCAGCGGACGGCACAGGAGGTCCAGGACGACCGAGAGGAGGATCGCGCCGACCGCCACCAGCAGCACCGAGCGAAGGTACCATAGCAGGAACGGAATGGTTGCGATCGCCACCGCGATCGCAACGCGTTTGGTGAACTCGCCCGTGTCCATTCAGCAGGTCCTCGGCATCGCGGCGGTCCAGCCAGCGTGCTTGAGGACGGAAGCGTCGCCGCAGCGGCCCGCCAGATCAGTCATGGGCACGGATGTCGGACCCCATCGTAGCCGAGATAGGTGCCGGATGCAGGGTCATAGGATTTATACCGCTGCGCGCAGTAAGCACTGGCATCGGCTCTTGCTTCGCTGTTCGCAATCGCGCCCCCGATGAGAGCACCGGCGGCGAGACCGCCGATAACGGCGGCACCGGGCCCGTATTGTCGGTGCCAGTACGGCCGATCCCAGCCATGATGATGCCAATGCCGGTACTGCACCTGCTGAATCGATGCAGCCGCTGGCGCGATCGACACCGGCGCAATCGGTGCGGCGAGTAAGGTTGAGGTTGAGGCAAGGGTAATCGCGGCAGCAGTAGTGACGAAGAGAAAGGGAGTTCGCAAGCTCATGCATGCCTCCATGGTGCGTTGAGTACGGGTGCAACGGTCTTTCTTCAGCTTGCGTTCCGATGATGCTTTGCGGGATCAAGCGTCAGAGGGTCGCAGGTGCGCTGTTGCTCGCGGTCGCGCCAACATGCCGCGAGAGGAGCAGTCTCGGTCCGCTTCCGAGCAGACGGGCTCTCGAACCGACATCATGGAGGGATCAGGGTGAAGCCTCGTCAGACGTATAGTCGGGCGCACGACCTCAGGGGGCGCTAAGGACGAGACAATGAACTGTCCGCAGAACTCCGACGGTCGACAGCTTAATGGGGATGCAGATACCTGCCCGTCGAAAAGCTCCGGCCTACGACGTTGAATGCGCCGCCACTAAGAACCTCCCACTGCGTAGTGCCGCCCTCGCGCCGAAAACGGACGTCGAACTGCAACTCTCCCAGCCGGAGATCCGTGACAGTAACGTCCGGCAGCCATTCGGGCAGTACCGGGTCAACGTGGAGCCTTTGCTCGGGGGCATTCGGCTGGATTCCCAGCATTGCTTGGAGGAACAAGAACGTCGATCCGGCCGCCCACGCCTGCGGAACGTTCGCGCCTAAATATTGCACGGGGAAACTGATCTCGTCGCGCTGCAGCCCCGCGTAGAGCTCCGGCATTTGATGCTGGGCGAAGTAGCTGCCCGCGCGGGTCACATCAAAGGCCACGCTCGCGGCTTCCGCCGCGAATCCGTAACGTCGGAATCCGATAGCGATGAGGCTGTTGTCGTGCGGCCAAACAGACCCGTTTTGGTAGGACAGGGGATTAAACGCCGGGTGCTCGGCTGAGAGTGTCCTTATGCCCCATCCGCTCCACATGTCCGGCGCCATGAGCCGCCGGACCACGCTTTGTGCACGATCGACAGGAACAATGCCCGACCAAAGGCAATGCCCCGGGTTCGACGCCACGCTGAGAACCTTACGCTTATCGCCATCCAGCGCGTAGGCGTAAAATCCGGAGGCTTCATCCCAAAAGGCCTCGTTAAAGCGATCGAACAGCGCCCGTGCCTTGACGCGCAAACACTGCGCGTCCTCCTTGCTTCCGAGTTCGTCGAATATCTCGGCCATCTTCTGCCAGGCGTCATAGACGTAGCCTTGCAGCTCACAAAGCGCCTTTGGCCCCTTGACGAGGGAGCCGTCCGCGTCGACAACGGCGTCCCCGGCGTCCTTCCATCCCTGGTTTTCGTAGCCTGCCGGAGAGCGCGTCTGATACTCTTGGAAGCCATCCCCGTCACGATCTCCATAGTCGTCGATCCAATCGAGACAACGTCGAGCGGTCGGAAGATGGCGCTCGAGCAGACCCCTGTCCCCGGTGCAGCGCCAAGCGCTATGCAATACGATCAGGTAAAGCACGGTAGCGTCCGCGCTGCCATAGTACGGGGCATGCGGCACGACGTTAAAGTGTGCCAGTTCGCCGAAGCGCAATTCGTGTAGAATCTTGCCCGGCTCTGCGTCACGAAAATCATCGCGTGTTGTGGCCTGGCGCGCACCCAAAATTTCAAGCGCTCCTCGCGCAAAATCCGGGTAGACGAGAGCATTCTGCAGTGACGCAATAAGGCTGTCTCGGCCGAACAAGGCGACGAACCAAGGCACCCCGGCAGCCGGAATAAAGTCGAGGTGGTTCGTTCTTTCAATTGGCAGCCGAAGCGACGCCACGTCTTTGATCGCCTGGTCGAATAGCCGGCGGAATTCCTCGTTGCTGGTTTGGACCTTTAAAACGGTTTTTTCCCAGTTCTCAAGCCGCTGGCCGACCTTCGATTGCCGGATATCCGCGATGCATTGATCGGGTGCCTTCGCGCGGGCCTTACCGTCCCCCAACTCGTAAAGGAGACAAGCATGCCATTCTTGGCGAGGCTCCATTCGCAACTCGAAGCTAATCCACCCGTTCGCATAGACAGGTTCAGAATTACTTCGCCCAATCACCACCCGAAGTTCGCGACAGAAATCTTTCTCGCGATAGATGCTCCTCAGTGCTGATGGGCTCTTCGACCATTCAGTCGTTATGCGGCCCCGTCGAACGATATTTCCGGATTTGACTTCGAACAGGTCGGCGAAGTCGCTCTCAATCTTGATTTCCAGGTTGAAACGGACCGGCTCCGATCCGTGGTTCACGACGTCAATGTCCTCGTGCACCCCGCCATCGATCGACCGGCTGACCCCCAGTTGGAGCGTGTTTGGTGTGATCGTCCCTTGCTCTGTGGCAATGGCTGAATTGGTCAAAAATATGCGCGACGCGTAATAGAAAAGATTGCCGCTGTTAAGTAGCCGCCACGGCGTCCCGTTTGCGCAGATTGTCCAACTGCTGATCAGCCGCGTATCGAAGAAATAAAGCCCCTTGTTGGATGGGAATGGGATTTGTCCGTCGGGATCAGTAAGCAGAACACTGTGTCCCTGATTAATAGCAATTTGAGGTGGCCCTACCTTGATCTCATGCATCAGATGTTTCGCTCCGCTACTGCATGCGGCGTTTCGTCGACGATCTCATCGGGCCCAGGGGGCTTGGTCTCGGAAAGGAATACCCAGATGAGCGCTGTCGCCGCAGTCGCAATCACGGCGATCACAAGGAACCCGGTCCAGGAGCCAAATCCCTGGAAGAAATAACCAGTTGACACAGTACTGGCCGATGCGGCCAATCCGCTCATTGCTCCGATGATACCCTGAGCGAGGTTGAACCGTCCGCTTGCCACCGTGAGATCGGCTATGACGACGATCATGAGAACGCCGATGACGGCGCCAGTGACGCCACTCAGCACTTGGGCAATAATGAGGAACGGCAACGCCGTCGTAGACGCAAGCAGGCCAGCACGAACGGGTTCAAGTGCAAAACCGATGAGCAGAAGCTGCCGGCGCCCTCTCTTTTCGGAGTGATACCCTATCCAGGGAGAGATGGTCGCCACCACAATCTGCGGAACGATAACGAGAAGGGAAATCGATACGGATCCTTGTCCGGCTCTCGCGATATTTTCGCCGATGAGCGGCAGTGTTGAGGCGTCCGCCAGCTGGAATAGCGTTATTGCGGCCGCGAAGAGGACGAGCGGCCGATTTTTGGCAAGGTCCAGTACGCGACCGACGTTCTTAGCTTGCTGATTTATCGCTGCATTGCGGGCCCGCGCGTAGTCGATTTCATTTGGCCGTATGAAACTGAGCGAGATCAGCGCGGGAACGCATAGCGTTGCCGCGGCCAGGAACATCGCGCCTGGCCAATAATAGGCGCCCGCCAGTCCCATCAAAACGGCAGTGACGGCGTGCCCTCCCGCAGCGAATCGATAATTTCGGCCGGTGCGCAGCGACATCGCTCGGCGGCCCACCAAACCGAGACTGATTGCTCCAATGGCGGGCGTGATCATTCCGGCAGTAACCCCGTGCAACACCTCGGCGCAGAGGATCGGCGCGAACGAGTGCGACAGGGCAAGGATCAGCGCTGCCGCGCCGATCGCAATTATCCCAATCGCGACCAGTCCACGTTTCCATGTCAGAACGTCGCACAGGGCGCCCCCCGGGATCTGGCTCAATACCCCTGCAAGTCCGCCGACGGTGAGCGCCAACCCGGTGCTTCCTTCGGACCAGCCGTTCCGCGCGAGATAGAAGGCGACGTAGGTACCGAAGCCGGTCTGTACGTCGGCAATAAAGAAGTTCATCCAGTCGAGACCCCACCGACTTTGACGGGAGGATGCCTCATGAAGCGAGTTGCTGGCCGCGCGATAGCCGGCGACTGCCTCTCGAAGGTTGGTTCGGGCGCTCATTGGGAAGCGGCTCAGGCAATGTGCTACTGCACATTCAAGCCGATCTGACCGATGAGGTTCCTTGAGGCTCGGGTCGGGATCTTTTTGCCGAAACCGCACTACCCGCATCGCGGGGCTAAACGATCCCTCCAGGTCGTTGGAAGCGCAACGCGAGCTGCCGCTTTTTAATGACGCCGGTACGGCGGTCACAGAAGCGGGATCGCCGTCCCTTCGAACAGGAAAGATCAGGGCGATGGTTGAAGGAGGTAATGACGCTTCAATCTGTAGCTCGTCTTCCGTTCGGCTTCTTGTAGTACTTCAATGTTGGCATTCTTGTCGCGGTAGCTGCTGTAACCCGCAATCAGAAGTGTTGATGCGGCAATCGAGTCTCGGCGTAGTTCGCGGTGACGCACGAGTTTGCGTATGAAGTGGCGCTGTTGGTCGCCGGGTCGCGCCAGGAATGCCAGACGCGATCTCGGTCCGCTACCGTACAAAAACAGGTTAGCCTCAGGCCGGATTGCGTGGCCGCCGAAGCTAAATAACCTGTAACGCTGCAACGTTCGCGAACATTCCACGTTGGATTCGTCTGAGCCGTTCGCGGCGCCATCACCGAGATCAATCCAATGAACATCAGCGAATTCGTTTGGCATCGGCTTTCCGAATGGGGCTTGAAGCGCGTCTATGGCTATCCCGGGGACGGCGTCGGCGGGCTGGACGTGGCGCTCGATCGGGCCAAGGACTCGATGGAGTACGTTCAGGTCCGACACGAGGAGATGGCCGCGTTTATGGCCTCGGCGCACGCGAAGTTCACGGGTCAAGTGGGGCTCTGCTACGCCACGTCGGGACCGGGGGCGATCCACCTGTTGAATGGTCTGTATGATGCGAAAATGGATCATGTCCCGGTGGTCGCTTTGGTGGGACAGCAGGCGCGAAGCGCGATCGGCGCGAGCTATCAGCAGGAGGTCGATCTCCAAACACTATTCCAGGACGTCACGGAGTACGTCGCGCAAGCGAGTGTCCCCGAGCAGGTGCGCCACCTGATCGATCGGGCGGTTCGGATCGCGCACTTTAGACGCGCCGTTGCGTGCGTAATCTTGCCGAAGGACGTGCAGGAGCTCGAATACGTCGATCCGCCGCTCGCGCATGGCGCGACCCACACCGGGGTCGGCTATGCCGGCCCGGCCACGCTGCCGAACCAGGCCTTGCTGCGTTCCGCCGCGGACGTGCTCAACAGCGGGGACAAGGTCGCCATCCTGGTCGGCGCAGGCGCACTCGAAGCTACGGATGAAGTCATCGCCGTCGCGGAGCGCCTTCAGGCGGGTGTTGCGAAGGCGCTGCTCGGAAAGGCTGCGTTGCCGGACGATTTGCCATTCGTGACCGGTTCTATCGGGTTGCTCGGAACCAAGCCGAGCTGGGATCTGATGAAGAACTGCGACACGTTCCTCATGGTGGGTTCCGCATTCCCATACAGCGAGTTCTTGCCAGAGCCGGGAGACGCGCGTGGGGTGCAAATCGACATCGACGGGTCGCGGCTCAGCCTGCGGTATCCAATGGAGGTCAATATTGTTGGCGACAGCGCGGCAACATTGAACGCGCTGCTCCCACTTCTTCAGCAAAAGCAGGACTCGGCCTGGCGCCGGGACATCGAAAGCGGCGTGCGCGAATGGTGGGGCACGCTGGAACGACGTGCTATGGACACTGCCGATCCGCTCAACCCACAGCGCGTGTTCTGGGAGTTGTCACCGCGACTTCCGGATAATGCGATCATCACGGCCGACTCCGGATCCGTCGCGAACTGGTATGCCCGGGATCTGAAGATCCGCCGCGGCATGAAAGCCTCACTCTCGGGCGGGTTGGCTTCACTGGGTGCGGGCACTCCTTACGCGCTCGCGGCCAAGATGGCCTATCCGGAGCGGACCGTCATCGCGTGCATGGGAGATGGTGCCATGCAGATGAACGGGCTCAACGTGCTGATCACCATCTCCAAATACTGGAAGCAATGGTCGAATCCTCGCGTCATCGTTCTCGTCCTGAACAATCGCGATCTCAACCAAGTCACGTGGGAAGAGCGCATCCAGCTCGGCTCCGGCAAGACGGAATCCACGCAGAGTATCCCGGATTTTCCATATCATCGCTACGCCGAGCTGCTGGGTTTGAAGGGAATTTTCGTCGACAATCCGGACATGGTCGGAGCCGCCTGGGATCAGGCCCTCGCGGCCGACCGGCCCGTGGTGCTGGAGGCCTACACCGACCCGAACGTGCCGCCCTTGCCACCGCACATCACGCTCAAGGACGCGAAGAACTTCATCAGCATGATTCCGTCCGAACCTGAGCTCGGGAGCGTGCTCAAGAACAGCGCAAAGGAGCTGCTGACCAGTCTCGTGCCCGGGAAGGACTAGATGAAGCCTGACCCTTCCATCGACCGCCTGCGCGCGCGAGCGTTTGCCATTCCGACCGATCGGCCGGAAGCGGATGGGACGTTCAGCTGGGATTCGACGACTCTTGTCGTCGTCGAGGCGTGGGCCGGCAACAAGAAAGGCCTCGGCTACACCTATTCGAGCGCATCCATTGCCCGCCTGATCGAAGCCGAATTGTATCCATCCATCAAAAGTCAGGATGCCATGTCTCCGCAGAGCTCGTGGGCATCCATGCAGCGCGCCGTGCGCAACCTGGGTCGAGAAGGACTCGCAGCGACCGCTATTTCGGCGGTTGACGCCGCGCTTTATGACCTCAAGGCCCGGCTCCTGGACATGCCGTTGGTCGGCGTGCTGGGCAGCTACCGGCTTGGCGTCCCGATCTACGGGAGCGGAGGCTTCACCTCTTACTCCGATGATGAACTTCAAGAGCAGCTTGGAGCGTGGGTTGCCGAACAGGGGTGCGCCTACGTCAAAATGAAGGTCGGCTCGCAGCCAAAACGCGACCCGGAGCGTGTGAGGCTCGCCAAGCAGGCCATCGGTGAACGCGCGAGCCTCTTTGTCGATGCAAATGGCGCGTATACACCCAAGCAAGCGCTCGAGCTTGCGAACGCCTTTGTCCAGGAAAGCGTGAGCTGGTTCGAGGAGCCCGTCTCCTCAGATGATCTCGCCGGTTTGCAAGCGGTTCGCGCGCGCGTCCCGCCCGGAATGGATGTCGCGGCAGGTGAATACGCCTACACGGCGGATTACGTGCGGAGAATGCTCGCCGCGGGCGCGGTCGACGTGCAGCAAGCGGATATGACGCGCTGTGGCGGGATCACCGGTTTCCTCCAGATCGCTGCCCTGTGTGACGCATTTCACGTCGATTTGTCCGCCCATTGTGCGCCTTCGCTGCATCTGCACGCCGGCTGTGCAGCGCCGCGCCTGCGTCACCTGGAATGGTTTCATGATCATGTCCGGATCGAGCACATGCTGTTCGAAGGCGCTCCTGTCCCGAAGAACGGCGTCATCTATCCCGATCTGTCGCAACCGGGAAACGGGCTGGCCTTCAAAGAGCCGGATGCCGCGCCCTATGCCATTTGAGTACGCCGCATGACACGAACAACGCAGTCTCCTTTCCAGTATGCCGCCGATGCTTCCCGTTCGCTGGCCGATCGGTCGGCCAGCCCGACAGGTTCACTCGTTCTCTGGCGACCAAAGAAGTCGACGCAGAAGAAGTCCGTAGTCGCGGCGCGTCGATTGAACCGCGCGGCCGGCGGCTTGGCAGCCTCGGTGCTTGCGGATAGCGCGGTCGAGCACTACCGCGGCTCCTTCAAGAACAAGGCCATGTTCGCGCCGCTCGTTGTATCGGCGGTGACGCTTGCGATGAGTGCCCACGGGACTGCGGACGCGCGTCCGGTCGCTCACGGAGCGCGGGATACAACTTATCTGTTGGCCGCCGCGACCGGTCTGATTGGGACCGGCTTTCATTTGTACAACGTGACGAAGAAGGTCGGTGGCTTCAGCTGGCAGAACCTGTTTTATGGCGCGCCTGTCGGCGCTCCTATGGCGATCCTGCTCTCTGGCCTTTTGGGATATTGCTCGGAGCGCGTGCGCGAGAGCAAGTCACAAACAGGGCCCGAAGTCCTCTCGCTTCCAGCCGGTCGGACCATCGCGGCGGTGACCGCGGCTGGGTTGCTGGGGACCACGGGGGAAGTGGGATTGCTGCATTTCCGCGGGGCATTCCACAATCCGGTCATGGCCATTCCAGTCACCCTGCCGCCGATCGGAGCCGGGTTGCTTCTGGCGGCGTCAGCCGGGGCACGGCGCCCGCATCGGCTCGCGCGCTGGTGGATGCGACTGCTTGTAGGGATGGGCTTGGCAGGGGTCGGTTTTCACGCCTACGGCGTATCCCGCAATATGGGTGGCTGGCGCAATTGGAGCCAAAATCTTCTCAGCGGGCCGCCGCTGCCGGCGCCGCCGAGCTTTGCCGGGCTCGCTCTTGCAGGTCTTGCAGCGCTCGAGCTGATGAGGGAGTACCCTGATGCATGACAGGACGCGCCCTGTTAGCTCAAGCGAGCCTTATCCCGACTATGACGTTCTGAAGAAGTGGAGCGGACCGTCGTGGAATGACAAGACCCGGGCGGTCGTGGCGCGCCGTTTGGCGATCGCACCGGAGCCGCGGTTCTTCACAGTCCCCGAGTTCGAGACCGTTTCGGCAATCGCCGCCCGTATCCTCCCGCAGCCGGCCAATCGGTCGAAAGTTCCGGTTGCGGCGCTCCTCGACAGCAAACTGCATCAAGGTACTCGCGACGGCTATCGCGTTGCCGGAATGCCGCGAGACGGAGAGGCATGGCGGCAGGGGCTAAAGGCCATCGACGCGGAAGCGCAACTGGCCTACCAGCGACGCTTCGCCGAGATCACCGAAGCGGAGCAGGATGAACTGCTCCGTCAGGCTGAAGCTGGTGCGCTCACCGCTTCGGAGTGGGGCACAATGCGCTCTGCGGACTTTTTCAAACGCAGATTATTGCGCGACATCGTGCTTGCGTATTACGCCCACCCCACTGCGTGGAGCGAGATCGGCTGGGGTGGACCGGCAAGTCCCCGCGGCTATGTGCGTCTTGATTTCAACGAGCGCGATCCCTGGGAGGCAGCTGAAGCAAAGCCGGGCGCTGAGGACAAGGCAGCGAGGATCAATCGCCATGTCCGATGACCCCCTGCAAAGTCCGCGCGCCCGGGACGGCCACGCGCCGGATGTTTTCCGACCCGGCGGTTGGGTGCCGATGAAGCAGTACCGCGAGGACGAGGTTGTAGACTTCGCCATCGTGGGAACCGGGGCGGGCGGCGGCACGCTCGCGTGCAAGCTTGCCGAATATGGCTTCTCAGTCGTTGCGTTCGATGCCGGGCCATATTTTCGGCCGCTCGAAGACTTTGCTTCCGATGAATCCGAGCAAACCAAACTCTACTGGACGGACGATCGCATCGTGGACGGGGAAAATCCGCTGCAGCTGGGCAGCAATAACTGTGGCAAGGCGGTCGGAGGCTCGACCGTGCATTTTGCCATGGTGTCGCTTCGCTTCCGCCCCGAGTGGTTCAAGGCGCGCACGCTGCTTGGCTATGGGGCCGACTGGCCGTTGGATTGGCGCGAGATGTGGGACTATTACACCGAGGTCGAGCAGGCACTGAAAATATCCGGTCCGATCAACTATCCCTGGGGCCCGCCGCGACCGCGGTACCCCTATCGAGCCCATCCGCTCAACGCGGCTGCGCGTGCACTCGCCAAGGGTTGCGACGCGATGGGGATCAAGTGGACCGAAACACCGCTTGCCACTCTTTCCGCTCCCCGAGGTCTGGCGCACCCTTGCGTCTATCGCGGCTTCTGCGTCACAGGATGTTCGACGAACGCGAAGCAGAGCGCGCTCGTGACGTGGATTCCACGGGCGCTCGCTGCAGGCGCCGAAATCAGGGACCTTGCCATGGTCGGCCGTGTCGAGGTGAGCCGGACCGGTCTCGCCTCGGGCCTGCACTACCATCGCGACGGCGCCTGGCATTTTCAGCGTGCGCACAACGTCGTTGTCGCCGGGTATGCGATCGAAACGCCAAGGCTCTTGTTCAATTCCGCGACGGACAGATTCCCGGAGGGGCTTGCCAACAGCTCGGGTCTGCTCGGCAAGAACCTGATGGCGCAGTCCAATCAGGCCGTGTGGGGCGTAATGGATGACGAAATCCGATCGTACAAGGGGCCGCCTTCGCTCGCGATCACCGAGCACTGGAATTATGAGGATGCGGGCAAGGATTTCTTTGGCGGTTACGCCTACATGAGCCAAGGGCCACTGCCGCAACTCTGGGCGAATACGCAGGCGAGCGCGCACGGCCTGTGGGGGGCCAGGCTCGTGGAGGAAATGAAGAACTACAATCACGTCGTTGGTCTGAAGATCGTCGGTGAAATGCTGCCCCAGGAAAGAAACTGCGTCAGCTTGACCGAGGAGGTCGATCAATACGGGTTGCGAATTCCGCGCGTGACCTATTCATGGTGCGAAAACGACAAGCGCTTGATCGATCATTCGCTCAAGTTCATGAGCCAGGCCCTTCGAGCTGTCGATGCCAAGGACATCTGGTTCCAGACGGATGATACCTGCCATCTCAATGGCACTGCTCGCATGGGCCCCGATCCCGCAAGCAGTGTCGTGAACGCGGATTGCCGCAGCTGGGATATCCCAAATTTGTGGATCTGCGACGGCTCTGTTTTTCCGACCGTCGGGGGAGCCAATCCGTCCCTAACCATCCAAGCGATCGCGTGCCGTACCGCCGATCGTATTCGCGCCCTCGCCCGTCAAGGAGAGATCACGATGTGGTCAAGCGAGAATGTCTAACGAGAAATAGGTGAATTCGATGCAGCACAAGATTCTCAACAAGAGCGCAGGCCAGCGAACCTTTGCAGTGGTGCTTGAGACGGGTGAAGAAGCAATGGATTGCTTGGCTTCACTGGCCAAGGAGCAACGGATCTCAGCGGCACAAATGACGGGGATCGGCGCCTTCAGCGAGGTTGTTCTGAAATACTTCGATTGGGAAAAGAGGGAGTATTTGAATAATGCCGTCCACGAACAGGTCGAGGTGGCGTCTCTGATGGGTGACGTCGCTCTGGGACCCTCAGGCGAGCCGTCGATCCACGTTCATTTGGTGGTCGGCAAGCGCGACGGGGTGGCGCTGGCCGGGCACTTGGGATCCGGTGTGGTGCGTCCAACGCTAGAGGTCATCATTACGGAAAGCCCGGCCCATTTGCGCAAGAGAAGGGATCCTCAAAGCGGGTTGGCGCTGATCAGGTTGGAGGATTGACATGCGAGAGCTCGGCTGCACCGTTTGGGCGATTCCGGAAGGGTATATTCCCAGTGGTAGCGTCAGCGACGCCCATGATCTCGTCTCGCACGAAGCAGCTTGCTTCCTGAACACGGGAGACCGGGACGTCGAGATCAAGATCACGTTGTTCTTCGAAAACCGCGACCCTGTCGGTCCCTTTCTCGTCACCGTACCTGCCAGGCGAACGCTGCACATGCGCTTCAATGACCTTGCCGACCCCGCGCCGGTGCCACGTGACACCAGCTACGCCTCGCTCATCGAGGCGAATGCACCGATCGTGGTTCAGCATACAAGGCTCGATTCGCGACAGCCGGCAATGGCGTTGCTGACCACCATTGCCTTTCCGGCGAACTAGCAAGGCGTGCATCCGCTCAGTCGCTATCAACATCAGGAGCCAGCCGTGAATCATCTGCCGGTCAAGCCAAGTCAGGTGGTCGTCATCACCGGTGCGTCTGCAGGCGTCGGTCGTGCGGCGGCCCATCGGTTCGCGCAGGCGGGTTTCTCGATCGGGCTCATTGCGCGGGACGGCACAGCTCTCCAGGAAGTTCGTGACGAGGTGGAAAAGCTGGGAGGTCGAGCCATCGTTCTTCCTCTCGACGTCGCGGATGCCGACGCCGTATTTGCGGCCGCTGACCGCATCGCAGCAACCTTCGGACACATCGATGTGTGGGTGAACGACGCTATGGTGACGGTGTTTTCGCCGGTGTGGAGAATGACACCAGATGAATTCCGTCGCGTCACCGAGGTTACCTATCTCGGATTCGTACACGGCACCATGGCCGCACTCCGCCATATGCGGGCGGCAAATCGAGGATCGATCATCCAGATCGGCTCGGCACTGGCGTATCGCGGCATTCCTCTGCAGTCGGCCTATTGCGGAGCCAAGCACGCCATCAGGGGCTTCACCGATTCGCTGCGTGCCGAACTCATCAGCGAGCGAAGCGGGATCAACTTGACCATGCTGCAGTTGCCGGCCGTAAACACCCCTCAATTTGACTGGGCAAGGGCCCATATGCGCCGTGGGCCGCGACCGGTTGCGCCGGTCGTCGAGCCAGAAGTGATAGCGGACGTTGTCTTCCACGCGGCGAACAAGCCGGCGCGGGAATATTGGATCGGATTGAGCACGCTCAAGGTCATCCTTGCCAATATGGTCTTACCGAGCTTCATGGACTGGTATCTCGCGAAGGTCTGCATTGGAGGCCAGCAGACAAACAACCCGATCGGACCCGATCGCATAGACAATCTTTACAAGCCAGCACATTCTCTGCACCGAACGCGAGGCAGCTTCAGCGCGGAATCAAGAAATGCAGCAGTCGTAGCTCGCGGCACTGTCGCCCGGTTGGTTCCTTATGCTGCCACCCTGATCGCGGCAGGCGCGCTCGGAGTGCTGTTCGTATTCAAGCGGCCACGGCGCCAGTGAGAGCAGCTGCATCGCGGCCGACCGGGCCGATGGTCTGGCCACTTGCCCCTCGACCGTAGTCTGTCGGTATCTCCGCGAAAGCGCCCGGATTACCGTTCTCGCCGACGGTCATCCACCCGTTCCGGCCCACCGCAAGGGCTCAGTGAGCCCTTACCGGGCAGGCAGAAGATTGCGAAAGCGCGAGAGGCACAACTCGCGCCAAGATTGCTGGCCGTACGTCCGATCCAATCTGTGAGGCGATTCCCGCAGCGCGCGCCGCGAATTCCGGCAGGCCTGATTTCCATCCCGTAAGGGAACCGAGGTCAGTCTCCACACTTGGATAATGTGGTAGCTTCCATGTCTCGAATTGAGGATTACGCGCTCATCGGCGATTGCGAGACGGCCGCCCTGGTCGGGCTGGACGGTTCGATCGACTGGCTGTGCCTGCCGCGCTTCGATTCGGACAGCGTATTCGCCAAGCTCCTCGGGGGCGACAACAACGGCTGTTGGCTGATCCGACCAGATGAACAGCATTCGGCCTCTCGCCACTACCGGCCCGGAACGTTGATCCTCGAGACCACGTTCAAGACCGATAACGGTTGCGTGCGGCTGACCGATTTCATGCCGCCGAAGGTGAACGGTTCGAAAATCGTCCGGATCGTGGAAGGGCTCGCAGGGAAAATCCGGATGTGCACGGAACTGGTCGTGCGCTTCGACTACGGGGTGACGGTGCCCTGGACAAGCCGTCTCGATGACGGCGCGCTGAGCGCCGTAGCCGGTGCTCACATGCTGGTGCTCAGGACCGGCGCTGCTTTGCGCGGCGGATCCGAGAAAATCGTGGGCTCCTTTTCTGTCGAGCCGGGCCAGCAGCTGACATTCGTGCTGTCGTACCAGCCATCGTACCTCCCGGTGGAGGCGCCGATTGATCCAGAAGAAGCCCTCCGAGAGACCGACCGCTTCTGGCGTGATTGGTCCGGTCGCTGCAATCAGGAAGGCCCCTATTCCGATGCCGTTGTCCGATCGCTCGTCACGCTGAAGGCCCTGACGTTCAGGCCGTCGGGCGGGATCGTAGCGGCGCCCACGACCTCGCTTCCGGAGCAGATCGGTGGATCGAGAAATTGGGACTACCGCTTCTGCTGGGTTCGCGATGCCACCCTGACGCTCCTGGCTCTTATGGGCGCCGGCTACTACGACGAGGCGCGCCGTTGGCGGGACTGGCTGTTGCGCGCGGTCGCGGGCGACCCGACGCAGCTTCAGATCATGTACGGAGTGACGGGCGAGCGCCGCCTCACCGAATGGGAGGTGCCATGGCTCGCCGGATATGAGGGATCGAAGCCCGTCCGCATCGGCAACGCGGCGCATGCGCAGCTTCAGCTTGACGTCTATGGCGAGTTGATGGACGCGCTTCACCAGGCCCGTTGCGGGGGACTACCCGAGAACGAGCGAGCCTGGGACATTCAATGTGCACTGCTGCACCATCTCAAATCGATTTGGACCGAACCGGACGAAGGGATCTGGGAGGTTCGGGGCGGGCGCCGGCATTTCACATATTCCAAGGTGATGGCCTGGGTCGCCTTCGACCGCGCGATCAAGAGCGCCGACGAGTTCGGAATGGCAGGGCCTGTCGATGAATGGAAGGAACTCCGCGCCGAGATCCACGATGATGTCTGCAGGCGCGGCTACGATCCTAAACGGCAGTCCTTTGTCCAAGTCTACGGCGAGTCCCTACTGGACGCCAGCCTGCTGCTGATCCCGGCCGTCGGCTTTCTTCCGCCGGAAGATCCCCGCGTGACCTCCACAATCTCGGCCATCGAGCAGGACCTTCTGACTGACGGCTTCGTCCGCCGCTACGACACGGGCTCGGCCGATGACGGGCTGCCTCCAGGCGAGGGCATGTTTCTCGCTTGCAGCTTCTGGCTCGCCGACGCCTATCAGATGGTCGGCCGACATGCCGACGCCGTCAAGCTGTTTGAGCGCCTCTTGGGTCTTTGCAACGACGTCGGCCTGCTTTCCGAGGAATACGACGCGTCACGTCGTCGATTGGTGGGAAATTTGCCGCAGGCGTTCTCGCATATCGCCCTGGTGAACACAGCGCACAATCTGACGCACGCCGAGAAACCATTCGAACAACGCGGCGGCAGCACCACTCGCCGACTGTCGACAAAGTTGAATGACCGCGTGGGAGGAACACATGAGTGAGGCAGCAGCCCCGACTTCCACGCCAACAGCGATCGCTCCCGAGCATCCGGCCAGCCGCTTCCCCGTCGTGCTCGAAGGCCAGCCGGCGCTGGTCACCGGAGCTAACTCCGGAATCGGAAAGGCGGTCGCGCTCGGACTAGCGGCAAGCGGTGCCGACGTGGTGGTCAACTACATCGTCGATCCCGCAGCAGCGGAAGAGGTCGCCCACACGATCGAGGCCTCCGGTCGGCGGGCGATCTCGATCAAGGCGGACGTGAGCGACGAGGAGCAAGTTAAGTCGATGTTCGCACAGGCCATCGACCATTTCGGAACGTTGCACATCCTGGTGAACAATGCTGGACTGCAGCGCGACGCTGCTTTTGATCGCCTGACGCTCGCTCAGTGGAACAAGGTGATCGGCGTGAACCTCACAGGGCAATTCCTCTGCGCCCGCGACGCTATCCGGGAATTCATGAGGCGCGGGGTAGTCGGCGAGATCTCGGCCGCCGCCGGCAAGCTCGTCTTCATGAGCTCGGTCCACCAGGAGATCCCCTGGGCGGGTCACGTCAACTACGCTTCTTCCAAGGGCGGCGTGATGCAGTTGATGCGAAGCATCGCCCAGGAAGTCGCCCCCTTGGCGATCCGCGCCAACGGCGTAGCGCCGGGCGCCATTCGCACGCCCATCAATCGTCCCGCATGGGAGACCCCGGAGGCCTACGAACGGCTGATGTCCTTGGTGCCGTACAAGCGCATCGGAGAGCCGGAGGACATCGCACAGGCGGTGGCCTGGCTCGCTTCGGATGCAGCCGACTACGTGACCGGCACCACGCTCTTCGTAGACGGAGGAATGAGCCTCTACCCGGGATTCGCGAGCGGCGGCTGATACGTGCCGAGTGCAGTCGGGGGAGCCTTTAGGCGGCTAGGGAGGGCGGCATGCAGCAAAACCGTCCGGAAAGCGAGCGGCACGCCAACCGGACTGCTCGCATCCGTTGCAAACAAGGCATCGCAGCGGGCCGGGCGCGCTTCCACCTTTTTCCTGGCTTGCGCGGTGGTCCTCACCGTGCCCGACCTCTGTTCCACTTCTCCGACACTTGGCAGCTCGTCATCAACACCGGCACGACCATCGTGACGTTGTCGATGGCCTTCCTGATCCAGAAGTGGCAGAACCGGGACAGCGCGGTGCGCCAAACCGGTGTGGGACAGGAAGGTTGGGATTCAGCCTCCGGCGTTGAGATGTTCGCCGCAGCCATGGTTATTTGACGGCCCCCCCGGTGATGCCGGAAATGAAGCGATCCAGGAACAGATTGTATGCGATAGCCACCGGGGCAGCGGCGATCAAGGCGCCAGCCATAATCTCGCCCCAGAAAAACACATCGCCACGGATCAGATCGGTCGATACGCCTAGGGTGATCGGCTTCTGGTCGGACGATGAGATGAAGGTCAATGCATAGACGAACTCCTGCAGGGTCAGGGTGAAAGTGAAGATCACCACGGTCAGGATAGCCGGCACAGACAGCGGAACGGCCATCTTGATGAACGCGCCGAACACGCTGCAGCCGTCGACGATCGCTGCTTCCTCGATCTCGACCGGCAGTGCCTTGAAGAATCCCATCAGTAGCCATGAGCAGAACGGGATCGTGAACGTCGGATAGACCAGCACCAATGACCACATCGAATTTTGCAGGCCGAGTTCGGCGATGATTCGGGATAGCGGCAGAAACAGCAAGGTTGGCGGTACGAGATACGTCAGGAAGATCGCGATGCCGAACGTCTCTCCCCTTCGACTCGTCATGCGGGCGAGGGCATAACCCGCGGGCACCGCAGTGACGAGAGTGATCATGACGACACAGACGCCGATGAGCAGCGAGTTTAACAACCAACGTGCGAACAACGTCTCCTTGAAGAGGTACATCACATGATCGAGCGTCGGTCGTTGATTGAACCAGAACGGGTTATTGCTGAGGTTGTAGAGGTCACTGTTCGGTTTGAATGCGGTGATCAGCATCCAGTAGAACGGGAACGCTGCAAGGATTACGAAAAATGCCAATGCGGTAAAGAACGCGACCTGACCTAGCGAGCGGGAAATCGCGGGGCGCATTTCAGATCTCCCGGCGACGAATGAAGCGAAGCATAAAAACGACAACGATCAGGAGCACCGGCAACATAAACAGAGAGATGGCCGCGCCATGCGAAATGTCGCCTGAGACGATGCCCGTCTGGAAGCCCGCAAAACCCAGCACCGAAGTCGCTCCGACTGGGCCGCCTTGGGTCAGTAGAAAAACGATCGACAGGTCGGTAAACGTGAACACGATGCCGAAAATCAGGCCAATCGCGACGATAGGCAGAATCATCGGCAGGATAATCTGGTAGTTACGGCGCCAAAAGCCGGCGCCGTCGATCGTCGCGGCATCGAGCACATCCTGCGGAACCGCGGTGATGCCGGCGAGGAAGATCACGATGGCAAATGGAAAAAAACGCCAAGCATTAATGATGATCACGCATAACATCGCCAGATGAGGATCGCCAAGCCAGTTCGGCGCGTTTGCGCGGTCGACGAGCCCCATAGCAATCAACGTCCAGGTGATGACGCTGTAGAGCGAATCGAACATCCAACGCCAGGCGATGGTCGCGAGCGCAACCGGCACCGCGAAGGGCAGGATGATCAGCGCCCGCACAAGTTTTCGTCCGGGGAATGGCCGCAGCAACAGGAAGGCGCCGAACTTTCCGAGCACCAACCCGAGCAGTTGGGATCCGAAGGTGAAGATGAACGTATTGACCAATGTATGGGTGAAGGTAGGGTCTTGGATGATCTGCTCAAAGTTCGCCAGCCCGACAAAGCGCCAGGTCGGATTGTAGATGGTGTAAGCGCTGACCGAGTAATAGATTGCCAGCAGCAGCGGCAATCCAACCAGCAAAAGAACATAGAGGATCGCCGGTGCGATCAGGACCACTTCGAGCAGATCGCGTCGGTCCAGCAGGAATCGAAGCCGGGAGGCTGGTCTGGGGATTGTTTCAGTGATGACGGCCATGGAGGAAAGTCCGTTCAATGGGGAGTGATTCGGTTGCCGTTGCCATTGAAGTACCGAAGCGAGTTCCTGTTCACTGCGAATGCGTGCCACTCGCCGGTGCGGATACTTGCCTCGGCGACGTGGGCGCCGGGCAGCTTGGCGGTGATCGGCTGCCCCGAATCGAAGCCTTCCATCACCCCGTAGACGATCCGCTCCGAGCCGAGATATTCTGAGCGATCCACCCGGAACGAAAATTCGGCCGCACTTTCATCTTCGACCATCGCCCTCGGCAGGAAGTTTTCAGGACGGAAACCTAGATACCCGCCGCCCTTACGAGTCACGATGTTCATGGGCGGCGCGCCGACAAAGGTCGCGACGAAGAGATCGGCGGGATCGTTATAGATCTCTACCGGTGTTCCCACTTGGCGAATCTTCCCCTTATCAATGACGGCGATGCGGTCGCCCATCCCCATTGCCTCGACCTGGTCATGTGTCACATAGATTGTGGTGAGCCCGACGCGTTGCTGAAATTGTCTGATCTCCTGGCGGGCCGATGTGCGCAACTTGGCATCCAGGTTGGAAAGCGGTTCGTCGAGCAGCAGCGCGGTCGGTTCTCGGACGAGAGCGCGCGCCAAAGCAACGCGCTGACGCTCCCCGCCAGACAGTTGGCGCGGCCGTCGCTCGAGCAGATGCCCGATGCCTAGCAGCTGCGAGGCCCACTCGACTTTCTTGTCGATTGCGACTGTTGGAACTCGCTGCGTACGCAGCGGGAAAGAGATGTTGTTCCGCACCGTGTAATGCGGATAGAGGCCATAGCTCTGGAACATCATCGCCACGCCGCGAGCGCGTGGGGGTATCTCGTTTACGATGCGGCCGTCGATCAGAAGGTCGCCGCTGGTCTGCTTTTCGAGGCCACAGATGATCCGCAGCAGCGTCGTTTTACCGCAACCTGAGGGCCCGAGCAGCACCATGAACTCCCCGTCAGGTACCGCCAAGGTGATTCCGTTGACGGCTGGCGCTTCGCCCCCGAACGACTTGACGATGTCTTTGGCAAGAACTTCGGCCATTGATCTTTCGGATCTCCGCTGGATAGCGGTGCGCTCCCCGCCGATCGGAGAGCCTCCCGTCATCTTGTTCGCCCCATCTCGGCCGCGCGCGTGCGCGATCCGCAGTAGCCCTAGCTGCCCTGCCATTTTTTGAAGACAGCTTCACTTTGCTGTGCGGCCCATTTGACCGCTTCCTCTGCGGACAGCTGGCCCACCGCCGCCTTCGCCATCATGTCGCAGATGACAAAGTCGTTATAGACCTCGTCGACGGCGGGCCACGACGGCCCGGGATAACCAGGAGCGGCCGACCACGCGTCCGAGCCTTGGAGCATCGCCAACTTGTCGCTGGGTGTCGAGGTGGGGTCATTTGACAGGATCGGCATCGGCTTCGGTACGAGGTTGGCGAAGCACGGGTTGTTATAGCCTTCGCTTGCCTTGAAGGCCTCGGGCCAATGGTCGGCGTAGTACTTGAGGAACTCGATCGCGCCTTCCTGATTCTTGGCGAACTTCCAGATACCGTAGTACTCCGCCGAGCCGCCCATGATCTGGCGCGCCGGTCCCTTCGGCGGCACCATCACGAAAGTGTCGTCCGCTCCTTTCGGATTACTTTTCTGAAACGTCCGGTAGGCCGAGATCGGGTTGATGATCATCGAGCCGACGCCGGAAGCAAGATAGCGGTTGTTGCTGGAATCGTCCCATGACAGCACTTCTGACGTCATAGCCTCGTTGTACAGCGCCGCCACGAACTTGACGGCTTCAAGGGTCTCCTTGCTGCCGAGCACGACCTTCTTGCCAGACTCGTCTTGCAGCGCGCCACCGAACGCCCACAATAGGCCGCGCCAGGTTGTGTTCGGGTCATTGCTATGGCCGAGCGAAATGCCCACCGGATGACCTTTGGTCTTCAGCTTGGCGCCGCCTTTGCGCACGTTGTCCCAGGTATCCGGCGCTACTCCGATCTCGTCCCACATGCTCTTGCGATACATGGATGGGAAGCTGATGTAGAAATCAGGGAAAGCCGACCAGGTCTTGTCGTCCTGGTTATAGCCTATCTGGCGGCCGATGGTGGAAATCTCGCCGTACTTCTTCTCGGTCGCATCGACCAGACTAGTCAGATCGACCAGGAATTTGCGATAGAGATGTGCGCCGCCGGAGCCGTTCCATCCGAAGATGTCGTGACCCGCTCCGGCGGAGGCTTCGGCAGCCGCACGTGCAGCAATATTCCCGACCGGAATGTGGTCGACGGTGACTGAAAGTTTGTTCTTGTCGCCCCAGTCCTTAGCGAATGCGTCGAACCACTTGTCGTATTCGGGGACGAAATGGCTCCATTGCACGATGGACAGCGCCTTGGTATCCGCTAACGCTTGTGTCACGAATGGCGCGGAAATCAATGGGGCAGCAGCCAGTGCAAGCCCCGCTTGCTTCACGAACCTACGTCTCGTGACACGCGAGATGTTTCTTGTGCTCATCTTCGGTGCCTCCTGTTTTCGCTTTCAGTTCGGTGAGGTGACCGATCTCGAACGAACGGCACCAACGTGAGGATTACGGCGCACCAGACGCCGATGGTCTCATGCCTCACGTGCAGTGTCACCGCGAAGGTGGCCCATCCCAGTAGCAAGAGCATCGATACTGAAGCCGACTTACAGCCGATGCGATCCTTGCAACTATCAAAAATGGTCGCGCCGGACGGACGGACGACGAAGTCGATTCCGCGGGCGGTGAGGGCGTCGATGTAGGCAAGAAATCCGTGAACTACGTGCCGTTCGATCGCACTCCCTAGAGCGCAAGAGCTGATCTCGCTGCGAAGTCGAACTCGATATGCGGAGCGTTCGAGAGAGGGGATGTCGACGTCGAGTGTTGCCATGAGCGGCACCTGCGCACCAACCCCCTGTCAAGAAATGGGCCCTGTCATATGAATGCGTTGGCCGATCGAAGGTTTCGATTAAGGTTAGTAGACCTTAGATGGAGTGGTCAGGTCTGGATCACATCATCGATGGTGCAGATTCGGAATCACCAACTCGCGTAGGATACAGCGCCAGCTGGACGCCGGCGGCTCATGCAGCCGACGCGAGAATTTATGTGCTGGAGTGTGAGTGGCCGAGAGAGCTGGGATTGATCCAAATCGCAGAACAAAGTTCAATCGGAAACCAGCGCGATCTGCGGTGGCCCGTTGGTGATCTCAACACCCAAATGTTGCTGACTTATCGGGCGAGCCGCATACTGGAGTCGCTCGCGATCTGCCTCCTCTTTTTCTCGGTGGTGTGAACTGTCAAATTCAGGCCCGGCCAAGCTTACCGATATTTCGACTCGAACGAGACCCCTTTGAGTTCAGGAGAACTCCGGCGAACTGTAAAAGTTGAGCTAGTGGCTCAGCAGCGGACAGGCACTGTCAGGAAGCGCCCCAAAGGCCTGATCTCCGGGAATCGCACGAACCAGACGGTAGTAGTCCCACGGGTACTTCGATTGTACCGGTGTTTTGACCTGCATGATGTACATTTCATGCTCCATAAGCCCATCTGGACGGATCACTCCACCGGACGTGAACATGTCGTTGATCTTTGTTCTTCGGAGCTGTGCCATGACCTTGTCCGGATCAGTTGATCCGACAGCCTTTACAGCGTTCAAGTAGGTGAGCGTCGCCGAATAATACGCGGCTTGCGTCATCGTCGGCTCGCGTCCGGTGCGTTCAAAAAAGCGCTTGGAAAATGCACGGGTTTTGTCGTTAAGGTCCCAGTACCAGCCAGTCGTGAGGTAGAGACCTTGAGCGGTGCTTAGCCCGAGGGCGTGGATATCGGTAATGAAAGCCAGCAGCGCCGCCGGCTTCATGGTCCGGGCGATTCCAAATTCGTTGGCGGCCTTGATTGAGTTCGTAAAATCCTCGCCGGCGTTTGCAAGCCCCAGCACATGCGCGCCGGAGCTCTGGGCCTGAAGTAGATAACTTGAAAAATCGGAGGTCCCCAGCGGCACCCGGACTGAACCGACCACCTTTCCTCCGTTGGCTTCGACAACCTTCGACGCTGCCTGCTGTAGCTGGGTGCCAAAGGCATAATCGGCTGTTACAAAGAACCAGGACTTGCCGCCGTCCTTGACAACCGTGCTCGCAGTCCCGTTCGCGAGCGCTGTCGTATCGTATGCGTAGTGTACCGTATATGGCGTGCAGTCTTTTCCGGTAAGGGAGGCACCAGCCGCGCCGATAGAGAAGAAGGGGGTTTTCCTTTCCTTTGCGATGGTAGCCATCGCAAGGTTAACCCCCGTGTTTGAGCCGCCGAGAACCATCGTCACACCGTCCCGGTCCACAAATTCACGAAAGCTTTGCGAACCAAGGTCTGGTTTGTTTTGATGATCAGAGACAAGCAGCTCGATTTTCTTGCCGAGTATGTTGCCTCCAAAATCGTCGATCGCCATTCTGGCGGCGGTCTCGCCGCCAGGTCCGATCACATCAGCATAGACGCCTGACATGTCGTCTATGTCACCAATGACCACCTTGTCGGACGCCGCAACGGCCATCTGCGGTACCAACAGCGAAAGACTTGAGAGCAGTATGATCATGCGAGCGCGCATCATGGTGCGTCTCCCTTGGTCCGTGCCTACCTCCCGCAGACAATCTAGTTGTTCGAAGTGGCCCGACCATGGGACGCTTGGCCAACTGTGCAGAAGATGGTACGGCAACGTACCAAGCGCTCCGAAACTAACCAAGGAGGGCCGCTCCGTCAGACCGGAGCGCACCCGCGCGGATCGGGAGAACCAGTTCACGGGCTTCGAGGCACCAGCACTGCTGTGTCGGCGGAAGTGAGGCGAACCGGCAATGCGCAAGGCGTGCGCCATGTCTGGCCTAGAGCTGGGCGCTGCGAGACAAATCTGCGAGAGCGTTGCGACCTGGAGCGTCGCACCTGCGTTATCGAAATTCCTCGTGTTCTCCCGAGTGCGCAGATGTTTCGACGAATGGCCATAATGCTTGTGCTAGTTGGCGCGGCTTTCGCGGCGGTGGTCGGTTTTCAGGCATTTAAGGCTCGAATGATCCAGAAGGCGATTGCCGGCTTGCGCGACCCGCCGCAAACGGTCTCGACCATCACCGCCGCCACGCAAGCCTGGCAGACGCGGCTGGACGCTGTTGGCAGCGTGAGGGCGGAAAGGGGAGCCGATCTCAGTGCGCAGGTTGCTGGTATCGTCAAAGCGATCCGATTTCAGTCCGGTGCAAAAGTCGAGAAGGGAGCGTTGCTGGTTGAGCTCGAGGCTGCCGACGACATCGCGCATCTGGAATCGCTCAAGGCGACCGAAGCACTCGCGCAGCTCAACTACGACCGCGACAGCCACCTCTTGAAGTCTGATGCCGTCAGTCGGCAAACGGCCGACACCGACTTTGCGACGCTAAAAAGCGCAGAGGCACAGGTTGCGCAGCAGCAAGCGTTGGTCGGATACAAATCGATTAAGGCACCATTTTCGGGCCGACTAGGCATACGTCAGGTCGATCTCGGCCAGTATATCGCGCCCGGCACGCCGATCGTGACGCTACAGCAGCTAGATCCCATTTTTGTCGACTTCTATCTGCCCCAACAGGCACTCGCGCAGATCAAGGTCGGGCAAGACGTCAGAGCCGGGATCGATACATATCCCGACGTGCAATTCACCGGCAAGATTCTGGCGATCAACTCGCTCGTCAATACGGCCAGCCGGAACGTCGAGGTCAGAGCGATCTTCGCTAATCCCGACGAGAAGCTGCTGCCAGGCATGTTTGCGACGGTGGAAATCGACGTGGGCGCGCCTCAGCATTACGTGACACTGCCAAACACGGCGATCTACTACAATTCGTACGGCGACATCGTCTATGTCGCGACGAAGGGGCAGGACACGGGGGAGGGGAACAGGCAATATGTCGCCCGACAGGTCTTCGTGAAAACAGGGCAGACTCGCGGTGACCAGGTTGCGGTGCTCGATGGAGTTGAGCCTGGCGACGTCATCGTGACCGCGGGACAGAATAAGCTCCACAACGGTTCACGTATCAAAATCGATAACAAGGTGCCTGTTCCGTTCAATCCAAACCCGCAAGTGTCCGAAGAGTGAAGCCGCGATGAGATTTACCGATGTCTTCATTCGTCGGCCGGTTCTTGCCACTGTGGTCAACCTGATGATCCTTGCGCTTGGACTGCGCGCGATGACCTCGCTGCCGGTCCTGCAATATCCGCGCACCCAGAACGCCGTCGTGACGATCACAACAACTTACTACGGCGCCGATCCGGACGTGATTGCCGGGTTCATTACAACTCCCCTGGAGAACGCAATCGCGCAGGCAAATGGTATCGACTACATGAGCTCACAAAGTGCGAGCAGCGTGAGCACGATCACCGTCTATCTGCGCTTGAACTACGACGCCGACAAAGCGCTGACGGAAATCAACACGAAGGTAAGTTCAGTGCTCAACCAGCTTCCTTCCGGATCGCAACAGCCAGTGCTGACGGTGCAGGTGGGGCAGACCATCGACGCAATGTACCTCGGGTTCGACAGCAACGTTCTGGCGCGCAATCAGATCACAGACTACCTCATCCGCGTGGTGCAGCCCAAACTGCAGGCAGTGCCGGGCGTGCAGACTGCAGAAGTCCTTGGGGCGCAGAATTTCGCCTTGCGCGCGTGGCTCGATCCGCGAAAGCTTGCTTCGTACGGGCTCACATCGGCCGATGTTTCGGCTGCCCTGGCTCAGAACAACTATATTTCGGGCTTGGGGACTACCAAGGGTCAGATGGTGGAGGTCAATCTGACGGCGTCTACGGGTCTCCATACCGAAAGCGAATTCGCCAACCTGATCGTGAAGCAGGCCAGCGGCGCAGTCGTGCGTCTCAAGGATGTCGCCGACGTTTCGCTTGGCGCCGACAGTTACGAGACCCAAGTCGCATTCGATGGCAAGCCCGCGGTCTATGTCGGGATCCAGGTGGCGCCAACGGCCAACCTGCTCGACGTCATAGCTGGGGTTCACAAAATCTTCCCGGCCATTCGTGCGGCGCTTCCGAACGGCCTCAAGGGACAGATCGTCTATGACTCGACCAATTTTGTGCACGCAGCGATCCGCGACGTCGTGCGGACGCTGGTTGAAGCCCTCGTGATCGTCAATGTTGTCGTATTCCTGTTTCTTGGCTCGATGCGGTCGGTGGTCATCCCCATGGTCGCGATCCCGCTGTCGCTGATCGGCGCGTTTACCCTGATGCTGGCCCTTGGCTTTTCCATTAACCTGCTGACTCTGCTGGCGTTGGTACTCGCAATCGGGCTCGTGGTCGACGACGCCATCATCGTGGTCGAGAATGTCAATCGTCATCTGGAGCAAGGCAAGACTTCGTTCGCTGCGGCGATTGCTGCGGCGGGCGAGCTCGGCCGACCGATCATTGCCATGACCGTGGTTCTCATCTCAGTCTACGTCCCGATCGCGTTTCAGGGCGGCTTGACTGGCGCGTTGTTCACAGAATTTGCATTCACGCTCGTCGGAACTGTCACTATTTCGGCTGTTGTCGCGCTGACGCTCTCTCCGATGATGAGCTCGCGGCTTCTCACCCGGCCAGGCGCGGCGCGTGGGTGGCAGCAGTGGTTCGGAAATATCATCGATCGCCGCTTTGAGGACATGCGCAATTTCTATTTGCGACGGCTGCACAATAGCCTGGACTATCTACCTGTGACCGCGGTGTTCGCACTGCTGGTCTTGTCCAGCATCTATTTCCTCTACACCAGTGCCAAGAGCGAGCTTGCACCACAGGAGGATCAGGGAGTCGTGATCGCTTCATCGACGCTGGCCCCCGATGCCACCTTGCAGCAGAAGGTGCTGTACGCAAAGCAGGTCTATCAAATCATGAAGGAATATCCGGAGACCGATCACGTATTCCAGATCAATGCACCAGGCAGAGTGGTCGCCGGAATGGTGCTTAAGCCATGGGATGAACGTAGCCGAACCAGCAACCAGCTTCAGCCGATCGTTCAACAGCGCCTGAACGAGGTTGCGGGGGCCCGGATCGCGGCGTTTCAATTGCCTCCGTTGCCGGGCAGCCAGGGTTTGCCGGTGCAATTCGTAATCAAAACTACGGACTCATTCGACAGGCTCAACGGCGCGACCGAGAAGTTTCTCAAGGCCGCAATCGACAGCGGCATGTTCATCTTCCTCGACACGGATCTGAAGGTCGACAATCCCCAGTCGATCGTCGAGATCGACCGCGATAAGGCCGCGCAGCTCGGGCTCAAGATGAGCGATGTTGGTAGCGCGATGACGACAATGCTCAGTGGCGCTTATGTGAACTATTTCAGCCTCGATCAGCGGTCTTACAAGGTGATCCCGCAGGTGCAGAGGCGTTTCCGGCTCAATACCGATCAGCTGCTCAATTATTATGTTGCCACCGTCGCTGGCATTCCGGTCCCGCTCGCGGCAATTGCGACGATTACGAACAAGACGGTTCCGGAGACGCTCAATCATTTTCAGCAGGTCAACAGCGCCACGATTCAGGGCGTAGCGGCTCCTGGCGTGGCGCAGGCCGACGCGCTTGAGTTCCTGACTGGACTCGCCGACAGGACACTGCCGGCGGGCTACACCATCGATTACGGCGGTCTGTCCCGTCAATACGTCCAGGAATCGACCGGCTTCATCGAGACGTTCGGCTTTGCACTTCTGATTATTTTCCTTTCACTGGCCGCCTTGTTCGAAAGCTTCCGGGATCCGTGCATCATCCTCGTCTCCGTTCCGATGTCGATTGCTGGTGCGCTCGTCTTCGTCAGTCTCGGCCTCGGCGGGGAGTCGCTGAACATTTACACCGACGTGGGTCTTGTCACGTTGATGGGCCTGATTAGCAAGCATGCGATCCTCATCGTGGAGTTCGCAAACGATCTGCAGCGCAATGGCGCATCGAAGCGGGAGGCAATCGAGCAGGCGGCGGCTATTCGGTTGCGGCCAATCCTGATGACTACAGGGGCTATGGTGCTGGGGGTCATACCGTTGATCGTCGCCAGCGGGGCTGGCGCGGCTTCGCGCTTCAATATGGGGCTTGTGATCGCTACCGGGCTTGGCATCGGGACGCTGTTCACGCTGTTCGTGGTCCCGGCGGCTTACATGCTAATCGGGGCCGTTCACTCCCGACAGGCCGATGGAAGTGCGCCCTTCTCCGTGGCCGGCGATGCCTTGGGCTAGTCGGGCCGTGCTCCTGCTTTGGTAGCCGCAGTGCAGTTCGCCGGTATATCGCAATCTTGTCAAAAAGGGCTGGGTCGGACCGTTCCAGTGTGCGCTCGCTTGCTCCGGCCTTGGCGGCATGTTCCGCCAGTTTTGGCAAGGCGATCGCATCTCTGCGATTTCTCAGGCGGTGTGAAAACGACTAGTTTGCGAGTAGGAGAGAAGTGGTCCCGTGTTCGTCCTGCTCTTGGAATCTCGCGAGGAAGCATCGGACCCCTTTGAAACTAGGAGTGACTGGAAGGAGGCACCAGGGTGCCCGTTCGTTTCCTGCGCTTGGTCGTCTGGCTGCTTTGTTTGGCAACCGCGTGGATGCTGCAGCCTTACGTCTCGGCGATATGCTTCTCTGCCTCCCGCGCCGCATGGTTAGCGCGCGGGCCGATCTTGCTTCGAACGAATAAGCAACCGTTCGTCTCTTCAAGAATCATTACCGTCGCTGGTTCGTGTGTTCGCTCGCAGCGCGCGCAGCATCTGTGTTTTTGGCATCGGCAAAGGAGATCGAGTTGACCATTGACCGTGCCGGACAAACGCGCATCGTCAAGTTGACCATCTCTGACGGCTCTCAGCTGCGCCAGCGATGAAGCTGAGGCGGATCTGAGGTCTGGCTCTTCCGCTCAGCGTTTGCTGCTATTCGGCCGCCTCGCGCAATGGAGGCACCTCCGCATGCGGCTTGATCTGACGCGGCGGTCCCATCAACACCGGCTGAAACAGCACGGCTGCAGCCATGGTGCAGCTGAGAGCCAGCGCCATCATCTTTCCCATGCTCGACATTCCAGGATAGCTGGAGGCCCACATGCTGCCGAAAGCGGCCGCATTGGTCATGGCACTGAACACCACGGCGCGGGTCAGCGTCGATTGCAGCAGCCCGGTTTTGCCGGCGCGCCAGGCCATGATGTAGTAGATCTTGAAGGCGACTCCGACCCCGAGCAGCAGCGGCAGCGCGACGATATTGGCGAAGTTGAGCTGCGGACCCACCAGCACCGACAGCTCCAGTGTGAGTGCGCCAGCGACGAGCAGTGGGATTAGCGTGAGCAGGACGTCGGTGATGCGCCGCAAAGCGATCGCAAGAAGAATGGCGATCGCAACCAGCGCCAGGATTCCGGCTTCCACAAAGGCCCGGAGTACAGTCCTGGCCGACTCGTAATAGCTGACGGCCGCTCCCGCCGCGGTTGGTTCGACGGCCAGCACGGCGGCAGCGAATTTCCGCAGCACCTTCACATCGTTGGCATCGCCTTTGGCAAGTGCCTGCACGCGGGCACGTCCATCCGGCAGTTGCCAGTCGCGAACGAGATCGCGCGGCAGACTTCCCACGGCGATCGGTTGGACCGAAAGGCTTTTGCGCAGACGGTCCACATCGTACTTCAGAGACGGTGTGACAGCTGCATCTGCCTGGCGACGAACTTCAGGCGGCGCATGTGCCAGTTGCTCGAGTTGCGACGCAACCGCACGTGCGTCCTCCGCGACGTTGCCATTCGCGCCGGCTGCCGCTTCTGAAACCGCTTCTGCCGTGCTGCGAAGCGCAGCGACCGTGTCCTCGTCGGTAGGAGCGGGTCTCGTGCTATGGGGGCTGATTACGCGTCCAACCGCGCGGTCGGCGGCGCGAAGGGCGGCAATTTTGTCCTCCTGATGGGCGGGAACGAAGCTGGTGAGGGTTACTACGCGCGCCACCTCCGGCAGCGAGGAGAGTCGCTTTGCAATCCCGTCGGCCTGCTGCTGTGACGGGGCGAGCACCTCGGCGTCATTGCCGTTGGTTTCCGGTTCCGACTGCAGCTTGCGATAGGCAACCACCGATGGAGAGGCGGGGTTTTGGAGGTCGACCGGATTGAAGTCGAACGGCAGATGAAAGAGCAGCGGAGTTCCCGCCGCGACCACAAGAATGGTCCCGGCGATCACCAGGAAGCGGTGGCCCTGCAGAAATGCGTCCACCGGCGCGAGCGATTTGAAGCCCACCCCGGCGGGTTCTCCGGGTGGATTGAGGGCGGTCAGCATGGCGGGCACCAGCGTGATGCTGCAGGTAAAGGCAATCAGCATGCCGGACCCTGCAATCAGCCCGAGTTCGGAGAGCCCGCGATAGTCAGTGGGCAGGAAAGCGAAAAAGCCAATCGCCGTGGCTGCTGCCGCAAGCGCGAGCGGCGCTCCGGACTTGTGCGCCGCGCACCGTAGCGCGTGGCGCAAGTTGTCAACTTCGTGCCGCTCTGCCCGATAGCGGACACTGAACTGGATGCCGAAATCAACGCCCAGTCCAACGAATAACACGAAGAAAGCGATCGAGATAAGGCTAAAGGAGCCGACCATCAGGAGCCCCAGAGCGGCAGTTGCGGCGAGCCCGACCACCAAGCTGAACAATACAGCGGCAATGAGCTTGAATGACCGCAGCGCGATCCACAAAATGAGCAGCACGCCGAACAAAGCGGTGAGGGTGTCGCGCACCACGCTGGACCGGATGACGTGGAACTGGTCGTCATTCATCGGGATCTCACCCGTGATGCTGACGGCCGCGCCGAGGCGCTCTCTCAACTTGAGATCCGAGGCAACCCTCCGGATTCCTTCTGTCGCGGTCCGTCCCGGTTGAAGCGCATTGAAATCCAGTTTCGGCGCGACCTCAATGAAGTGCCGGGACTGGTTCTTGGGAATCTGATGCCCCTCCAGAAGCTCCTGCCAGGAGAAGAACACTCGTTTGCCGGTGAGGACGTCCCCGAGCAGCTTCCGCGTCAGCGAAAGAGTCCAGCCGAGTTGCTCGAGCGTGAGCCTGCCAGCCCGAACCCCTTCCGCCGCCGAGCCAAGCGCGCGCGCTGCGCCACGTAAGGTCGGATCCGCCGCCAGCGCCTGGAGCAATGGCCGGGCGCGGGCGAGGCCGTCGACCGTCCTTTCCACCTCCGCGGTTGAGCCGAACAGCAATCCGTTACGCTCGAAGAAGTCTCCGCTGTCGGGCTGCACGACCTGGCGAAACAGCTCCGGATTTTCCTTCAGTTTGTGCGCAAGCTCGTCGGTCGCAACCTCGGCGTTTTCGGGTGTCGAGGCCGTTACCACGACCGAAGTCCCCTTCTCCGGAAAGCTCCGCGAGAGCTCCACCTCACGTCGATGCCAGGGGACCTTCTGGGAGACTAGCGTTTCGATATCGGTGTTGATGGAAAACTGCGTCAGTGCGTAGACGGCAGATCCAACCAGCACCAGTGTTCCCACGAGGATGACAATTCGCCACCGGCGCACGCAAAGATCGACGATGTTGACAATCGCTTGGGTCATCGGCGTGGGCTCGTCTGGCGGCATCGTGCCCGAGCTGCGCCAACAGGAAGCTGCGACGAGGTCCGGACCGCGGCCTGATCGGCTAGTAACCGCAACGCCACCTGCGCGACGAGAGCTTTGTGCGGGCGCCGAGCTCAGAACCGTGAATTAACGTCGGAGAGGCGGGTGGGTTGCTAGAGGCGCTTCGAACAATACGTCTTCGGCATCTACTCACCATCTACGGGCGCTACCGATGACGGCGGCGCTCCGCGAGTATTCACAGGCGTTGCTCCCGATCGGAATCGCCACGTCGCCGGTGAGATATGGCAGGTCCTCGCCAATGATTGCCGGTCCAATCCGGCGCCCGTGCCGACCTGCGAGGCGAGCCGGGTCTCCTTCAGATGCGCTCTGGTCGGGCTGCTCGACCGATGATTGCGGACGACAGCGACTCGTGCGGAGCAGGTCTCGTCGAAGATCCCACACAGTTCGTGCAGATCAGCGTGCTCCTGTTTCCTTGCCGGCGATCTGCACGAGATGGTCGAGTGCGGCCTTGAGCTGCGCGTCCTCGGGCTTACCGATAAGGTCCGCCCTGATCGGCGCAGAATACACAGCCTTGATTTGCCCTGTCGGTTGCTCGCGCCCCGTGCCGGCTTCTCGGTTGAGCGGCCCCGGGTTTGCGAACGCGCCATGCAGTGAGCTTTCCCTGAGCAAGGCGCCGCTCGCAATCTGTTGCTCTTTGGGCGCTTCGACGACAATGTCGGGCGAAATGCCTTTGTCCTGAATAGAGTTTCCCGAGGGGGTATAGTAGAGCGCAGTCGTCAGCCGGACGGCGCCATGGCCTTGCAGGGGAATAACCGTTTGCACCGATCCTTTGCCAAAGCTTTGAGTTCCCATGACTGTGGCCCGGCGGCGATCCTGCAGTGCGCCCGCGACGATCTCCGAAGCCGACGCGGAGGCTCCGTTGATCAGTACTACGATCGGGATGCCCGACAACATGTCGCCGTGTGCGGGAGCCTTGAATACCTTTTCGTCGCTGGCATCCCTTCCGCGGATGCTGACTACTGGACCGCTGTCAAGCAAATCCCCGGCCACATCGACGGCACCGGTAAGAAGCCCTCCTGGATCATCGCGCAAATCAAGTACGAGGCCCTTGATGCGTCCGTTTTCACCCTGTTTGAGATCGGTAATGGCCTTCTTGAATCCGTCTGCCGTGTCGTCGCCGAACTGGCTGATGCGGATGTATCCGATCCGGTCGGACTCCATCTTCGATTTCACGGATTTGACCTTGATGATCTCTCGCGTGAGCGTGACATCAAACGCTGGCTGCTTGCCCCGTAGGACAGTGATCGTGACGCTCGTCCCGGGCGCACCCCTCAAGAGGCTCACCACCTCCGAAAGACTTACGCCGTGTGTGCTCGAGTGGTTGATAAGGACAATTTCGTCACCTGGCTGGAGCCCGGCACGGGCCGCCGGCGTTGCATCGACGGGCGAAACGATCGTGGGAATTTCATTCTGTTCGGATATTTCCATACCGAGTCCACCAAAGCTGCCGGCCAGGTCCGCCTGCGATCGCCTGAACTCCTGCTCATCCATGTAGTCGGAATGTGGGTCAAGCCGCGTAAGCATTCCCTTCAAGGCGTCCTTGGTCAGTTCGTCCGAGTCTATTGGATGTACATAGGCGCGGTTTACGAGCTGGATCACGCCAGTGAGCAACGTGATATCTGGTCCTGCAGATCTGGCGCTCTGCATCGCCACGGCCATGAGCGGCAGGATGGCAATGCCTGCGGCAGTGAGAAGGCTCACGAGAAGCACGCGAGATTTGATCATGGTTCAATCTCTTCTGAGCAACTGAGGGCCAAGGGCAAAAATCGTCTGCGCGCACAACAAAACAAATGTCAGGGACGCCGTAGGTTCCGCAAGAGACTCAAGGGCTATGGCCACCACGCTCAAGAGCACCAGGAGATCGCCTAGCGGGGGATAGTCAAACTCTCAGTTCGAGCAATGCCTGGCCCACGGGGGTGAGGAGAGAGCCATCTCGGATGCTAGGCGCTAATGTGTTCGGCGATGTGCAGCGCGATACCAATGGCCGTCATGCCGAGCGCCGCCGCCGCAAGCGGCAGCAGTATTTGGACCGCGGCCTCGTTGAACCTGATGTGACCCTGCCGGGTATCGAGGTCCCATTCTCCTCGTTCCGTAAAACGGGGCGAGGCGTCGGCTGTCCCGGCGGTGGTGTCTCTGCCGCGGACGCGCGACAGGATTAGCTGCAGCAGAACGACGACGAAAATGAATCCACTTACAATGGAGAGAAGGTAGTCAGTGGGGCCGCTTGCGGAGAAGAGCCAAGCTGCTAGAGCGAACCACGCGGCAAGCCCGATAAGGAGCCGGTACAGCCACTGCGGCACGCGAACTGTCACGGGGCGAGCTGGCGGACGATCAGTCGGGCACTGTTGTTCCATGACTTGCTGCTCGACGAGGTTATCAAACGAGCGCCACGCAATTCCAGAAGGTTCGGAGCGAGATAGCGCCAGGCCCAGGCGTTTGATTTCCGTTTCCGATGTCGGTGCCTATGTAAATGACCGTCTCGACCTGATGTTCCGGCCCTCATCTGCAGAACGATCAGCAAGCGGTACGGGACCGCACACAAACCATGGTCGAGAGGGCGGCCCGATACGTCGCCTTTAGGCGGTCCGACCGAATCTTACCTACGAAGCTTACTTCGTGACGGCTCGTTCGGCAGCCCTCTTGGCTTTCGTTCCGGCTTTGCGCACGGATCTCTCGCCCGCTTTCTCAGCCTTGGCTCTCGCTTCGCATTTTTCGCGCAGCTCGGCCAATTCTTCGTCTGTGAGATGCTCGATCCCGACAAATGAATTCCGGGCGGCACCCGCGCGAATCAGCTCGTCCAGCTTTACTTGGATCGCTGCGCTGTCCCGGTTCTGGGAATTCTGGATCAAGAACACCATCAGGAACGTGACGATCGTCGTGCCGGTATTGATGACGAGTTGCCAAGTGTCGGAGAAGCCAAACAGCGGGCCGATGAGGGCCCATATAATGACCACGGCGAGCGCGAGAATAAACGTGGATGCTCGGCCTGCTGCCTGAGAGGTGCGATTAGCCAAGTGGGCGAATAGCTTCGCTGCCCTGGACGGCTCGTCTGGTTTGTCCAGCAATTTGCGTTCGGTCATCCTGAGTTCTCCGGCGGCTAACAACCTGACCAACGCTTCCCAGTTCCGCTTTGTGCAACTAGCCTTTAGCCTAGCGCTTGACAGCGAAAGCGTGCCCGCACGACGGCATTGGCGGCGTGAGCTGGCCAAGCACCGCACCAGGGGCTCGGTCCAGAGCCTTCTGATCCGGAAACAATACGGTCCAGGGACTGCCGACTTTCGGTTCAATAGGCGGAGCGGCCCCGTTTTTCGTGATCCGTTGTCCAGGTCGTGCCCGCAAGAACGTTGAATGACGCTCATGCCCGCAGACTGCAATCCTCTAGGCAGCTGTTTCTCGGAAGTCGGCTGCTTTCCAAGCTTACCGCAGCGGCCGTGAGCGGCTGAAGAAGAAGCCACTCGGGGTGAATTTTCGCGCTACTGCAAGAGCGCTGCCCTCACAGCTTTCGAGAGCGATCTTCTGGGCCAACATGACGTCTCCGATCGGCAGATCGCCACGTGGCAGGAAACAGAGCCCAACCTTTGGACGACCATTTTCGTCGATTTCGCAGACGTTTGTCGACGCTCCGGTATAGATCCTGTATCGGTTGCCGGTTTCGCCACCGACCACTTCGAAATAACCCATGTGAGCGTACTGCGCCCGCTGCGCAGGCGAAAGCCAACGGCGCAGGAGCTGCAGAGAGCGCCCCTCCGGCGTCTTCTCGGCGCCGTGCCTGACGTAGAGAGCCTTTGCGGCCCTCCATCGTGGGCGGTCACCGGCCGTTATAGCGAAAAGCGCGAACACGAGCGCAACCGACTAGCCGCCGACCAGCCGGGGAAAGAACACCGTTTCTTCCGCAGTCGGATCGAAGGATCGCAGCTGCGAGATCTGCCCTGGACCGGTCCTGGCGGCGGCCGTGAAGCCGCGATTAGTCAGCTTACGGAATCGCTGCTCCGCGTCTTTCACTGCTCGCGCGTCGCTCGAGTCGAAAGAATGACGGCTGTCACCTGTATGGTCCATTACGATTTGAATAGCCATGATGCCTCCTCGGGATGCTGTGGCCAAGGGACGCCACCAGAGTATCTGGCTGAAAGCGCCGACTTTCAAGAGCGAAGAGGCTTGCAGAATTGCGCCTTAGCGCTGCTGGCCTTAAGTTGAGTTCCGGTGCTTAATTTACGCTCCCTCGCAGCGCCGGGCTTTCGGCGAGGTCAAGAATTCGACCAGCGTTCTGGCGTGGATCTTTCACGAACTCGCCAGCGCCGGCATAGAACTAGGTGCACCCAGGGACTGTGATGCATCGGGCACGGAGCTCATGAATCCGCCGCGCTGATTGGCAGTTCTTTGTTTTTCTCAGCCCGGCAAAGCAAAAGAGACCACTTGGTCACTCACCTTGGGCAAAAGGATCGAATTGCCGCCCACCACGAAGGTGACGTATTCCTTTCCTTTGTAGTCATAGATGGCTGGCATGGCGACCGCTGGAGCATCGACGACCTTGCTCCACAATTCCGTACCCGATTTGAGGTCAAGTGCGCGAACCCGCGAGTCCATCGAAGCGCCTATGAAGATCAAACCTGATTGAGTAATCGCGGGTGCTCCGATGGTCACCGAGCCCCAGGATTTTGGCATGTAGAAGCCGTATTTCTGCACTTCACCGAAAGGCTCGTTCCAAAGACGCTTACCCGTTTTCAGGTCATAGGCAGCGATCGTGCCATAAGGAGGATTCCAGCACGGCATACCCGCCCAGTTGAGGAAGGTCTCCAGTTTGAAGCCATATGGAGCGCCCTCTTGAGCGTAGTAGCCTGAACTTTCACCATTTTGTGCCTGTTGCTTGAAATCTTCCCGCTTGATCAGCCGATAAATCTGCACGACGCTGCTGGAGTTCACGACGAAGACACCGGTGCGCGGATCGACGGCGCCGCCGCCCCATTCGGTCCCGCCGGTTGTCGGAGGATATGTGATGCTGCCCTGCAGACTCGGTGGCGTAAAGCGACCGTCGTAGCGCAGCTTCTTGGCTTCCCGGCTGCAACTGCCGAAGCCGATCCAGTCCGCGAGAGGAAAGACGCCCGGCCACTTGTCCGGTATCGTGGGGGCTGGCGTTGCCACATACGGCTGTGTTGCCGCAGCCTCTTCGCCCGGCACGTCGGATTTCGGCGCTGGTCGTTCTTCGATGGGATAAATCGGCTCACCGGTCTCGCGATTCAGGACGAACAGGAAGCCTTGCTTGGTCGTCTGCACTAGCGCCGGCACCTTCTTTCCGTCCTTCTCGAGGTCGACCAGGGTGGGAGCAGCGTTGGTATCAAGGTCCCAGATGTCGTGGTGCACGAGCTGTCGGCTCCAGACCACCTTGCCCGTCTCCGCATCGAGCGCCGTTACGGAAGTCGCAAGCGGGATCTTCTCCTTCCGATCCCCGCCGTAGAAGTTGGGGCTGGGGGAGCTCACTGGCACGTAGAGAAGCCCCCTTTCGGCGTCGATCGACATTGATGCCCAGACGTTTGCGGTCCCGCTGTGCTGTGCAACGGCGGGGTCGAGCGGGTGAAATGTCCATTTCAATTTTCCGGTGCGCGCGTCGAGCGCGAACACGGTACCCGGGGGGGCCTGCTCGTCAGCCCAATCCTTGCCGGCCCAGCCGAGATAGAGTGTGTCGTGATAAACGGTCGGCGGCTGCAGGAGCGATAGCGGCCACTTCGCATTCACGGTGTTCCATTGGTTGACATCGACCATGCCGTGCTGACCGAAATCGCGGCAAGGGTTGCCGGTATCGGCGTCGACCGCGTAGAGCTTGGCATCCATCGTGCCGATGTAGACGATCTTCTGGCACTCGGTTCCTGTTTGCACATTCTCGGCCTGCCAATAAGCTACTCCTCGGTTCTTCAGATCCGGTTGGGTGAGCGCCTTAAGCACAGCGTGGGGGTCGAACTTCCATTTCTCTTTTCCGCTGCCCGGATCGAGCGCGATGATCCGGTAGAACGGGGTCCCGACGTAGAGGGTATTGTTGACAAAGAGCGGCGTCGCGGACCACACGCTCATTGGTCTTTGGCCGCTACCGTCAGAGACGTCACCGGTGTGGTATTCCCAGGCCTTCCGCAAGCCTTTTACGTTCTCGGGCGTGATCTGGTCGGCGGCGGAAAACTTCTGGGACTTGAGGTCGCCGTTGAATGTCGCCCACGTATTCGGCGCACTCATCCACTTGTCAGGTTGCCTGTTGGAGGGCTCGCCCTGAGCAGTCGCATCGGATGGGCCTTCCTCTCCTCTCGGCACTTGGTTGGCGGAGTTATCTGTTGCGACAGCGGCCTCCCTATCCTGGTGGCGAAAAGATGGCTCGCTTGCAGCTCCCGCCGCGGCGCTGAATTGTCCGAATGCGAGCGGGGGGGCCGCCAGGAGCAGGAGCCACGCTGTGAAAGCGCACGAAATCCTGTGGGTTGTATTCATCTGGTGCTCCTTGAAGAGGCGAGCGAAAAGTTGTCCTCTGCCGGATGCGACAGAACGTAGACTATCCATCCGACGAGCCCGAGTGCCATGAATGCGACAAGGATTGGCGTCTCCAGGAAGTAGGCCGCAAATGCGGTGCCGAGGAGATCGAGCAAGACAAGTATCGCAAGAACGATAGTCAGCCATTTGCGCTTGCGATGATAAAGCACGAGAACCAGAGCCGCCGCGGTGAGAAGGAGCGTGGTGACCAGCACGAGATAAGCCCCGCCCGAACGGGCGATCCCATTGCCCTCGTCAAAAGTGGCGGTCACTGCCGCGATGCAGCCAGCTAGAGAACCCGCGAGCAGCACCCAAAGCCCATAATTCGCGGGCCGTGCCGATATTCTAACCATGCCATTTCCTCACGTTTCTGCTCCGTCGTTGCACCCCGCCGAGCACGAGGCGGCCGGCTTTCAAATCGGCATCCGATAGCCGTAGAATTCGTGGTCCTCGTTGTAACCGCCCTGTCCCGCGCCGAGGTCGCTAAACTCGTGCACGAACTCGATGGCTACGATCCATTTGACCATCTTGAAGCCGAGTTCGTTCTCACACCGGAGCCGCAGCGGCGCGCCGTGCAGCACACTCAGCGCTTGACCGTTCATTTCGTAGGCCAGGATTGTGAGGCGGTGACGCATGTTGAACATCTCGTGGACGTCGTAGTAGCGGCCTCCGTCAGAGCCGTCCGCGAGCGAGTAGAAGACGGCATACCGAGCCTCCGGAAGGGGTTTCACTGCATCAAGGATATCGCTCATGCGCACGCCGCCCCACTCGGCCACGCCCGACCATCCCTGGATGCAGAAATGCGTGGTGATCTGTTTCTGCTTCGGCATGCGCTTGAGCTCGGCCAGCGAGAACTCCCGAGCGGTCTCCACCAGCCCACGGACTCGCAAGCGATAGTCGCGGAAGTTGCCTGCGAGCAGACGTTCGTATTCGGCGGAGTTGGGCATGGTGCCGTTCGGCCAGAAATGCGGCGATATGTCAGATTTACTCAACTCCGCAGTCGGCGCCCACCATTCGGAGACGCCCTTTATCCAGCCAACCATCAGGCGGCCTGTCTTTTGCACCAGACGGGCGTGCTTGACTGTGAACGGCGAAGCGGCCCACCAAGCCAAGCCCACCAACATGAGCGCGAGCACGAACAGCGGAAATCCGACCCAGTGCTGGCTCTTCACTCCCGCGAACATGTGGTTCGTGTTTTCCCGCAACCCGGTAATAAAAACCATGATCCCGTGCGCGAGGATGAAGAAGACGAACCAAGTGAATGAGATGAAATGAATGGAGCGGGCGACCTGCCGATTAAGCACAGTGCCGAGCAAACCTAGACGGTTGGAAATCGCAGGAGCCTGCAAGAGCCCTGTCGCAATCGAAACCGGTGCGGCGATGAAGACCGTCACGAAGTAGCTGAGTTGCTGCAGACCATTGTATCGGGTCCAGCTGGATTCGGTCGGAAAGTTCAGTGACGCGTACTGGATGGCGGTCGAGAGGGCATTCGGGAAGACGTCCCACGTCAAGGGCACAAGTCTCAACCACTGATCCGTGGAGAACAGCATGATGTAGAAGACGGCACCGTTCAGTACCCAAAGAAGATCAACTGAGAAATGCCACCATCTGGCAAGGCCGATGGTGTGGCGCTGCCCGGGAATACCAAGCCAGCCCGGCAGGCTCACCGCATCGTCCTTGGCCGTCCAGATGCGATCCTTGGGTACGGGGTGCTGAAATCGGAACCACTCCGTGCCTGGCGTACAATCCCTGTTCCAATACAGCCGTGGATGATCTGCCAGAATCTGGATGCCTGCCCTCATGATCAACATCATGAAGAGCATGTTCAAAAAGTGCTGGAGCTGGAGCCACCATGGAAAACCAGTGTCCACCGAAGGCGCGTTCTGCGCGATCCCGGGATAGCGTTTGATAAACTCTTGGATGGCTGAGAGCTCTCGTAGATTTTGCGCCAAGGCTATCAGGAGGACCAATGCCGCACCGCCGAGCGGGACGACCCACAAAACGTTGAACCACCTTTTCCCGAGCCGGATGTGAGGAACGATCCCTTCGCGGGGCGGGGTCCATGTCGAAAGCACGATCCGATCGTCGGCCGAGCTTAACGTTGCAGTAGTTGCTCCGTCTTGCGCAAGTTTGATTTCGACAGAGTCCTGCATTCCGGCCTCTCAGTGTTCTGACCCCTCGCTCAGCGAATTGTTCGAATGCGACGTCCAAGGCAGCTGTGTCTAAGGTGCGCCTGACGTTCGTGGGCGGGTACTACTCAACCTGAGTGCAGGAATCGCGTTCCCTACCTCGCACTGGGCACCTTGTGCGGTAACGGACCAACATCGCGCGCCGCGAAGCACCGGTGCCTGGGAGCCGGGAGCCCCGGGGCGGAAACCGGCGTTCAGCTCGGATCGGGGCTCATGCTGCGGAGATACTCTCGCTGGTCAAGGCTACGCCTGGACATGACACTGGCCGAGATCGCTGACCATCTCCTCAAAGTCCACGGCAAGCATTTCGTGCTGCCGAGGCGGCGTAGCCATGCACGTCAACAAAGTTCACGCCGTCTTCACCATCGATCGCGTCGCAAGAGACTTGGGCGAAGACCACGACTGGCTCTGGGATCCAGCCATCGGAATGGACACAGAGGATGACGTCATCTGGCGTTATGCGTAGGTGACGACCAGTTCATGGCGTTCACCGACCTTCGGCATCGAAAGCTGACGGAGCTCATCAGGATCCACAAGGAAGACCCCGAACTACTCAAGGGGCGGAATCGGTGAGCCCTGTCCGCCGGCCTAGCTTGGATGGATACGGCGAATGGACATCTGCGACCAAAGGATATGTCCGCATGCTCACGATCCATTCGCCGCCAATTTTGAGCGTCTCTCTGAGTTTACGCCGAAGTGGGGTGCCAGCGCATGCACTAGCCTCAGCATTAAAGTGATTGAGGTCCATTCCGTGCTCCCCAGGTCGCCCGGCCGAGCGAGCTAGTCTCGCGATACCGCTCGATCCTTGAAACAGTGCGTACGGTGCCGGACTGTGTTTGAGAATGGCCGAAAGCGATAGCGTTCCGTCAGTTATTGCGAAGGTACATACTCCTCGAGCGAACTGCCTTGGCGCGCTGCATGCATGAAGCCGAACATGCCGGTCAGCGGGGCGCCATGGCTCCATGTTTTAGCTTTCGAAGGAGAAATGCTAATGTCTGGAGATCGTACTAGGAAAGAGTTCGAACGACGCGAAGTCCTGGAGTTCGTTGGCGCGCTTGGACTGCTATCCCTCGCCGCGCCAATCCGAGCAAGAGCAGCCAGTTCGTCGAAGAAACAATACGGTCCAGGAGCCTCCGATACTGAGATCAAGATCGGCAACATCATGCCTTATAGTGGTCCGGTCTCCGCTTACGCAGCGATCGGCAAGATTGAAGACGCCTACTTCAAGATGATCAACGATCAAGGCGGGGTAAATGGCAGAAAGATCTCGTTTATTTCGTATGACGACGCGTATAGTCCACCAAAGACATTCGAGCAGGCACGTAAATTGGTGGAGGACGACAACGTTCTACTCGTCTTCAACTCTCTGGGAACGCCGACCAATAGCGCTATTCACAGCTACATGAACCAGAAGAAGGTGCCGCAATTGTTCGTCGCAACCGGCGCGACCAAATGGAATGATCCAAAACACTTTCCATGGACGATGGGTTGGCAACCAAGTTACCAGGCCGAGGGTCGAATTTACGCCAAGTACATACTGAAGGAGAAGCCGAACGGCAAGATTGCGATCCTTTATCAGGACGATGACTACGGAAAGGACTACGTCAAAGGCCTAAAGGACGGCCTGGGCTCGAAGGCCGGCGCGATGGTCGTGGGAGAGCAGGCCTATCAAACCACCGAGCCGGTAGTCGATTCAGAGGTCGTTCGGCTGCAAGCTACCGGAGCAGACGTCTTCTTCAACGTCGCGACGCCGAAATTCGCAGCGCAAGCGATCGTAAAGGTGTCCGACATCGGGTGGAAACCCCTCCATATCCTGAACAATGTCTCGGCATCCATCGGCAGTGTGCTTAAACCCGCCGGCTTCGACCACGCACAGGGGATCGTTTCTGCAGCCTACATGAAAGACCCGACCGATGCTCAATGGAAGAGCGCGCCAGACATGGTTGCCTGGAACTCCTTTATGGACAAGCACATGCCGGGAAGCGACAAGACCGACGCAAATTTCGTTTACGGCTACAGCGTCGCACGCACTATGATACAGGTCCTCCAGCAATGCGGTGACGATCTTACGCGTGAAAACATCATGGCGCAGGCAGCCCATCTAACAAACTATGAGCCAGGGCTCTTGCTTCCCGGTATCGCCATCAACACTTCGCCGATAGACTTCGCGCCGATCGAACAGCTCCAGCTGATGAAGTTCGAGGGCCAAAGCTGGCAGCTGTTCGGTGATGTCATGAGCGGCCAATTGGAAGGTTGATCCGAGGCGCACCACGAGCGCCTGACCGGGTCTAAGCGCCGCGCGTCCAGAGCCTTCAGAGCGCGGTGCGCAAGCGCGACCAGCGAACCATTTGTAGCGATGAATTAATCCGCGGATCAGCCGCACGGCGGAAACATCCCGTGTGGAAGCGCATTGGTTCTGGAGAGTGCCAGTCTTCTCCAGCCAAAAAGGAAAGTCTCTCATGACTAAGTTCGCCCTAGTTCTTCTCGGCAGCGCTGCGATGGCAGTGCCCGCTTTTGCTGCCTCGAACCCGCCACCTCAGCAGCAAGTACCGGCTCAGCAGAACGCACCAGCCAATCAACAAAACAAGACGGCGCAGCAAACCAATAACTCGCGGCAGGTCGACGCCGCTTCACAGCAGGCGAAGACCAATGGAACGATTGGCCCGCGCAGTCTGTCCAAAGCTCAGATAAAGAATATACAGATGGCTCTCAACAAAGAGGGGTTCGATGCCGGTGCGGTTGACGGACATTGGGGCCACAAAACCCGGGAGGCGATCCAGCATATGCAGCAGATGAAACATCTGCAAGCCAATGGCCGCCTTGATCAACAGACGCTGAAGGATCTCGGGGTGAATAATGTGCAAGTAGCAGGGCACGACGCAAATCGAGCGAACTCTCGCTGACCCTTGCTTTGCTAGGCGGCTCAAGGCCGCCTAGCGCCCTCGCTTTAGGCAGTCCGCTTCGGATGGCGCTACGTGGGCGGGACCTTCTTGAAGACGTCAGCGGAGAAGGACTTGAGATGGGCTCGCTTCTCTGCGTCGGACAACGTCGCGTCTTTCAGTATCAGAGGACAATAGATCGTAGTTAGGAAGTTCGTCACCTCGGCGGCGGACGCCCCGGGGTGGGCGGTCCGAACGCTCTCTATGATGCTGGGAACGGCTAACTCGCCGCGAGCAGCGAGCAGCGCCGCGAAGCTTCTGGTGCGCGCCTTGGTCTCCTGAATGGCGCTCGAATTGCCTGTTCGGTGATATACTGGGCACTCCAGGGCGTTGGCGACCCCTGAGGTGCAGAGCGTGAGCATCAAGCTCGGTACTCCAACAAGTCGCGCAATATGCATTGACGCCGCTCCGCGGAAATAGAGGATGTGACAGCTTAGGTTTTTTCCAAGAAGGCGCACACGGAAATGCTTCCGCCTGTACGCCTTCGGGCTGACTTTCGTCTGCGAACAGATCAGCCAGCGGTCGCTGCTAAGCGGCTCTCGGACGTGGACACGCGAGGTGACGCGATTGGCCGACTGATGACGCCGAGGCGTTGGCGCGTCAGGCCCGCGAAGAGAGCGTTTTTGTACGATCTAGCAAGAGAAACATATCTATTATCTGGCCGTTGTCGGGAATGAGTGACCCCGTTCAAAACAGCCGCCCATCAGAGTCCTCCCCGGAACCCGGCTACAGGCTCGACCCGGACGTGCCCATTGAGACCACGTCGCAGCTCCGGATCGCCATCGACCAAGGGCAGGCCGGCAGTAGGGTGGACGTTACTGACCCCGCCGCCGCTCCTCTCGCTCCGACACGTCCAACTCGGGGTTCGTGAACATTGCGCCCCTGGACGTCGGTGGCGGCGCTGCCGACCTTCGAAGAAGCTTGCGTTGCGGCCGCCGCGCAACCCAGGCTCCGAGTAGATGTCGCGAACAGAGACTGTAAAGCAGCGTTCACCGTCGCGGTGCGTAGCCGCTCGGCGCAGCGGATCGCCAACCCGTTTGAAAGCCGACTTGAGCGGACGCTCGCGCATCGGAGCCCTGCTCGGCGCCGTCCTGCTCGTCGGTGAGACCGGACCCTTCCGTCATTCCCGAGGCTTCTTTCATGTCCATGCTTCACGTCCGCGCGGCTCTCCCAACGTGGCGTCGGGCCGACTGACCACGCGCCGGCTCGATCGCAGGCCAGCGCTTGCTGCCGTGCTGATCCATGTAGGTGTTGCTGGGGTGATGGACCTTGTGGTGATCGGGTCGGCGCCTGGCTCTCCCTGCGGCCCGTTCGCTTCCGACGCCTTCGTTTTTCCTCCCCTTTGTCATCGCTGTCCGGATCTCGGAGACCAGCATTGCGATGGGCTTTCAGTCGGTACTTGCTGCGCCAACCTGCGGGATCGTGTTGTCGCTTTCCTATACGTTCTAACCCTCGCGTCAACTTAGATAATTCGTTCGACGCGAACTTGCGAGCACCGGTGCGGCCATGCTTGCCTAAGTCACTATTGCAGTGCCACAGCAAAATGCGGACCACCGATGATGCGTCACGGGCCCGGCTGGTCTGCATTCATAGAGATGCAGTCGCCGTTGCGCTCATGTTCGCGCCACGTTTTGAACTGATGCTTCCGCGGTACTCCAACGGAAGGGCTGGGCAAAAACGAGGTCGGAGGAAACCGTCATGACGAGGAAGTTGGCAAGTGCCGTCTGTGCGTTTTCGCTTGTGTTCTGTGGCGCGGCCGCGCCCGTCCGTACCGCATGGGCGCAGGCCCAGTCGGTCCCCGCACCCCCGCTGGCCGGTCCACCATCTCCCGAGCAGGTGCAGCCCTGGGGTGTGCCGCCCCCGCCCCCTGGCATCGGGCCGGTCACCTTGTTCGCGGATATCCATGATCAGCCGCAGGGCAAGTTTCTTGAGGGCGGGGCCTTCGACAAGGCAGGAAATTTCTGGTTCGTCGCGATCGGCAGCGGCTGGGTGTCCTATCTCACTCCCGACGCGAAGCTGGTCCCGGTGTTCAACTGCAATCCGAAAGGCGACCTCGGTCCCGCCTGTGAACCGCAGGGCACGCGTTGGCACGACGGCAAGCTTTACGTCACGACCCGTCACCTCGGCGTCCTGGTCTATGATCCGGACACGAAGCAACTGAGTTCACTCGTTTCGACGTTCCACAACGAACTGTTCAAGGGTCCGAACGATCTCGATTTCGACGCCGAGGGCAACCTGTATTTCACCGATCCCTGGGGAACGGGACCCGGACCCGATGCGGCCGATCGGACCGGTGCAGTCTATCAATACTCAAAAGACGGCATTCTCCGGCGCATCATCTCCACCGGTAGTTTTCCCAATGGCATAGCGGTTTCGCCGGACGACGGCACGCTGGCCGTTGCCGACTACGCCAGCAACCGGATGCTATACTATTCATTCTTGGGAGGGCCGAATCCGGCGTGCTCCCAGTGCGCCAAGGACCCGTCGCACACCACCTTCTTCTTCGCGACGGCCGGGAGCTACAATCCGGGCAACGGTGGACCCGACGGCATCCACTACGACGTACATGGCAACCTGTGGGCCGCGTGCGGCATCGGCGGACTCATCGAGTATGATCCGCGGGGCTTCATCATCGGCTATGTCCCACTCCCAAATGGTGATTCGTCGGCCACGAACTTTGCCTTCGGCGGCGAAAACAACCAGTACATCTACATGGAAGGTGCCGTGAGCGGAACCATCTACAAATTCAAAGCGCCATACCCCGGTCTGATTGGGCCAGACGGCGTGCGGCTGGCAGCGCAACCGTGAGTTTGCCGCGAGGATCCTGTGGCGCGCGCCGCCTTAGCGGCACGCACCACGACATGACCGCCCATGGCCGCGGCGGCGTTGGGAGCAGGTGCCGCGGAGGAGGGGGCCGCCGAAGGCGCGGCTGCGTCGTCAAAGCTAAGCGTCCGAAGGAGCAGCGATGGCGATAGTCTTCATCACCGGAAGCACGGAGGGGCTCGGCCGCGCGGCGGCTCAGTCGCTCATCGAGGCCGGCCATCGCGTCGTGCTGCACGCTCGATCGGCGGATCGCGCAGCGACCATCGGCGAGCTCGCATCGCGGGCCGCAGAGATCGTGGTTGGCGACTTCCGCAGCGCCGTTGAGACAAGGAGCGTCGCGGACCAGGTCAACGCGATCGGGTGCATGGATGCGATCATTCACAATGCGGGCGTCTACACTGAAGCCAGCCGCGGCGCGACGCCCGAGGGTCACGCCGGCGTCCTCGCGGTCAACACGCTTGCGCCGTACATCCTCACGGCCCTGATAGAACGGCCCGGGCGGCTGGTGTACCTCAGCAGCGGCCTGCATCGCGGCGGGGAGGGCTCGCTCAACGACATCGACTGGACAAGGCGGAGTTGGGATCCGGCAAAGGCCTATGCCGAAAGCAAGCTGCAGGTGGTGGCGCTGGCATTCGCAGTGGCGCGACGCTGGCCACAGGTGTTCAGCAATGCGGTCGATCCCGGCTGGGTGCGCACGCGAATGGGCGGCGCGGGTGCACCGGTCGATCTCGACACCGGCCAACGGACCCAGGCATGGCTGGCCGTAAGCGACGAGCCGGCAGCAAAGGTCAGCGGCCGCTACTGGCATCACATGTGGCACGAGCAGCCGGCGAGCGAGGCCGTCGATCCCGAATTCCAGGATCAGCTCCTCGCAAGGCTGAGCGCGATGACGGCCGTTTCCCTTCCATCGGCCTAAGGAGTGAACAGCCTGGGTGTCCGGACTCCGGATTCTTTCGGTCGCATCACGCGTGATTGCTACGATCGCGGATCTTTCCGCCGCATGGACATGGAGTATTGAGTCGGACCGCCCGAGCCTGAGGCAGTCGCGGCGATGAAGCTTGCCGCCGAACCCGGTGGCTGCGAGCGGCAGAAATCGATCACTGCCGGGCTGGCACGGCTCGAAGTCGCTCGCCCGCGGTGCTTGGCCGCGGCCGTAGGACGCCTTCGCCGCCGAGCGCCTGCGCCAAACGATGAGCGCGGAGCGGGGAGCTGGCTCGGAGAGCGGCTCGTGACATTGCGGGTCGAACAGTACAGCCCTGGAAGGACAGACCCGGCTTAGCGGCCGTTGCCGCCGGGCCGGTTTTGTTTTGGAACTGGCCGGCGGGTTAACGCCCGAGCCGCCGCTCGACCTTCTTGCGGCTGCTGCCGCCCCTTTTGACGGCTTTGTTCAATGCCGCCTTCGATCGCCCGGTTTTGGCAGCTTCGTAGCGCACTTCGTAGTCTTGTCCGCCCGCGACCCGGGCGCGATCCTGCTTGCGTCCACGACTTGTCTGTTTCTTTGCCTTGGCCATCATTGGTCCTCCTAGCTTCGGCAACGCGGGAAGAAAGCTTGCACTTCCGGCGCTCGCGCGAGCAGCTGCAGCATCGCCGTCGCCTTAGACCGAAGGCGGTGGCCCTGTCCGGCTCTGCGCGGAACGAATCGGGCCGACCGCGTTGAATCGTCATGTGTGCCGTGGCGTTGCGTCAGTCTCGTTCGGGAGTATCGCGCGTGGCCGGCGCCCGCGAAGCTCCGATTCCAGGATTCATCGAGCCCTGCGACCCCACGCTCCGGATCCATCCGCCGCAGGGCGACGACTGGGTCTACGAAATCAAGGCCGATGGCTATCGCGCGCAACTCCATTTGCACGACAGCGACACCAAAGTCTATTCGCGCACGGGCCTCGATTGGAGCGAACAGTTCTCGTCCATCGCCGCGAACGCGGGCAAGCTCAAAGCAAGCAGCGCCATCATCGACGGCGAGGCCGTGGTGTACGGCAGTGGCGGGCTGCCGGACTTCCAGCAGCTGAGGCGCGAGCTCGGGCCGAAGCAAAGCAAGCGTGTGCGCTTCCACGCGTTCGATCTCCTCTACCTCGACGGCTACGACCTGCGTCGCGTTGTCTATGAGGAACGGAAGCGCTTGCTGCAGCGGCTTCTGAAGGGCGCACCCGAAACCTTCATCTATGTCGAAGGGATTCAGGCGAACGGCAAGCAGATTCTCGAAAACGGCTGCAGGATGGGCCTCGAAGGTCTCGTCGCCAAACGGCTCGGCGAACCGTACCGCTCGGGGCGGCAGGAGAGCTGGATCAAGCTCAAGTGCAAGAAGAGCGAGACCTTTCCGATCGTCGCGTTCGTGGAGAAGCTCGGGGCGCACCCGCGCAAGGTGGCCTCGCTCTATGTCGGGCGGCGCGAGAACGGCAAGCTGCTCTATGCCGGAAAGGTCCGCACCGGCTACACCAAGACGACCGCGCGCGAGTTGCGCGAGCGGGTTGATCGGTTGATCCGCAAGAGTTCTCCGCTCGATGTGGCGGTCAAAAAGCCGAAGGCGACCTGGGTCGAGCCCACCCTCGAGGTCGAGGTCCAGTATGGCGCGCTGACCGATGATGGTCTGCTTCGGGAAGCCGTGTTCAAGGGCTTTCGCGATGATCTGGCGGTGCGCAAGGTCAAGGCGCCGCGGCTGGTCCCGTCCGTAGCCGGCCGCCCGAAGCTGGGCGTCCCCCGAGAGAACATCCTCCAGCTTCTGCCGGATGCGGTCGTGCCATCGAAGGAGGAGCTCGCCGACTATTGGGGCCGGGTCTGGAAGAAGGCGCTGCCGCACCTCGGGCATCGTCCGCTCAAGCTGGTGCGTCACGTGCACGGCACGACGTTCTATCACAAGGGGCCGCTGCCGAAGGACATTCCGGCGGCCGTGCACCAGCTTCGCATTCAGAAGCGCGAGGGCGGCCAAGGAACGCGGCTGTGGATCGACAGCCTGGACGGTTTCCTTGGGCTCGTCCAGATCGGGGCCGTCGAGCTGCACCCGTGGAATGCGACCGTCGAGGACTTCGAACATGCCGACCGCATCGTGATCGATCTCGATCCCGGAGAGGGCGTCGACTGGGATGCGGTCGCCGAGACCGCGCTCGATCTGCGCACGCTGATGAAGCGCGAGGGCTTCGAGACCTGGCCCAAGCTCACCGGCGGCAAGGGGATCCATCTGATGGCGTCACTGGATCGCCCCGTGCTGCACGACAAGGCGCACCGGATCGCGCAGCAGCTGGTCTCGGGCTTTGCCGCGCGTGACCCCGATCGGTACATTCTGTCCGCCCAGGCCAAACGTCGCGGCCGCATCTTCCTCGATTATTTGCGCAACGGCCGCGGCACGACGGCGATCGGCACCTATTCCCCGCGAGCGCGCGAGGGATTTCCCATCGCAGCGCCCGTGACCTGGAAGCGCATCGATAGCGGGATCGCGCCGGACGCCTTCACCATGGACAGTCCATTCCGCGCCAAGCCGAGGGGGTGAGCCACATGTCGGATGCATTCGATCAATGGCTGGAATGGCGCTACAAACCTGCCGGAGACAGGCGCAGCATTCCCGCCGAACTCTACGCCGCCGTGATGTCGCTCCCAGAAACCGATCGCTCCGACCGGCAGAGGGTGAACGAGGTGGTCCGCAGCCATGTTGAACGATCCGGGGTCCGGGACGATCGGAGACCCGCTTGGGCCAAGCTCTTTGGGTCGATCAAAGCCGCCGAAAAATGGCTTGAGGAGAACGATCCAACAGGCAAGTTTTGGGAATACGCAGTTCAGGAGTGACGCGCATGAGTGTGCGTTGGTTGACACCTCCGTCTGGTTCGCTGCGGCCGCCAAGCGGGATGCTCGGAATGAGCGCGCCAAGTCGATCCTCCGGAGCATCGACCAGCACCTCACGACGGGCCTGGTGTTGTTGGTCAATACGACGACACGAGTTGGTGGGGTCAGCCCTCCAACAGACCCCAGAGCACGATCAGGTAGTAGGCGCCCACCGCGACGAGCACGTTGACGGCTACGATCAGCAACAAATCGACAGGTATAATTGGTCTCGGTCTATCCATCGCGTATCTCGCAATGGGACCGATCGTACCGGTAATGAGGGAGCCCGGCCGTTCATAAATGTCCGGCGACGCGAGTTAGTCATCTAGTGTTGCGTCAGCGCCGCAGGTGGTTCCCACAGGGTAACGGGCGTGGCATCGCGGCGAATCCTCCGCAGTCGCATGCCAAGCGGCTAGGGCAAAGTACGCGGTGAGTGCCAAGGCTATCGCGGCCAAAACAGAACCGAGCTGGGTCACCACTCTGTCTCCATCCCGATGGACTGTTCTCAAGAGAAGCATCGTCGATTGAGTCGGTACGCCCAAAAGATGCAAATCTAGAGGCTTACCCGCACAATCCACAGGGAAGTGTGGTCGCGCCGATAGGTGCGCTGCACGCACCGGGAAACAGCGAAGCCGACAACTCCTTGCCAGCGGAGACTATGACCTTCCAGACTTCCCATGCGCATGCCGTCGTATGCGCGCGCAGCGTCTACCGTGCTGGTTGCCCGGGATACCGCGGTGCCGTGGTGGTCCATAGACCACCTTTAGCCGCATGCCACTGGGTTTGGGTGGGTGGCGTCAGAGTCCGGCGCTGCGTTTTATAGCGTTTTGAGGCAGGGGGTCAGGGTGGGGCGACGCTCTACGTTGATCGTGCGAGCGACTGAGCCGGACCATTCTGTGAGGGCTGGCATCCGAACTCCGCGCGCCGTATGATTAACGCCTGAGTGCGCGCGGGGGAACAGGCATGACCACAGCGGAAGCCATGAAACACATCCATACGATCACGAAGGACGCGCATCTGCTCCCCGACAAGCAGCGCCTGCTGGTACTCGACGGGATAATCCAGATTTGCCTGAAGGCATCCGTCACTCTGGCGGAGGATGCCAGCCGGCCCTTGCAGCAGCGTCCGCCTGGGCGTTCGCTGAACTAGACTTACCGTTCCTCTTCTGCTGGCTGAGGGACGCTTGGTGCCGGAAGTCCGTACTGCTCTGCGCGCTGCGCTGCGAGCTTACGGTACGCCTTCGCCTGCTGCTCGAACTGCGCCTTGAGCTCGGGGTTCGTTTCCTCAGCCGCCATGTGCTCGAAGCTCAGCGCGTGATCTAGGTATTCGTTCAGTAGCTTCATCGTGGTTCTCGATCAGCGCGCGACCGGTAGCACTCATAGATCGATTCAGACCGCTATCCATTAACGTATGTTCTGGCGGGAACAGACGCGAACGGGAAAACTAAGCACCCCGGGGAGGCGGTGCATTTCTTTTCGAAGAGTTTGAAACCTGGGTGGGCCGCTGTTGCAGGACAGCGGCCCTTAACTTCGGAACATTGTTGTTCTTGCCACGTTTTCCCGCTGCCCTGTTCCGAGGGTGTCCAAGCCCCAGCTCCGCGATCCCCATCGACCCCCAGGAGCTGGGGCCTTTTTTCGCCCGCTGATTCACAAGGTGTTGTTCCGGCGTCCCAGCATGAGGCACCATTTGATGGTGCGTATGCGGGCGGGCGGCTGGATAGGGTTGAGCAGGCTTTCGCGGTGACGCGCTCACCGGGTTAAAGTTCTGATCGCCACGCGGTCTTGGCTGATGATCCTCTCCAAGAGCCGGACTCAATCGTCCAAAGGTGTTCGCCGCACTCGCAGGTGAACAGGCGGATAGTCCTTCCGGTTTGAGTGTCTAGAAAACGCACATACGACTAGGCAGGTTGGAGCACGCGGGGCAACGCGGCACCTTCGCTTGCCGTTGCCAGCTCGGGGTCTGCTACTCGTAGCGATCAAAAATTCCGCGGCGGTGCCGCGCGTGCTCTGCGAGCTTTTCCCACTCGGCAGCCAAGCGCAGCCAGCCTTCGCGGGCGTCTTCATTGTCGGCGTCTTGCGCCATCTGCCGACATTCGTCAGCGTTGCTCTTAAACCGATCAGCATCAACCTGAGAAGTCACTGCGACCTCCTTCGGTAGACAATGAAGGACAGAGGGAGCTCGTTCCCGAGAGATCCGTTTCGGAACGACTAGGTACGGATAGCGGCAATTGGACCCGCCGCTTCTCTTGGACCGTGGCCGCGACACTGAAAACGCGAGCATTATTTCGTGGTCGAGGGCGAGGCGAAGGAGCGGATCGGGGTGTTCAGAAGCAAACCAAGCGACCACCCGCCGCGTGCTGGAGCTTACGCAGTGTCAACGCGCTGGAAAGGTGAATAAACCGTTTCCTCAGCGTCTGCTTCACAGCCCGTTCACCAGCTCACCGACTTAGCCCATCGCGTTAACGTCTCGCACGCCGTCTGGATGTTTACTGCGGGAAAGCAGAAACAGGGACAGCGGATGCGCACGGGTAGGCGTATAACAGCGGGACAGGATCACATCCAAGCAGTCTGCAAGGAGATCGGCGAGCGGCTCGGCCAAATGCTGCGCACCGAAGCAGGCCTGCCTGCTCGGCTGCAGGACCTGCTCGCTCGCCTGTCTGAGCTCGACTGCGACGCGCCCTCCTTCATCGACATTGTACAGGGCGAGAGCCCGCTTGTGGTGAAGAGGGCGGCATAGCTCGCGCAGCATGATGACCGACGAACGGCGGCGAGTAGAGCGCAACGCGGTCATTGAGACCGCCTACATCTTCGGCGATGGATCCAGCATCAGATGCTGCGTCATCAATATCTCCGAGCACGGCGCAGCCATCGAGCTTCCTGATGCAGGCTTCGTCCGCGACCGCTTCAAACTCATCATGGAAAAAGACCGGACCGTCCGGGATTGCCGGTTGGTCTGGAAAAGCGCAAATCGGATTGGTGTTGAGTTCACCGATTAACCTCCTTTGCCGCTCGGTTCATCTCCGGTTAACGAATTTTCAAGGTTGCGGTGCGAAGATGCCGCCATGACAGGTGAGCCTAACCTTGAAAGCGTGCTTCAGGAGCTGCGCCGCAAACAGCGCGCCGAGACATTGCCACGCGCGACCTTTAATCAGTTTCATCGCCAATTTCTTGACCCCCTTCGGCGCGGAGAGTGGGTCCACTCCTCTCAAGTTCCGGACACGCCCAAAGCGAAACACACGCTCCTTCTCAGGGGGTGGATTGAACGGCGAGATACTCCGGCTGGCACTGATTATCGACTGACCGCAGCAGGCCTCGCGGAGCTTTGTCTGCCGCGCTAAGCCGACAGCATGACGCCGGCAAAAAGCGGCTTCAGGACGCGACGCCTGAGACCGAAGGTTACCTTCCCTTATAGCCAGGAGCCTATACGCGAACTTAACGCCGAGGCTCTGATCCGACTCCCGAGTTACGCGGTTCCTCAGTCTCTCAACAGGCGCGGCCAGCGTGGCGGGGGTGATCACATCGGAGCACGCAAGGTTGAGAGAACTCCTCACCAATTTCGCGCCTCCCCGCACGCGAACGTGACATGACCGGCTCGCGTTATTAAAGCGGGGTACCAAGCAAACCCGCGGACCGAATTGGCAGCAACTTCTATTCGGCAGGCACCCGGGATCTCTGCCATCCCACCCGGGGCCGAACGCCCCAGGAATTCACGCATCGCGCGCAAGCGTTCACCCTTATGGGGACAGCCAAGAGTCATTCGCTGGCCCTCCATGGGCGTTCCGACTTTCAACACGATGCCAAAGCGGGCTCACGGTTCAGGCGCCCGTTGCCCCTTAACGGGAACGTATGGAATGCTCCAGACGTGACCGTCACGAGCACCCCGCCAGGTGCCTAGGGCCATTTTGCGATCGGCCCAGCTCTTGATATCGCGGACCGTCATCGCCTTGAGAAACGTGTTGGCGTTGACCAGCTTTTCGCGCGTGGTCAGACCCGTCACGTCGGCGGCGGCCATAACTAAAGCAGCGTCGGCAGTATCTGCGCTGGAAAATAGCGCCACGGCGCCCGCCGGTCCCGCGAAATGGGCCAGGTAGAGAGAACCGGGCGTCACCGGCAGACCGCGCTTGGTCAGCATCGCGGCATGTTCTTCGACCAGGCGTGCGGCAATGTCGCGCGAAAGCTCGGCATCTCGCCGCAAGCCCAAGACTTCCTTGTCGCTGCGGCCCCGGATCAGATCGCGTCGGTGCCTTCGAACGGCTTCGAGCCACGTATCGTCGAGAAACTGGGCGGCGCCAATGGCGCTCGATCGCTTGTTCGTTGCATTCGGTTCACCGTTGGATTCGACTACGATAATGCGCTCGACCATCGCCCTGGCAGCCGCTCTGTCGATCGAGCTCCCGTTTAAATGAGCATCGCGAAACAGGACGAAACTTGCGACCAAAGCCAGGCCGATTGCTACTCCAAGAACGAGCGTCGTGGATTCCGCCGACAGCCAATTCCGCGCGGCGATGACGGATCCACGGTCGTCGGGGCGAGGCGGTCGGACTTCCTGGGCACGGCTTGTTTGCTCCGACACATCCGCGGCGAGCCGCGGGTTGCCGTCGGCTCTCGGCCCGACACAGAGGAGTCCTTGTGCTAGGTCTGACATCGCGTCTGCAGGTTCAATGCCTTAAGAAGTCCATCGAAGGCACCTGACGGGCACGGCCTGGCCTCAATGACTGGTTTGGCCGAACTGGCGCCAGCGCCTTGCCGGGGACGAGGTCTGGGCAGCATGATCGCGGATTTTCCGCTTGCGTTGCCGTTCTGCTGCTCAATGATCTTCGGAGGTGGTTGCGCAACGATCACGGTGTGATCCGGCGGATGCATCAGTTCGCTCGAGGAAAGCGGCTGCGGGGGCGCGTCGACCGCGGGAATTTCGAGCCGGTCTGCCTTGGTCAGTGTATCGTGCGAGGGGCGCAATCCGGTGGTTGCCTGAGCAGGCGGCTCGTTCACGGGCTTTGTCATGCGCGGTGGCGCCTCGAGCTCCATCACGGCGAGTGTACCGAGGCCAACGAGTAAGAGAGCCACTCTCATCTGATTTCACGCTCTCCGAACGAGAAACCTCGCTCAAATCCTCTTGGAAGTGAGCTCCAGAAACCGGAGAACGATTGCAGCGGTCCAATAAGGCCGCTTCGCGGCGGAGGTGAACCGGGGAGAACGGCTACGGGAGAAGATCAACGACAGGGTTAACGCGGCTCATGCGAACCCGCTCGACTGAAGCGGAGCCAATCCGCCGACGACGTGGCGTCACCGCTTCTCACGTGGCCCCCGCACCTTTGCTGGATCGATAGCTGAAGTCGCCGATCGGCGGCGAGACGCCGCGCCGATCTACGGCAAGCCGGTTCGCGCCGGCGGACATCCTGCACGCGGGTGTGATGCGGATCTTGTGAGTTAGTTCACAAGCGGCAGGCACGCCCAAGCGTAGTGTGCGCGCTTCAAGTAGAGGGAAGCGCCATGAACGTTGATTGGACGACCTCTCGATTGTTCGCGCTGACAGCCGTCGTTCTGTTTGCCGTCGGTGCTACTATGGCGATCGGCACTCCTCGCGGAGTGTTTGAGCCGACCTTGGGACAGGAGTGGCAATGCAGCCGAACCTTGCTGCTCGTCACGACTTGTTCTCACGCCACCAAACCAGGATGAATCGGGCCAGCGCTACCCCTGTCGGATTGCCGACCGGAACGGTTTCGACAGCATGCGCACGAACAGCGGCCCTGTCCAAGAATCGTTCGTCGCCAGGTAGGCTATCAAGCGACTCTCAATCAAGTTCGACCAAGTATACCGGCTGACCGGCATCCGCAGATCGCGCGGAGGTCTGTTCCCGGTAGCGGTTCTTTTCGTCTCGATTGGCCAATCGAACGCGCAACGTTGCCAGTTCGTCGCAAAGAGGCTTGCCGCCCGATCGCGCCGAACTGAGTTTCGCCCGTACTCTTTGGTCGGCACAAATGGCCTCAGCTTCGGAATATTTCCGCGCGGCGAAAGCAACGACCGGGTTTCGATCGACCTCGATCGTGAAGACAGAGATGGAAAGCTCCTCCGCCATGGTCGTATGCCGTCCTTTTATCGGTGGGCGTTTGAACCTTGCCTCGTCCATTCAGACTAATCCAGACCGGGATCTTTGCCATTCCACCCGGGGCTGGAACGCCGCCGTCCGCGACGGATTTAAGCGGGCGGCGTTTTTGCTTCTGCAACACCCCGCTTGCGGGGGCACGACCGTTTTCTTCGTCTCTTCCTCGGCCCGATCTCCGTGTCTTCCTGTGCCCCTGAGGCAATCGGGCCACAATTGGACGGAGCATCACTTCCCGCATCTCCCGGTCGTCGACACCGTCGGCGAACTCAACCCGAATGCTGCGAATGCTCTCCTGAAGGTATTGGAGGAGCCAGGCGAGCTTGTCGGCGACGCGAGATCGTCCGTCATCCCACGCCGTAGCGTGGCTTCAAGGTGCCGGATGACCCCTCTGCCCTCCGCCGCGATCCGCTCGGGCGAGGTGAAATAGCCCGACGGGTCGCCGTTCTCGTCACGTTTGCGGATGTGGATGGTCCGGAAGTCGCCGGCCCAGTCGAACACCTGTCCGAACATCGCCTTTGTGGACGGCTTGCCAACCCGTGAGCGACGGTCCGCCTCGTTGAACAGAAACGACGCCTCGACGATGCGATGTCGTCGATCGTGCTGTCGAGTTCGTCCGCATCCGGGCGCGGCGCAGCCGTGATCGAGGACGTCTCCGTCGAAAGCGAGGCCATGGCCGAAGCCGAGGCGCAGACGGTGAATTCGGAACACAGCGTCCGGACGGACGCGCAGGCGGCCGAGAAGGTCGTCCAGGAGGCCGCCGGCCTGCTCTCGCGCGCAGCCGCCATGAAGCACATCGGCGCACCCCGCGCCCAGTTGGACGTCCTCATCGCCTCCGGCCTCCTCACGCTCCCCTGGCAGCTCGCCAGTTCGGCGGCCGCGACGGCTACGCCAACACCGACCTGGATGCCTTCCTCGGCCGCCTCGCCGAGCACGCCGCCCTGCTCAAGAAGGCCGACAAGGGTTTCCGCACCATCCCCGTCGCGGCCCGCCAGGCCTGCCGGTCGGCCGCCGAAATCGTGCGCCTCATCCTCGACGACAAGGTCCCCACCCGCACCGCGCCCGGCAAGCTCACCCCACATGGGCGTCCTCGTCGACGTAAACGCAGTCAAGAACGCTCTGCGGGGTCCGCAGGCCGATGGGCTGTCGTTGCGCCTGGCAGCCCGCGGGATCGGCACCTCCGACCGCGTCATGGAAGCGCTCATCGGACACGGGCACATCCGGGCCGTTAGCGCGATCAACCCGGTCAACCGGTGCCCGCAGACCCTGGTGCCGAACACCGAGATCGCCAGGTTCAAGGGCGCCCCTGGCCAAGGAGCGCGGGATCTACATCGCCACGCTCAAGAAGTGCCTGGATCGCACCGGCGCAAAGGTCGCCTTCGATTCAATGAAGATCGGCGCGCGGTTCTATCCGAGGGACCTGATTTCACTCTTGCTGCCTGCGGCCGTATGAGAAGCTAAACCCGAGAACCGCGATGAAATACGACGTTCCAATCAAGACCATCCTGAAAAACAACCGATCCAAGCTGCGCGCCGCCTTCGGCATCCGGGGCGAAAGCCGCGATCTGCCGACCAACTTACCCGGGCGCGAACACGGCGGCGACTTTCTGGCTCTGGTTAAACACGGTCGTCGCAGACCCTACCTTGCCCACCTCGAAGTCCAGTCGGATCGACATCCGGACATGTTAAGCCGGATGCTCGGGTACCGTTCAGACATCCGGGCCTGGCAGAAGATCACGGGCGACGAGGAATGCAGGGACCTGCACGTCGTTCAGACCCTCGTCTACATCGGTCCGGGATCATGGGAGCCGAGACTGCGGCTGCGGGAACGACAGCTGAGATACAATTTCGCCTACCGGGACGTCAAAACGCTCGATTCCGACGTTCTCTTCACCAGCGAAAATGCCGACGACGCCGCCATGGCTGTGCTGTTCCAAGACGGCCACGAACGATATATGATCCAGAAGATCGTGCGGCGCATTTCGGAAGTCGCCACGACCGATCGCGAAACGAGGGATGCCGGAGCCCTGCTCACCGTTTTCTCCGAGTTGCGCGAAGCCGGTCGGACCGTCGCAGAGGAGTGGAAGAAGATGAACGTTTCTATCGATGTCAGCGAAAGCCCGCTCATCAAGGAAGGGCTCGATCGTGCGCGTGCCGAAAGCTTCGGCAAGCTGATCGCCAAGCAGCTCCAGCAGAAGTTCGCTGACGCGGATGCCGCCGAGATCAGCCGACGGCTCGCAGATCTCAACGCCGACGAACTCGAAGCCATCGGTGAACGCATCATCCAGGCCGGTTCGCTCGAAGAAGCCCTCGCGATCCCGGCGCCTTGCACCGCTCCCGGAAGGATCTGACCACCGCCCCAAATCGCGTGTCGTCCGATGGCGGCGCAGGGTTTTCGGATTTTCGTTCACGTGTTCGCGGGCGCGTTTTCGAATGAAGCTCGCGCCGCACTCGAAAAAGACGCCCCCAATGCGGAGCTTTTCGCTCCGGTCCCGGACTTTCTTCCGTGAGAGCTGGACCGCGCCCGGTGCCGGCGACTGCGTCGCTGGATCCGACCTAGTCGGGATAGACGCCGCCGGCTGCCTTGAACGCTTTGAGCAGGGCATCGCACCATGAGGCCATCGCCGCCGTCTTTTCCGGAATACGCTGGGCCTGGAAGTACCAGCGCTTGCCGGTCTGTCCCACGCGGTCGAGCTCGTTCCTGCGGTCGCCGGCGATCTCGTGGCCGATCATCAGCGAGGCGGTCCCGGGGGGAAGTGTGGTCTCGTCGAGGATGAAGTCCCCCATCGTAGAGCGGATGATGTGCATGGAGAACGGCGGGATTCCACGCAGCACGTCGCGATGATTGCCCTCGCGCAGGCCGCGCATGTTGCGCAGATGGTTGGCCAGCGCGGATCCGGAGACGGCGATGTCGCCGGCCTCTGACTGCATCACGCGCGAGGCGAACACCCACTTGCTCTTCCGATTCCAGATGCCGGCGCGCTCGGCCGCCCGCGTCCAATCGCGCTTGCAGCAATCGGCGACGTGCAGCCCGAGCTGCGGAATGGGTAGCGTGAAGGGATTTTGCGCCTTCATGACTTCGGGCTGCCATGTCGCGAGGCCCCAGCCGGGCTCGCCGCGCGGGTCGGAGTAGTCGAGATCCTCCTGGGCGATCCACGTGCCGGAGCCCCGCCGGTGGCCGGTCAAGGCGTCCCACCATAGGCCCCAACGCACACCTGGCGAGATGCGCTCGTTGCCGCTGCGCGAGGCGCAGAACCGTTCGTGCTCGGCCAGCAACATGCCGAGATGCTCAACCTTGAAGTCGTCCTTTTTCTTCGCCCGCGCCTTGTCGCGCACGACCTTCTTTTCGATCTCGTCCTTGGTCCGCCGGCGCCGCTCCGCGAGCAGCCACCATTTGCGCCCGGCAAGGCCGCTCTCCTTTCGCCTGAAGGCCGCCGCCCAATTCAGAGCCGCTTGGCCGTAGGCGCGGAACTTGCGGTAAGCGTCGTAGCCGTATTCCTCGTGCAGCGCCTGCTGGACCTCCTCGAACCAGTTCTCGTCGAGGGAAGCGAGCAGGCGCGTCTCGTGCTTTTCGACCTCCTTGCGGCCGAAGATCTGCCGGACGTCGCTCTGGGTTTCCGCCGACGGGTAGATCGGGCGGCCGGAGGAATCCTCGCGCATCCCGGCGATGTGGGCCTTGTATTCATCGGCCAGTCTCCCCCAGGTCCAGCCCGCCGGCGTCTCGGCCGCGTCCGTCGGATTGCCCATCCTGGCCCATTCGCGCTTGGCGGCTTCGCGCGCCTCGCGCAACCCAAGGATTCGTTCGCCTGCGGCGCTGCCCCGTTTGCGGCGCTGCGGCACCTTGCCCGCAGTCGCGACCGGCATGGCGTCGCCGATCTTCAGCGTCCGTTCGCGCGTCTTGACCAGCCATGACGCGGAGTGCCCGCGCACCCGCAGCACCAGGTACGGCTGCAGCTTGTCGCAGAAGTCATGGATTCCCTCTTGCCCGTCCAGCGCGCGCTTGAGGGCCGTCTTGACGACCTCGGGGGTGAGGTCCAACCGTTCGGATGCCAATTCCGTTTCCTTATCCCGACCAAGGATTGGCCTTCAGTACCACGGCCGTACCAGCGAAAGCCAGAATTCCGACCGGCTGGGGGCCTCCAGGAAGGGGGTGTCGGGGTTTTTTCGCGATTTTTTGCGGCGAAAGTGCTGTACGAGGCTCCCTGCCCATAAGAGGCGGGTCATCATAATCCTGGGGTCGGGGGTTCGAGTCCCTCTCCCGCTACCAATTCCCCACTACCAATTTCGAGTTTCCTAGCTAATCTGCAATCTATGCGGGCATTTCCGCGCGCGGAGCTTCGGTGCTGGGTATCTCCCAACGGTCACCGTGGCCCGGTAAACTGACACACTGCCGATGTTTGAAACTTGGAATGACGTGTTCCCAAACTTTGCAATTTTGGTCGTGATCTCTACGCCATCTAACTTCAAAATCATCTGCTCGGACATATACGACACTCCCCGAAAGCTCGTTAAAGTAGAGCAATTTGTTCTTCGTCACAAAGAAAAAGCTCCACAGCACCGCGCTCGATCGGGATGATGGGCCCCGCATTGCCCGTCGGGCGAAACAGTCACCGGCCCGTCAACACCTCCCCGCAAAAATATTCCACTTTACCGAAATTCGGAAACGGCGTATGTGTCGGTCATCCCGGCTCATCCTTGAGGGGCGATCTCGTTGTCGTCTTGATTGCGAGTCGGGCTTGCGATGGACGCGGCAGCGTCGGCACGAGATGGTGCGGGCAGGGCGGGTAGTCCCTGTGAGCCCGCAACCGCGTGCGGACGAGCGGCGCTGCTAGGCTTCGTCTCGCCCGTAAGTTTCCGGCTTCGTCGACACGGCCGGGAAAACTGCGGCGAAATGGCGGGCCGTGCGTACGGCAAAACCGTGTGGTCCTGGCCGTCGTTGCTACGGTCAAGCTGTCGCGGAGGTGTGTGCGAGCTCAACCGGGCGGACAGCATCATCCAAATTCGCGAGGCGAGGGAGGCCAAAAGGAAAGTTCGGCTCCCGGGAGAGCACGGCATAAGCCGTCCAACCATCGCGCAGGGAAGGCCGAGTGATTGGCACCACCTGTATGCTGCTGTGCGGTTTTCCTGCGTGTGCTTTTCGCGCAGCGGACCGCGGGTGCGAGGTCAGCACCCGGCCTTCCCTGCGCCCTCTTGGATTTGAGGGTGAAGTGACCAGGCAAAGCTCGGGCGAAACGCGCCGCGAGAATGCGAAAGCGTGTCCCGCGGCTTGCAATGCGTGTCAGAGGACTGCGATCCCTTCCACCAGAGGTCGTTTTCATTTTAGAATGACGTTTCATGATCGGAAAGAAGGATGGCACCACAAGGCGCTGCGCCGATCACGAAACTCTATCGTCGCGAGCCTCACGCATCTTGCGGCGCGGCTGCGCCGACCGTCCGTCGCCGTGCCGGCAGGAAACACCCCGCAATCGCGCCGGCCAGCGACAGCGTTGCTGCAAGGCTCATCGCCGCAGCAAATCCGCGCTCGAAATGCACGGCGGAATCGACCCCACCGTTGGCCGAGAAGCTCGCCACCAGCGCGGCGATGCCGAACATGCCGCCGAGGAACCGGCCCATGTTGAAGATGCCGGACGCCTTGCCCATTTCGGCCACCGCGACCGAGCTCAGGATCGCGTTCTGTGCTGCCGGCATCGCCATCGAGACGCCGACACCGGCCAGCACCAGCGGCGCGACCAGGGCGGAGTAGGCAATCGTGGGGCTGACGATCTCGGCGATCCAGCCAAGGCCGATCGCCTGCATCAGCAACCCCGTCACCACCAGCGGCCGCTCGCCGAACCTGTTGACGACCGCGCCGGCGATCGGGGCGGTGACGAACAGTGTCGCCGTCCAGGGCAGCAGGCGAAGTCCGGCGCCGAAGGCGTCGAAGCCCAGGGTGGTCTGGAGGAACTGCGGCAGCAGGAACAAGACTCCATACATCGCGGCGTAGAACAGGACGCTTGCGGACATGCCGGAGGCAAGCGCCCGCGATGCGAACAGCCGCATCGGCACCATTGGCGCGGTCGCGCGCAATTCCCGGAGTACGAAGGCGGCTGTGAACACCACACCTGCCATCAGCGTGGCCGCGACCTCGGAGCTCGCCCATCCCACGGCGTTGCCGCGCAACAGGCTCCACACCCACGCCAGCGCCGCAAGCGCGACGAGCGCCAGTCCGGGGATGTCCAATGCGGCCGCCGGGCCGAAGCTTTCGCGCAACCGTGCCAGCACCAGGGCGATCGCGATCAGGCCGATCGGCAGGTTGATCCAGAACACCCAGCGCCAGCCGAAATGTTCGGTGATGAAGCCGCCGATGGCGGGCCCGATGATCAGCGCGCAGCCGGTGATGCTGCTGAAAATGCCAAGCGCGCGGGCGCGCTCCTCGCGGCCGAACGTGCCGCTCAGGATCGCCATTGCGAGCGGCATCACCAGCGCGGCGCCGGCGCCCTGCAGTGCGCGGGCGGCGATCAGCGCGGTGGCGCTGCCTGCGAGCGCACAGGCCGCCGATGCAACGACGAACAGGGCGATGCCGGACGCGAACATGCGGCGGCGACCGAAGCGGTCGCCGAGCGCGGCCCCGGTCAGGAGCAGCACGGCAAAGGTCAGGTTGAAGGCGTTGACGGTCCATTGCAGCGTCTCGACCGGGCTGCTGAATTCGGCGCGGATGGTCGCGAATGCCGTCGTGATGATCATGGCATCCAGCGCCATCATGAAGGACGCCAGCGCGGTGACGCCAAGCACCCAGTTCTGCGCGGCGCGATTGGTCGGGGTCTGCATCGCCCTGTCTCCGTGGGTCGCGCCGCCCTGTCGCGGCGCGTTCTGCGGGCTAGACGAGGGCGGAGCGGCAAAGGATGCGCCCAAAAATAATTTGTTCCGGGCCGCATCCTTCGCCGACCGGCAAACGTCCTAGGGGTGATGCGGCCATTTGCGCGATTTTGAGCGAACCAGGTCGCGACATGAGCAAGGAGCGCGCGATGAGAAGGACGTTGATCAGGTACAAGGCCAAGCCGGAGCTGGCCGATCGGAATGCCGAGCTGGTTTCGGCTGTATTTGCGGAATTGAAGGCGGCCGGGCCCGACGGCGTGCGCTATCTGACGCTGCGGCTGGAGGACGACACCTTCATCCATTTTGTCGAGGCCGCAGCCGAGGACGGCTCGAGCCCGATCCCGAAGCTCAAGGCGTTTCAGACGTTCCAGGACGGCATCCGCGATCGCTGCGCGGAGCCGCCGCTGGTTCGTGACGTGAGGATTGTCGGCAACTACCGTATGCTGGACGAGTCCTGACAGGCGAGACGGAGGAGCAATGGCGCCAGACCCGCTGGCCACCGTCGATATCGAGGCCCTGCTGGCGCGGATGCGGCCGAAGCTGCATCGCTACTGCGCGCGCATGGTCGGCTCGGTCATCGACGGTGAGGATGTGCTGCAGGATGCGCTGATCAAGGCGATGGAAGCGCTGCGATCGGTGACGCCCGTCGTCAATACGGAGGGCTGGCTGTTCCGCATCGCGCACAACACCGCGCTGGATTTCCTGCGTCGCCGCAACCGGCAGGAGGCGCTGCATTCGGCTGAGGAGGTGGAGATGATTGCCGACCAGCTCGATGATGTGGAAAGCCGCCAGATCGCTGCGACCAGCCTGCGCACGTTCATGCGGCTGCCGGTGGCGCAGCGGTCTAGCGTGATCCTGATGGACGTGCTCGGCTGCTCGCTGGCCGAGGTCTGCGACATCATGGATTTCAGCCTTACGGCGGTGAAGGCCGCGCTGCATCGCGGACGCACGCAACTGCGTGAGTTCGCCGGAGAACCCGACGATGTGCAGCAGCCGGGCCTGTCGGACGCCGATCGGACGCGGCTCAACGCCTATGTCAGCTCTTTCAATGCCCGCGACTTCGACGCGATCCGCGGCATGATCGCCGACGACGTCAGGCTCGAGCTCGTCAACCGCACCAGGCTGAAAGGCAAGGCCGAGGTGTCGAACTATTTTGGCAATTATTCGAAGGTCAGCGACTGGCACCTGGTGGCGGGGCAGGTCGAGGGACGTCCCGCGATCCTGGTGTTCGATCCGAATGAGCCGGGCGGGCGGCCGAAATATTTCATGCTGCTCGACTGGTCCGCCGACAAGCTCGCCACCATCAGGGATTTTCGTCACGCAACTTATGTTGTCGACGGTGCGGAGTGCGTGGTGGATCCAGGGTGAGCTCGCCTTTCACATCGGAGCAGACGTCGCTTGACCAGAAGAACGCCGTGGCTGGGTTGAGCGGTCTCCCGCTACCATCTCTTCAGGCGCTTGCCCGCAAATCCACTGGCTCTCCGAAGTCCACCGGCCGACTGGTATCTCAAGCAACGCTCAACCGAGGTCACGCGCCCGCCACCCCAAATGGTGGGCTCACGCGCGCACGGGCGCGTTGATTTGAGCAACGGCCTGTTCGGAAAACGGCTTCGCACTTTTCCCGATCGCTTGGAACTCTCGCGCCAGATCAAGGCTTGAATCCCCGGGCCAGCGTCGCCGCCGATGGCTGGCCTGCACGGTCCCGCCCCCAAGCCCCCCATACCCCCCAGGGTGGGGCCGTGCTTCACAGCAGGTGATGCAATGCCCGAGCCGACCGAACAGGCCATCAGAGAACGCGCGCACCGGCTGTGGGAGCAAGCCGGCAGGCCGGAAGGCCGCGAGGACGAGTTTTGGCAGGCGGCCGAGCAGGAGCTGCGCAATGAGGATAATTCGAATCCCATGCGGACGCCGGATACGCTGTGACCAAGAAGTGCCCATTCTGCTACGGTCTGGGATGGGTCTGCGAAAACCATCCGCTCCGACCCTGGAGCGAAAAACTAGGTGGCTGCCGCTGCGGTGCCGGGATGCCTTGCACCTGCAACACGACCGAAGATCCCGAGATCAGGGCGGTGATTGTGGAAGCCGATACCACTTGGCATTGACAGCATCGGCGTCGGAACCGCGCCAGCACCCCGAGTGATTCAAGGTCGCTGCTGCCCGCGGAACGGACTGGTGCCGCCATGCCGGCAAACCAGTCGCCTTCTCCATGCGGTCTGTGGAACCGAGGCGGAGGCGAGCGGCTTCAGCCGTCCCGTTTCCCGGCAGAGAAAAAGCCGCCGAGTTCTTCACCCTGGCGGCTTCACAAGTCCGTAGCTGTTGATCGCCTTCCCAGCCTGGTGCGTACCGCCGTTACCTTGTTCGCGGCCATGCGCAATCCTTCTAGGCGAAGGCACCTGATTCTGCTGTGACCTGAAGCACACAATCAAAGACCATGCTCTGAGCTGCGTGAGAACTGAGATCCGCCAATTGACCTCGCGTCTTGTCCGGGAGGACGTGAAAGCGGCGCGGCCAAAACCGACCGCGCCGCTTCCGCCTTGCAGCATTGGCTGCATCAATACTCGTATTGTGGCGCGTAGGCCGGCGCGCCCCAGCCAGGCTCGTCATATCCATAGGCGCCATAACCCTGGCCGCTGTAGCCATAGCCGCTGGTGTGGTGCCAGCTTCCGAGGCGATTGCATTGGCCGACGCCTGCCATCAGCTGGCCGCCGTTCATCGCGGGACCGGCCACACCAACGGCGTTTTCGCTAGACGGGGTGCACCAGCCCGGCCCGCGCCCTGCGGCAAGCGTAGGACTTGAGGTCGCGAGCGGCAAAACGAGGGCCGTCAGGGCGGCCGCGCCCACGAGTTTCAAGCGCGTCATTGTTGTCTCCGTTGTTGTTTGAGTTGACAGCGACCCAATCCCGGCGACGGCGAGCCGTTCCCAAGGAGACAATCGCAATTTCGGGAGCAACAAGGGTTTCAGCGGGGTTCGGAACACTCGGAGCCGCTTTCGTCACTCTGCGCTTCTCTCCCTCAACTCCGATACCAACTCCCCAAATTCCACGTCGTCACGTCCCATCCCGAGATATCCGCCATCAGGTCGTTGACCGCGCCGCCGACGATGTTGCGCGAGAGCAGCGGCACCAGCACGTTGGCCTCGCAGAAGATCTCGTTGACCTTGATCAGCAGTGCGGCGCGCTTGACCGGATCGAGTTCCTTCTGCGCGGCCTTGTAGGCCTTGTCGGCCTCGGGATCGGACCAGCGCGAGACGTTGCGCCGGAGCCATTTGCACGGTGCGCGCCGCGGAGACCGCGTCGCCGCCACCCTTGAGTTCAAGTGTATCGAAATGCGGCTGGTTGCTGACGTGATAGTCGGGGTTGCGTTCGGCTCGGAGCATGTCGCCCGGCCTGAACTCGACGAACTTGTAGGGACCGGTGCCGACCGGCTTCAGATTGCCCGGCGCATCGCGCGACTTCGCGCCGGCATAGTCGCCAAAATGATGCTTTGGCGGGATCTGGCCGACCGAGCCGACGAAGGGGTCGGCCCAGAACGGCGTCGGGTCCTTGAAGATCACCTTGACGGTGTGGTCGTCGATCTTCTCGACGATGATGTCCTTGTAGGGTCCCGTGGTGTACGCGGCGTTCGTGAGATCCGCTGCGTAGGCCCAGGTAAAGACGACGTCATCGGCGGTGAAGGGCTTGCCGTCATGCCATGTCACGCCCTGCTTCAGCTTCCAGGTCACGCTCGTGCCGTCCGCAGCAAGGCCGCCGTGCTGCCTGCTCGGAACCTCGGCGCCTCATCCCCTGCCTCGCCGCGAGGCGACCTGATCCTTGGTCGACGGTTCATCGTGCTCCGTCATTGCGAGCGCGACGAAGCAATCCAGAGTCGTTCCGCGGAGCGATTCGGGATTGCTTCGCTGCGCTCGCAATGACGATGTTGAGCCCGTGCGCCTTCAAGGGCTGCGATGTGCGCGATGCCGCTATGCTCTCGGTCTTGAACGCCGGTAATGCGTTGCCCTTCGGCAGCCCCGCTCATTATATTGTCGCGTTGTTTGCGGCCGGAGCGGCCTACGCGGCGCTTCCTGCGATGAGGACCACGCGATGGATGATACGATTGGCTTTCCCGACCCTGGCCTCGATCTGTCGGACGGCTTCAAGCCGCATACCTCGCATTGGGGCGTGTTCTCGGCCCGCAACAGCGCGGCCGGGCTCGAGGTCCGGGCTTATGCGGGCGATCCCGATCCGAACGGCATCATCGACAATTTTCCCGGCGCCTTGCGCCACCAGGCGCGCATCGCTCAGCCCGCGATCCGCCGCGGCTGGCTCGGGCGCGGCCCCGGTCCTGACGATCGCCGCGGCCGCGACGAATACGTCTCCGTGAGCTGGGAGAAGGCGCTCGATCTGCTTGGCGACGAGCTGGCGCGCATCCGCGATACGCGCGGCCCCGGCGCTGTGTTCGGCGGCTCCTACGGCTGGTCGAGCGCAGGACGCTTCCATCACGCGCAGAGCCAGGTGCATCGCTTTCTCAACATCGCGATGGGCGGTTATGTGCGGTCGGTGAACTCCTATTCCTCGGGCGCGTCCTCGGTGCTGCTGCCGCAGATCCTGGCGGGCTACGAAGACATCACCAAGCGCAACGTCACCTGGGAGCAGATCGCGACCGAGACCGAAATCGTGCTCGCGTTCGGCGGCATGGCGCTGAAGAATTCGATGGTCGCCGGCGGCTCGATCAGCAAGCATGTCGAGCGTGGCGCGATGGCAGCGGCGCGCAAACGCGGCTGCGAGTTCATCCTGGTGAGCCCGCTGCGAGACGATCTTCCGGCGGAAGCCGGCGCCGAATGGATGACATGCATTCCCGGCACCGACACGGCGCTGATGCTCGGCATCGTCCACACGCTTGTCACTGAGGCCCTCCACGACCAGGCCTTCCTCGATCGCTACACCGAAGGCTGGCCGGTGTTTTTGCGCTATCTCACCGGTGAGGGCGATGGCCAGGCCAAGGACGCCGCATGGGCCGCCGCGATCTGCGGCATCAATGCGGACGCGATCCGCACGCTCGCGCGCCGGCTTGCCGGCAAGCGCGCGCTCATCACCGTCTCGCATTCGCTGCAGCGCGCCGAGCATGGCGAGCAGCCGGTCTGGATGGGCATGGTGCTGGCGGCAGCGCTCGGCCAGATTGGCCTTCCCGGCGGCGGCTACGCCTATTCGTTGGGGGCGATCGGCTATTACGGCCGCCGCGTCAACGACGTCCCCGGGCCGACGCTCGGGCAGGGCCGCAACGCCGTCCGCGATTTCATTCCGGTGGCGCGCATCGCCGACATGCTGCTCAATCCCGGTAGCACCTATCGCTACAATGGCGAGACGCGCACCTATCCGGACATTCGCCTGGTCTATTGGGCCGGCGGCAATCCGTTCCATCACCACCAGGACATCAACCGCCTGCGCAAGGCGTTCGCGAAGGTGGACACGCTGGTCGTGCACGAGCTGGCCTGGACCGCGACGGCGCGGCACGCCGACATCGTGCTGCCCTCGACCATGACGCTCGAGCGCGAGGACATCGGCTATTCCAGCAACGATCCGCTAATGGTCGCGATGCACCGCATCGCCGAGCCGTTTGGGCTGGCGCGCGATGATTACGATATCTTTGCCGATCTCGCCGATCGTCTCGGCGCCCGCGAGCCCCTCACCGAAGGCCGCACGTCGAGAGAATGGCTGCAACATCTCTATGAGCCGACCCGCGCTTCGCTCGCGGGGCGCGGCCTTGAGGCTCCGAGCTTCGATGAATTCTGGCAACGCGGCAGCCTCGTGGTGCCGCAACAGCCTGACGACGGCGGGCGGCTGCGCTCTTTCCGCGATGATCCCAGCGCCCATCCGCTGCCGACGCCGAGCGGACGCATCGAGATCTTTTCGACGAAGATCGCGGCGCATAACGATGCCGATTGTCCGGGCCATCCGGTCTGGCTCGACAAGAGCGATGTGCCGAAGCCGGACGCGCCGTGCTTCCTCGTCGCCAACCAGCCGGTGACGCGCCTGCACAGCCAGCTCGATTTCGGCGGGCATTCGCTCGCGGCAAAGCACCGCGGCCGCGAGGTCGCGCGCATGAACCCGCGCGATGCCGAGGTTCGCGGCATCAAGCATGGCGACATTATCCGCCTGTTCAACCAACGCGGCGCCTGCCTTGCCGCGGTGAACGTCACCGACGCCATTGCGCCAGGCGTGGTGCAGCTTCCCACCGGTGCCTGGTACGATCCGATGGATCCCGAGGACGAGGCGCCGCTCTGCGTTCACGGCAATCCCAACGTGCTCACCCGCGACATCGGCACATCGTCCTTCGCGCAAGGCTGCACCGGCCAGCTCACGACCGTGGAGGTGGAGAAGTTCACCGGCAATCTGCCGCCGATCCGGGCTTTCGATCCGGTGTAGGGGAACGAATGATACGATCGGCGCTTGCTGCCGCCGCAATCGATAGCTGCGCAAGACCAGCGAACGAAGCCCGACAAATCGTTGCGTGATGCTATCGCTGCGCGCCGGCGAGGGCGACCGCGGCCTCCACTGCATTCTCCAAAATCTCGTCGGATAATTGTCTGTCGTCGACCGCACGTGCCAGTTGCAGCGCGCCGACCATCGTCGCGTAGATCGTGATCGCCTTGCGCCGTCGGTCACGGGCCGAACCCGATGGAATCTGCTCTGCCATCAGCGCGATGACGTCGGACATCTTCGTGGTGAAGGCGTTACGCGTCGCCTTCGGATGTCGCGCGATTTCGGCGGCGAGCGCAGCGGTTGGGCAACCGGTTCCCGCGTTGTCGCGGTGTCGCGTCGAGAGGTACTCACGGATGGTGGTTTCGATCGCGACACCGTCTTCGAGATTGGCCTTATGCCGCTCTTCGCGCCGGGTGAGCGCTTCGGTCAGCACCTCGCGCACCAGATCCTCCTTGGAGGCGAAGTGCGTGTAGAAGGCGCCATTGGTCAGCCCTGCCGCCGACATGATGCCCGCGAGGCCGACCGCGGCGATGCCGCTCTCGCGGAACTGCGCGGAGGCGACATCGAGAATGTGCCGGCGCGTGTCGTCCTTGCGTCCCTTGTCGTAGCGCATCCGTCCGGACTCCCTCCTGCGGCACGGGTTGAGCCCGCGGCCACGGGATCGTGAGCGACTTGTCTATTGCATTACGGTCATAATAATGAATTATGATCGTAATGCAATAGCGCCCTGAGGGGCGGCAGCTTTCGGGAATAACAGGATCGTAACGCATGTCAGTCGAGGACGTCGCTGCATCGCCATTGTCCGTCGCGCAGCCCCTCGCGCGCGCGGCAGCTCCGGTTCGGTCCGCCACGCCGGCGGCTCAAGGCCCAAGCGACCGGACGCGCGCCGCGCTGCTGACGGCGCCGATCCTGCCGACGCTGCTCAAGCTGGCGCTGCCGACAGTGACCGTCCTGGTGGCGCAGACCGCGGTCAACATCGCGGAAGCCTATTATGTCGGCTATCTCGGCACGGATGCGCTGGCCGGTGCCGCACTGGTGTTCCCGATCTTCATGCTGATGGCGATGATGTCGAATGGCGGGTTCGGCAGTGGCGTCGCCTCGTCGGTGGCGCGCGCGATCGGCGCCGGCCGCCGCGAGGATGCGGAGGCGGCACTGTTCCACGCCGTCGTGCTGGCGATCATCGCGGGCGGGCTCTTTACGCTGGGGGCAGTGCTCGGTGGCCCGGCGCTTTTCCGCACCCTCGGCGGCCGTGGCGGGGCGCTCAGCGCCGCCATCACCTATTCCAACTATCTGTTCGCCGGTGCGATTCCGGTCTGGATCGTCAATCTCCAGGCGGCCGCATTGCGGGGCTCCGGCAACGTCAAGGTGCCCGCGCTGGTGACCCTGATCGGGGCGATTGTGACCATCCCGGTCTCGCCGCTTTTGATTTTCGGCTATGGGCCGGTCCCAAGCCTCGGCATCGGCGGCGCCGGCATCGCCTTCGGCCTCTATTACGGCGCGGCGATGCTGTTCCTGCTGCGCTACATGTCCACGGGAGCGTCCGGCCTGACGCTGCGCATCGTGCGGTTGCGTGCGAGAGTTTTCGCCGACATGCTGAAGGTCGGCATCCCCACCGCGCTCAACGCGGTGCTGAGCAATCTCACCGTCATTCTCGTCACCGGCGCGGTCGGCCTGTTTGGGACCTCAGCGCTTGCAGGTTACGGCATCGCCTCGCGGCTCGACTATATCATGATCCCGCTGCTGTTCGGCATCAGCACGGCGACGTTGACCATGGTCGGCGTCAACATGGGCGCAGGCCAAATGGCGCGTGCGCAAAAGATCGGTTGGGTCAGCGGCGTCGCCGGCATGATCATGACGGGCACGATCGGCCTCCTGGTCGCGATCTTCCCGACCGCCTGGCTCAATCTGTTCACCCACGACGCCGAGGTCGTGAACGAGGGCATGACGTACCTGCGCATCGTGGCACCGGCCTATGCCGCGCTCGGCTTTGGTTTCGTCACGTCCTTCGCCGCGCAGGGCACCGGCCGCGCAATGGGTCCGCTGGTTGGCGCGTTCGCGCGGGTCCTGATTGCGGCCGGCGGCGGCTGGATTGTGGTCGCGGGCTTTGGCGCGGGAATGACCGGCCTCGCCACCACGGTCACGCTGTCATTCGCCGCCTACGCCGCGATCTGCGTGCTGATGATGCTGTCGCCGTCGACCTGGCGCGCCGAGCAACGCGCCTCGCGCGGGGCCTGATCTTGGTCGTTTCCCATTTGATCGCTAAAGGAGAAAGGTCGCCCGCCGCGGGCGACAAATAGGAACTTTCTTTTCATTGATTTCGCACTCCGGGCGGAGGAAGACGGTCCCAGTCGTTGTTACAGCTGCCACGGAGACCCAAGATGTCGTTTCGTTCCGCCCTGATCCTCTCAACCGTGCTCGCCGCATGGTCGGCTGTGGCTTCAGCCGAGACCATCAAGATCGGCGTGACACCGGGGCCGCATGCGCAGATCCTGGAGGCTGTGAAGCCGGTCGCCGCCAAGCAGGGTCTCGATATCCAGCTCATCGAGTTTTCCGACTATGTGGTGCCGAACGCGGCACTCGATGCCGGCGATATCCAGGCCAATTCATTCCAGAACCAGCCCTATCTCGACAACCAGAAGGCTGACCGCGGCTACAAGATCGAGTCCGTCGGCCTGACGGTGAATTTTCCGATCGGCGTCTACTCGAAGAAGCACAAAGCTTTCGCCGACATTCCCGACGGCGGCAAGGTCTCGATCCCCAACGACCCGACCAATGGTGGCCGCGTGCTGCTGCTCCTGCGCGACAAGGGCGTGATCAAGCTGAAGGACGGTGTCGGCTTCAAGCCGACGGTGCTGGACATCAGCGAGAATCCCAAGAAGCTGAAGTTCATCGAGGTCGACGCCGCGCAGGCGCCGCGCGCGCTCGATGACGTCGATGCCGCCGCGATCAATACCAACTATGCGACGCAGGCCGGACTCGATCCCGTGAAGGACCCGATCCTGCGCGAGGATCCGAAGGGCCCCTATGTCAATTTGATCGCGGTGCGCACCGCGGACAAGGACAAGCCCTGGGTCAAGATCCTGGTCGACAGCTATCACACGCCCGAGGTGAAGGAGTTCGTCCTGACCAAGTTCAAGGGCGCGGTGCTGCCAAGCTGGTAGGGCGGGACACGCGCGTCGGCGGGGCGGGTTGCACGAGATCGGATGCCGCTTGACCGTGGGCGTAGAAACGTTGTCTGCCCAGGGCTACAAATTTGAACGTTCATTTCATTGATTTCGTCCGCCGGGCAGGAGAAGACCGTCCCGTTCGGCCGCGGCCGCGAGCAGCAAGATCGGTGTTAGATTGTGATCGAAGGTTATGACACGCGCAAGATGAGGAAGTTCGCTCTGGCCAGCTTCAACGCGCGATCGCGCCCCGTTGGTAGGCAGATGGCCTGCCGTCCTCCGATGCAACGAGCTCGGGGACGTGGCAGCCTTGCGCATTGGCCGCTTGTCTCGGGCTGCGGCAACCGACATCATCGGGGCCGTGGCAATATCCGCCCGGCAGGGGTCGTATGAAACGCTTTGCAAAATTGAAAAGACTGGGGTTCTTCACGCGGCTGCTCGACGAGGCGCCGCCGGCCGAGCGCTATCGCTTTGCGGCCGAGCAGATCGTGCGTGCCGAGAAGGCGGGCCTGGATTCGGCGTGGATCGCCCAGCATCATTTTCACGAGCGCGAAGGCGGACTGCCGTCGCCCTTCACGTTCCTCGGCTATGTCGCCGCGCAAACCTCGCGCATCCGCCTCGGCACCGGCATCGTTACCCTGCCGTTGGAAAGTGCGGTGCGTGTGGCGGAAGACGCCGCGGTCCTCGATCTGCTTTGTGATGGCCGGTTCGAGCTCGGCGTCGGCACCGGCGGCAACCCGTCCGCTTTCGCGGCCTTCGGCCTCGACAGCGCCCAGCGCAACGAGATCTTTGCGCGCAATCTGGAGGTCGTGCGGACCGCGCTTGCCGGTAAGCCGCTCACCGGCGGCGACACGCTCTATCCGCAGCGGCCGCAACTGGACGGCCGGATCTGGCAGGCGACGTTCTCGGTGGCGGGCGGTGCGCGTGCCGGCAAGGCCGGCGACGGCCTGCTGCTGTCGCGCACCCAGCCGCGGACCAAGGATGCGCCGAATGCCACGCTCGCCGACATCCAAAACCCGGTCATCGATGCTTATCTGGCAGCGCTGCCGCCGGGCCGCGAGCCCCGCATCATGGCCTCGCGCACCATCTTTGTTGCCGACGACCGCCGCGAGGCGATGCGGCTCGCGGACCTTGGATTGCGGCGTGCGCTGCCGCAGTTCATGAAGAGCGGTCACCTTGCTCCGGGCGAGACGCTGGAGGAGATGATCACGGCCTTCGACACCCATGTCGGAGCGGCCGATGAGGTCATCGCCTCACTGCGTGCCGACGCGACCTTGGAGCGGGTGACCGATCTGGTCTTCCAGGCCCACTCGGTCGATCCGCCGCATCCCTATATCCTGCGCTCGATCGAATTGGTCGCGGACAAGGTCGCGCCGGCGCTGGGCTGGACCAGGACGGCGTCCGATGTGGCGCTCGCGGGCTAGTCGGGATTCCACGGAATTGGTTGAGGCTGAAATATGAGTACCAAGGATATCATCGACACGCTCGCCGGGATCGAACCGGGCTCGAGCCTGGATGCCATCCGGGCGAAACGCGTGCAGGCGCGCGACAATGCGCAGAAGAGCTATCTCGCTCTGTTCGAGCCGATTGACGCCGGCGACTTCTCGCACGCGGAACGCGCGGTGGTTGCGCTCTTCGTCGCGGGTCTTCATGGCGAATCGCCGGTGACCGCCTTCTATCGGGCGAAGCTTGCGGCGAGCGCGAATGGCGCGGCTCTGGTCGAGGCGATCGAGGCCGAGATCGCGCATGGCAAGACGTCTGGACCATACGGCGCCTATCCGGCCGGACCTTTGTCGGCGGAGGACACGACCGGCTTGAACTATCGCGTGAGGGCAGAGCGCAGGCCGTTGCTTGGCGCAAGGCTCGTCGCGGCGCTCGAACATGCGCATCTCCTGGTGTTCCGGCCGCGCGACGCGGCATCGGCGGATATGAAGGCGCTGCTTGCCGCCGGCTGGTCGAACAGCGGCATCGTCACACTGTCCCAGCTCGTCGCGTTCCTGTCGTTTCAGGTGCGGGTCGTCAGCGGTTTGCGCACGCTTGCCGCGGCCAATGCGTATGAGAAGGCTGCATCATGAGCACCATCAATCCGCCCGTCGTCTTCACCCAGGACGAACTTGGCTGGGTGTCCTGGATCGACCCGCTGCCTGAGGCTGAGCTGACTGAGCGGCATTTCGCCGGCCTGGTCGATCGATCCCGTGCCAAATCGGAATATTTCCGGCTGCTCGTGCGTGATCCCGAGGTGCTGGAAGCCCGCACCAAGACCGACAAGGACATCTTCTACAACGTCGCCGACGGCCTGCCGCGCGCCGAGCGCGAGCTCGCGGCGGCCGCGACCTCGCGCTACAATGGCTGCATCTACTGCGCCTCGGTGCATGCGCGATTTGCCAGTACCTATTCCAAGCGCCGCGACGACGTGCAACGCTTGCTCGACGAAGGCGTTGGTGCCGATCTCGGCGAACGCTGGAACGCCGTCGTCAAGGCCTCGGTTGCGCTGGCCTCGACGCCGATCGCGTTCGGCCCCGACAACATCGAGGAATTGCGCCGCATTGGCCTCGACGATGCCGAGATCGTCGACGTCATCAACAGCGCGTCGTTCTTCAACTGGGCGAACAGATTGATGCTGTCGCTCGGTGAGCCGACAAAATAGGCATCTTCGCTGGCACAGAAATTGTCGCTTGTTTTCACCACCAAAGTAGATGGAGCCGTGCATGAGCAACATCAATCGCCGAACCCTGATCAAGAGCTCGCTTGCCGCCGTGCTGGCGGGAACAGCACTGTCGCGCGCCGCTGTCGCAGATAGCTCCGAGCCGATCCTGCTCGGCGTCAGCGGTCCGCTGACCGGGCCGAATGCGCAATATGGCACGCAGTGGAAGCAGGGCTTCGACCTCGCGCTCGACGAGATCCTCGCGGCCGGCGGCATCAACGGCCGCAAGCTCGCCTACAGCTTCGAGGATAGCCAGAGCGATCCGCGGCAGTCGGTGGCGATCGCCCAGAAATTCGTCTCCGATCCCAGGATCGTCATGGAGCTTGGCGACTTCTCCAGCCCGGCATCCATGGCGGCGTCACCGATCTATCAACGGGCGGGTCTGGTGCAGTTCGGGTTCACCAATTCGCATCCCGATTTCACCAAGGGCGGCGACTACATGTGGAGCACCTCGGTCAGCCAGGCCGACGAGCAGCCGCTGCTGGCGAAATATGCCGTGAAGGGCCTCGGCCTCACGAAGCTCGCGGTGCTGCACCTCAATACGGATTGGGGCCGCACCAGCCGCGACTATTTCGTCAAGGCGGCCAAGGAATACGGGGCCGAGATCGCCGTCACCGAAGGCTACATTGCGGAGGAGCGGGACTTCCGCTCCACGCTGGTCCGAGTCCGCGACGCCAACCCGGACGGGCTCATCCTGATCTCCTATTATTCCGACGGCGCGCTGATCGCGCGGCAGGCCCGCCAGGTCGGGCTGAAGCAGACGATGTGTGCGGCGAGTTCGGTCTACTCGCCGAAGTTTCTGGAGCTCGGCGGCGACGCCGTCGAAGACGTCCATGTCGGCACGCGCTATTTCCCGGAAGATCCGCGGCCCGAGGTGCAGAAATTCATCGCGGGCTTCAAGAAGAAGTACAACGGGCTCGAGCCCGACGCCTTCAATGCCTATGCCTATGACGCGATGAACATGGCGGCTGCCGTGGTGAAGATCGGCGGCACTGACCGCCGCGCCATCCGTGACGCCTTCGCCAAGGTCAAGGACGTCTCTAGCGTCATCTTCGGCACCGCGACGTTCGACGTCGAGAGCCGCCGCGTCAAGGGCGCGATGAATGCTGAGCTCGTCGTGCGCAAAGGGCAGTTCGCGCTTTGGGACGGCAAGCCGACTTGACATGATGGCCGGAGTGGCACTCCGGCCGCGCTCTCTTATTAGGACCATCGCGTGTCTTCCTGGCTCGACTACACGATCAACGGGCTGATCGTCGGTAATGTGTACGCCCTCGTTGCGGTCGGGCTCGCGCTGATCTTCGGCGTCAGCCGGCTGATCAATTTTGCGCAGGGGTCGATCTATCTCGTCGGCGCCTATATCGGCTGGGTGGCGGTGGTGCAGCTGCACACGCCGCTGCCGCTCACCATCATCCTGGTCGCAGTGGCGGCCGCACTGGTCGGGCTGATCATCGAGCGGTTCGGCCTGCGTCCGCTCCAGAATTCGGTGCGGATCGCGCCGCTGCTGGCCACGATCGGCATCAGCTTCGTGCTGGATCAGCTCGTCATGCTGACGTTCTCGCCCAATCCGCGGGCGCTGCCGAGCCAGTTGCCCGATGTCCGCTTCCAGGTCGGTGGTGGCACGATCGGGCCGCTTGATCTGCTGATCGCGGGTGTCGGCATCACCAGCGCAGTGCTGCTGTTCGTTTTCCTGCGCTACAGCAAGCTTGGCTGGGCGATACGCGCCACGGCGCAAGACCGCGACGCCGCGATGCAGATGGGCGTCGACGTCAACCGCGTCAATCAGGCCGTGTTCGGCATCGCCGCCGCGCTCGGCGGCGTCTCCGGCCTGCTGGTCGGCATGTACTACAACCAGATCGACACCGCGATGAGTCTTCAGGCGACGCTCAAGGGCGTCGTTGCGGAAGTGGTCGGTGGCGCCGGCAATGTGCCCGGCGCCGTGGTCGGCAGCCTGCTGCTCGGCTTGGTCGAGAGCTACGGCGTCGCCGTGTTCGGCACCAGTTACCGCAATCTGTTCGCGTTCCTGCTGCTGGTGCTCGTGCTCGTACTGCGACCGAACGGCCTGTTCGCGAGCGCGCGGCAGGCGCCGCCGGAGCCGCTCACCGGCACCTTCATCGCGCCGAGCCGTCCCGTGCGCGTTCCGCGCTGGGCGTTGCTGGTCGCGGTCGGTGGCTTCGCGATTCTGCCGTTTTTCCCGGTGTCCTTCTACGTGCTCCAGACCCTGATCAATGCCTGGCTGCTCGGCATGCTCGCGCTCAGCCTCACGCTCGTCGCCGGAACGATTGGTCAGGTCTCGCTCGGACACGCCGCGCTGCTCGCGATCGGCGCTTACACGTCCGCGCTGCTGTCACTGACCTTGTCCGTTCCCGTCGGTCTCGCCATCATCGCCGGCGGCCTGATGAGCGCCGCACTCGGTACGGCCCTGATCTCGCCGTCGTTTCGCCTGCGCGGGCATTACGTCTCGATCGCGACGCTCGCGATCGGCGAGATCGTCTCGCTGGTGATCCTGAATTGGGAAAGCGTCACGCGCGGTCCGATCGGCATTTCCGGCATCCCGCCGCTGTCGCTGTTCGGCTATGACCTGATCAGCGCCACGTCGGTCTACTGGTTCAGCTTTGCTGTCATGGTCGTGCTGGCGTTGCTGCAGGCGCGTTTGCTCGGCTCGCATCTCGGCCGCAGCTTTCGCGCCATTCGCGACGACGACATCGCCGCGCGCGCCTATGGCCTCAGCCTGAACCGCTACAAATCGCTGGCCTTCATCTTCGGCGGATTCGCCGCCGGCGTCAGCGGCGGTATCGCGGCGCATCTGTATTCCTACATCAACCACGAGACCTTCAACACGCAGCAATCCATCCTGGCGCTGACGGTCGTGATCCTCGGCGGCCTCGGCAATGTCGTCGGCGCCGTGGTCGGATCGGTCGCGCTGGTCGGCTTGCCGGAAGTGTTCCGGATCGCGGCCGAGTATCGCATCCTGATCTACGGCATCGTGCTGTTGCTGCTGGTGCGGTTCAGGCCGCAGGGCCTGTTGGGGACGATCTGATGGCGGACACGTGCGCTGTACCGCTGTTGTCTCTCCGCGGGTTGACGCGCCGCTTCGGCGGCCTCACCGCTGTCGACGGCATCGACCTTGATCTCGCCAAGGGCGAGCTGATCAGCATCATCGGCCCGAACGGCGCCGGCAAGACCACCCTGTTCAATCTCGTCACCGGGCTCGACCGGCCCGATGCCGGCGATGTCGGCTTCGAAGGCCAGGATATCACCGGCCTTTCGCCGGAACGGCTGGCGGCGCGGGGGATCGCGCGCACATTCCAGCTCGGCCGCGTCTTCGGCAATCTCAGCGTCATGGACAACGTCCTGATCGGCGCCCACACGCGGTTGCGCGCGGTCAAGCCGGCGGTGCCGATCATCGGCCCGCTGCTGGAGTTGGGCCTGGCGCTGCTACGCCCCGCCAGTGTCAAGGCGGAAGAGGAGCGGCTGCGGGAAGAGGTGAAAACCATCCTCTCGCGCTTCGGCGAGCGGCTGCTGCCGCGCATTGACCAGCCGGCCTACAGCCTGTCCTACGCCAACCGCCGCCGCGTTGAGATCGCGCGCGCGCTCGCCCTGAAACCGCGGCTGTTGCTGCTCGACGAGCCGACCGCCGGCATGAACCCGAGCGAGACCGCGGAGATGCAGGGCCTCGTCGCCGAGCTGAAAGCGGAAGGGCTGACCATTCTCCTGATCGAGCACAAGCTGGAGATGGTGATGCGCCTCTCCGACCGCGTCATCGTCATGGACGAGGGCAAGAAGATCGCGGAAGGCGCCGGTGAAGCGGTGCGTAACGATCCCAAGGTGATCGAGGCCTATCTCGGCCATGGCCTGTCGGGCGCAGCCGAGCAGGAGAGCGCGGCATGACGAGCTCATCTGCCGATCCGCTGCTGGTGCTGTCGAACGTCAACACGTTCTACGGCCAGGCCCAGGTGCATTTCGACCTCACGGTCAATGTTGCGCGTGGCCATATCGTCTGTCTGCTTGGCGGCAATGCCAGCGGCAAGTCGACAACCATGAAGATCATCCTCGGACTGGTGAAGCCACGCTCGGGCGAGGTCAGCTTCGATGGCGCCTCGCTGATTGGCCTCTCCACGCCGCAGATCGTTCGCTGCGGCATTGCCTCGGTGCCGGAGGCGCGGCGGCTGTTCGCGGACATGAGTGTGCGCGAAAACATCCTGATGGGCGCCTTCGTGCGCAACGACCGCGAAGCCGTCGCGCAGGATCTCGAGCGGATGCTCGCGCTTTTCCCGAAGCTCGGCCAGCGGCTGTCGCAGCGCGCCGGCTCCCTGTCGGGTGGCGAGCAGCAGATGGTCGCCATGGCGCGCGCGCTGATGAGCCGGCCGCGGATGATCGTGATGGACGAGCCGACCATGGGCCTATCGCCGCTCTATGTCGATCGCGTGCTGGAGCTGATCAGGACCATCAACCAGGAGGGCGTGTCGGTGTTCATGGTCGAGCAGAACGCCAGTCTCGCGCTCGAGATCGCGCATGAGGCCTACGTGCTTCAGACCGGCAAGATCGTGCTGTCCGGCTCGGCACGGGCGCTGAAGGACGATCCGCGCGTGCGCGACGCCTATCTTGGCGGGTCCGAAGCCGCCTAGCGGGAGCTCTGCGCAACCCCGTCCCGGCGGTCCGGGATTGCAGTAGCTAGTGTGATCATTCTATGGAAGGATCATGCCAATGTGGTGTCGGCAAGAATGGGGCGTGTGACGAAGTTGTCTTGGCGGGTGGTCAATCCCGGAACGGTGCTGCTGTTTGGTGGGCTCATAGCCGCTAATGTCGCCGCATGGGCCTGGGCGTTCGCGCTGTTCGCCGATCGACCCGCGGTGATGGCGACGGCGCTGCTCGCCTGGGTGTTCGGCCTGCGCCACGCTGTCGATGCCGACCACATCGCGGCCATCGACAATGTCGTGCGCAAGCTGATGCATGCGGGCAATGCGCCGCGAAGCGTCGGTCTCTACTTCGCGCTCGGCCATTCCACTGTCGTCGTGCTCGCGACCATGCTGCTGGCGCTCGGCGTGGTGAGCCTGGGTGGTGACAGCCTGCTCAGGGATGTCGGTGCCCTGGTCGGCACGTCGGTCTCTGCGCTGTTCCTGCTGGCGATCGCGGCGATCAATCTCGTCATCTTTGTTGGACTGTGGCGGATCTTTCGTCTCGCGCGGGAGCAGGGCGTTCGTGACTCGGCCCAGCTCGATGCGCTGCTCGCCGGCCGCGGTTTCCTGGCCCGCTTGCTCGGCCCGATGTTCCGCCTGGTGACAAAACCCTGGCACATGTTTCCGCTCGGACTTCTGTTCGGGCTCGGCTTCGACACCGCGACCGAGATCGGTCTGCTCGGCATTTCCGCCACTGAGGCCGCCCACGGCGCCTCGCTCGCCGATGTCCTGGTCTTCCCTGCTTTGTTCGCGGCCGGCATGGCGCTGGTCGACACCGCCGACTCGGTGCTGATGGTCAGCGCCTATCGCTGGGCGTTCGTCGATCCCTTGAGAAAGCTCTGGTACAACCTCACCATGACCGGTGCCTCCGTCGCGGTCGCGCTGTTCATCGGCGGCATCGAGGCGCTTGGCTTGATCGGCGACCGTCTCGGCCTGTCCGGCGGCGTGTGGACGCTGGTCGACGGCCTCAACGACTCGCTCGCGAATGTCGGCTTCGCGGTGATCGCGCTGTTTGCGACCGCATGGCTCGTTTCGGTCGTGCTCTACCGCCGCATGGTTGCGGATAGCGGCCGTGGCGCGCCTGAAGTGCTGGAATGCGTCGATGTGACCGAGGCGGCTTGATAGGTCGCCGATCGATGCCTCGCTTCAGGCAGAAGCGGCGCTCGGAGCCGGCTCTACCGGGAGATCATCGGCATTGGGATCACCGGGTGCCGTTGCCCAGGCCAACTCCACCAGCGTCACGAACCTGCGGCCGCCGCCGTCGAGCTGGCAGACGATCAGGCCCTGTTCTTCCATGTAGCTGAGCAGGCGCTGCGCCCGGCGAAGTGAATGCGAACCGTAAGCGCGCGCGATGGCGGCATCGCCGGGGCACGGCCAACCTTCTTTGGCGGCGCGCGCGACCATCATGAACACGCCCTGCATGTCGTCGGGCAGGATCGAGGCGCGCAGCGACACCTCCTGCCAGGCGTCATCCCCGGCGAGCTCGGCACCGAGACCGGCACGCGCATGCGTGATCATGCGGCGAAATTCGTTGAGGTCAGGCACGGCCGCGCCAAGGCCCTCGATGCGGCAGCGAACCACGAATTCCTGATAGAGCACACCGATGGCGCGGAAGCCGGCATCGGGTTCGGCCAGCACCGCGCGCAAGGTCCGGTCGACGCGCTCGCGCCGCTCTGCCAACGCTTCGGCGCTGACTGGCAGCTCGATCGGTTCAGGACGGGCTTCCGGCGCGGCGGCTTTCGCGGCGCGGAGTTGCTCGAGCAGGTCCGGTGCCGGCCGGCGCTGCGGCCGGCTGGTATCCGGCGGCGGCGCGGCAAGGATCACCGCGCGCGCGTCTTCCAGCATCGCCTCCGGCAGCGGCATCAGTCGCGGCGTGGCATTCCGCGGCTTGGTATCCGTCGCGCCGATATGCAGGCGCAGCGGACGGCGCGACAGCGCCGGGCCGAGCGCCATGAATTGTCCGCGCTCGAGATCGCGAAATGTCTCCGCCTGGCGCCGCTCCATGCCGAGCAGATCGGCGGCGCGCGCCATGTCGATGTCGAGGAAGGTCCGGCCCATCAGGAAGTTTGAGGCTTCCGCCGCGACGTTCTTGGCGAGTTTTGCCAGCCGCTGGGTCGCGATAATGCCGGCAAGCCCGCGCTTGCGGCCGCGGCACATCAGATTGGTCATGGCGCCGAGCGAGAGTTTTCGCGCCTCGTCCGACACCTCGCCGGCAACCGCCGGCGCAAAGAGCTGCGCCTCGTCGACGACGACCAGCATCGGGTACCAATGGTCGCGTGCCACGTCGAAGAGACCGCCGAGGAAAGCCGCCGCGCGCCGCATCTGATTCTCGGCGTCCAGCCCTTCGAGATTGAGCACGGTGGAAACGCGATGCAGCCGCGCGCGCTCGCCCGCGACCTGAAGGCCGCGCTCGGTATGATCCTCGGCCTCGATCACGAGATTGCCGAAATGCTCGGCCAGCGTGACGAAATCGCCTTCGGGGTCGATGATGGCCTGCTGCACCCAGGGCGCGCTCTGTTCCAGCAGCCGCCGCAGCAGATGCGATTTGCCGGAGCCCGAATTGCCCTGCACCAGGAGGCGGGTTGCCAGCAGTTCCTCGAGATCCATGGACGCCGCGGCGCCCGCAAGGGTCTGCCCCATCTCGATCGCAACCGTCATGACCCGACTCAAACCCCATCCTTCGCGGACAGGGGCTTTAACAATCAGATCGGGATGCGTCGAGCGAAACGGGACGAATTAACCCCTGTTGCCCACGGTGGAGTTCAGGCGTGATGCGACAGCCCTCGAATTCTTGCCTGGTCCGCTCGATCTCGGCGACGTGCATCGGTCTCACGCACAGTTCCTTTTACTGCGCGCCCGATCCGCCCAGCACGATCTTTTCATTCAGCTTCTGGTCCACAGTCTCGACCGTGCGGTCGATCTCGCCGTTCGGCAGGCCGAGCTGATGCGAGATCAGCTTGACCAGCAGGTCGACGCGCTCGATGAAGGGCGCACCGCTGGCGACCGCGCGCGCGGCCGATGACGGCTTGAGCAGGCTTTCGGCGGCCTTGGCATATTTCGCGAAAGGCACCTGGTCCTGCGGATCGGCGCCGAGCTTGCGGGCAATGGCGTCGACATGGTCGTAGATCGTCTGCGAGCGAGCGAGATCGCCATGCACGGCATCGCGGATCGACTGCGGCTCGTGCGGCGTGATGCAGCGGTAGTTGCCGGTCAGGAGCATCGACCATTTCGCCAGCGGCACGAACAGCGACGAGAACACCTTCAGCTTCACCGGCACGTCGTGGCCGTCGAGCGTCACCGCGTCGATGTCCGTCTCGAGCTCGCGCAACAGCTTGTTGTGCTTGTCGTCGGCAAACGCCGAGGCCTTGAAATTCGTGGGCAGGCCGACATGAAGCACGTTGGCAGCTTCCTCCGGCGGACGGAACGCCTGCGGATCGGGCGAGCACAGCGTCACCAGGCCCGGCTCGAAGCGCTCCCACACCTGTGCATTGGTGTAGGCCTCCTCCAGATCCATGTCCGCCAGCGCCGGGATACGCTTGAGGTAAGGCAGCGGTGGCATGTTCATGATGGACAGGCAGGGCAGCTTCGCCGCGGCGATCCTGACCATGAGAACGCGGACCGTATGGTTGGTGTATTGCGGCTCCTGCATGGCAAGGCCGACCATGTCGTAGCGGGACAGATCGACCTCGGCCGGCGTCACCGCGTCCAGTTTGCCAGGCAGGTCGCGCGAGAAGATCGCCCGGTGCACTGCTTCGTCACGCAGCTTGATGCGCACCTCGGTACCGTCGCGGTTGATCAGCTCCGCGGTCTTGGCGCGGCAGACCAGGGTGACGTTGTGCCCCGCCATCAACAGCTTCGTGCCCAGCAGCGAGCCGTAGGAAGCCCCAAGGATCAGGATATTGCGTGCCATGGCCTTCCTTCCGAGAAATCTCGTCGTATTTGGCCCGCACCGCAGCCCCGGGGCGGATTTGCGCGGCATGTAAAGCGAAGTCCCCCGCGCTGGCAACTGGGATAATGCATACAAGGGCGCCGGTATTCCGTGGCACGGACGGCCCGAGGCTCAATCCGGGATCACCGCGCTCCGCCTTCGCCCGCGTCCCACAACGCATCCAGGCCCTGGCGATAGTCCGGGAAGGCGAGCGTCACACCGAGCTCGCGCTTCGCCTTTGCGTTGGAGACCCGCGCATTGCCGCCATAGAAGCTCCGCGCCATCGCCGACATTTCGGCCGAGGCGAATGCTTCCTCGGCCGGGGCGGCAACGCCCATCAGCTTCCCCGCATAAGCGATCACATCCTGCGGCGGCGCGGGCTCGTCGTCGCAGATGTTCCATATGCCGCCGCCCTGATGGCGAACCGCGGCCATGATCGCGGTTGCGATGTCCGCGACGTGGATGCGGTTGAAGACCTGCCCCGGCTTGACGATACGGCGGGCCGAGCCCGCGCGTAGCGCCGCGAGAGCATTGCGGCCGGGGCCGTAGATGCCCGCAAGCCGCAGGATCGCGACGTCGCCGCCCGTTAGCTCGACCCAGGCCTGCTCTGCAGCGAGCCGGCTGCGCGTCCGTTCGAGAATGGCCTGCGGCGGCGTGGTCTCGTCGACCCATGCACCACCGTGATCGCCATACACGCCGATGGTGGACAAATAGATGATCTTTTGGCTGCGCTTCGCAGCCAGCGCGTCGGCGAATGCGCCAATCGCGGGATCGCCGTGGTTTCCAGGCGGGATCGACACCAGAAGGACGTCGGCCTTACGAACCTGCTCGACCGTCTCGCCATCAGGGTCGCTCCCGTGAAACACGTGCGTCTCGACGCCGGCGATCGTGTTTCGGTTCGCGGGATCGCGCACCGTACCGGCGATCTGCGTAAAGGCGCCGCCGAATCTGGAGACGAAATGCCGGGCGCTATAGCCAAGGCCGAGAATGAAGAGCCGCATTCGTCTTCCGTGCTGGTCGAAGTTCAGGCGCCCCCGCTTTAGTGAAACCGCCGGCTTGGGCCGGGCGGGTCCTCGTGGGTTTGCTCAATGATCTGCGCGATCGGACTCGACTGGTGATGAACGAGGCGCCAGCCGTCGCCAACGCGTCTGAAATGGTTGGCGGCGGCAAGCGCCGTCCCGTCGACGATCTCGATGCAGAGCACGCGCGCACTGTCGCCGTCGACGATCACCTGCGGCTCGGCACAGACGATCTGCGGCCGCTCCGGATTTTGCAGGATGTCGCGCCAGCTTCCGATCACGGTGGCGCGCCCGATGATGGCCGGCCAGCCGGGATGGATGCAGGAAATCGCGTCGTCATCCGCCCACATCCGTTCCATGCCGGCAAAGTCGCCGGTTGAGAAAGCAGTGTAGAAGGCCGCATTGGCGGCGATGACCTTGCTGTCCTTTGCCATGGCTCTCGGGTGGGGCAATGACAGGCAAAAATCAAGCGCGACTTCCGTCGAAATTGCCCGCCGTGCAACATTCTGCCGCCCGGTTTGTGGTCACGCCCAGACGAGCCTCTCCACAGCCTGCCGCGCGCCCTTTGCATAGAGTTGGGCGAGCGCCGCGGTCGCGGCCTCGCGCAGGCGCGGCTCAGCACCCAGCGGTCCGAACACCTTCTCGATTCCGAGCAGTGCGGGCGCGAGCCGTTCAGCGACGGGGCCGGCCTGCCGCGCCAGCGCTGCGAGCTCGCCGGCGAGGGGGTCGCGAACGTCGATGGCGCGGCCTTGCTCGTCGATCGCAGTGACGTAGCGCATCCAGCCGGCCACCGCGAGCGCATGCGTCGTGATCGGCAGGCCTTTGCCCAGGCGATCCTGCATCGCGCCGAGCAGGCGCTGCGGCAGTTTTTGCGAGCCGTCCATCGCGATCTGCCAGGTGCGGTGATGCAGTGCCGGATTGGAAAAGCGCTTGAGCAGCGAGGCGCGATAGGCCGCAAGGTCCGTGCCGGCCGGCATTGTCAGCGTCACCGCCGCCTCTTCCATCACCTGCGCGGCAAGACGCGCGAAATGCGGATCTGTCATGGTGTCGGCAATGGTCTCGTAACCGGCGAGATAGCCGAGATAGGCCAGCGCCGAATGACTGGCGTTGAGCAGCCGCAGCTTCATCAGCTCGAACGGCTTGACGTCAGCGACGAGCTCGACGCCCGCGGCAGCGAGATCGGGCCGTCCGGCGGCAAAGCGATCCTCGACCACCCATTGCGTGAACGGCTCGGTCGTCACGGGCCACGCATCGCGCAGGCCGAGCGCTGAGGCAATGGCGTCGCGATCGGCATCGGTCGTCTCCGGCACGATGCGGTCGACCATCGTGCAAGGGAAAGCGGTTGTATCCGCGATCCATTTGCCGAGATCCTTCGAGCGCAGCGCCGCGAACTGCGTCACGATCCGCTGCACGGTGTGACCGTTGGCGGCGAGATTGTCGCAGCAGAGCACGGTGAAGGGGGGAAGGCCCTGCGCCCGCCGCCGCGCCAGCGCAGCAACGATGAAACCGGGCGCCGAGCGCGGTACGTCAAGATTGCTCAAATCGTGCACGACATCCGGATGCCGCTCGTCAAGGTCGCCGGTCTGCGGCGTGTGGCAATAGCCTTTTTCGGTGACGGTGAGCGAGACGATGCGGATCGCGGGATCCGCCATCCTATCGACCAGTCCTGCCGGATTTTCGCGCGCGACCACGCTGTCGAGCAGCGCGCCGATGACGCGATGCTCGGTGCCTTCGGCCGCGCGAACGGCGACGGTGTAGAGATGGTCCTGCGGCGCGAGGGCGTCGCGCGTCTCCCGACTGCGCAGGCTTGCACCGACGATGCCCCAGTTGGTCGCACCGGCCGCAAGGCAATCGTCGATGACCACGGCCTGATGGGCACGATGAAAGGCGCCGAGACCGAGATGCACGATGCCGGCCCTGACGCGTGAACGGTCATAGGCCGGACGGCGGATGGACGGCGGCAGCCGGTCGAGATTAGCGCGGCCAAGCCGCATGGCGTCTCTCCCTTGGTTTGGCCGCTGCTTGACATGACGCCCGTCCCCGGTCAATGCTTCGGCCAATTGGTAAGGCCAATTATCCAAAATTGGCGGCCCCCGGGGTAACCCGGCGCGGCCGATTCAGGGAGGCCAGCCGTGCCGCTGGAAGCTGTGGAGGCGAGACGGCTCTATCGCCAAATCGCCGATCAATTGCGAGGGCTGATCGACAGCGGCGAGTACGCGGTCGGCAGCCGTCTGCCGACCGAGCGCGATCTCGCCGACCAGCTCAAGGTCTCGCGGCCGACGGTGCGCGAAGCCCTGATCGCGCTCGAAGTCGAGGGACGCGTCCGCATCCGCGTTGGTTCCGGCATCTATGTGATCGAACCCGCGGGCGCTGCGCTGGTGCCGGCAGCGGCCGTCATCGAAGGCCCGTTCGAGCTGTTGCGCGCCCGCGAATTCCTCGAAGGCGCGATCGCCGAGCAGGCCGCGCGCGTGGCGACGAAGGACGACGTTGCGCGTATCGATGCCGCCCTCGTCGCCATGGAAAATGTCGAGCATCCCGGCGAAGCCTCGATGGTCCATGATCGCGCGTTCCATGTTGCGATCGCCGGATGTCTCGGCAATGCCGTGCTGGTGCGGGTGGTCGGCGAGTTGTTCGACCAGCGCCTCAATCCTTATTTCGCACAGCTTGCACATTACTTCGAAAACCCCGGCACGTGGCGCACCGCACTCCACGAGCATCGTGCGGTGCGGAACGCAATTGCGGCGCGCCAACCCAAGGCGGCCCGCGACGCCATGCGCGATCATCTCGCACATTCGCAGGAGCGCTTCGCGCAGAACTTTGGTGCCGAAAACGCGGCAGCATCATCCTTAGTGCGGAAGCGACCAGCCCGGTCCCCGGCAAAACGATCAGGGCAAAAAGGACCGCGGAAGAAACAGGCCAAGAGCGGGGCCGCGCGGCGACGATGACATTGGGCGGCCCGCAACGCTTGGGGCGGGCGAATAAGAAGCAGACTTAGAAAATGGAGGAAAACAAGTGTTGAAGAAGATGATGATTGCCGCGGCCCTGTCCGCTGCCGCGCTGTTGGGGGCGACCAATGCCGGCATGGCGCAAACCAAGCTGAAATGGGCGCATGTCTATGAGACCTCAGAGCCGTTCCACACCGCCTCGGTCTGGGCCGCGCAGGAGATCGGCAAGCGCACCAACGGGCGCTATCAGATCGACGTCTATCCCGCGTCCCAGCTCGGCAAGGAAGCCGACATCAACCAGGGCCTCTCACTGGGCTCGGTCGACATCATCATTTCCGGCTCGAGCTTTGCGGCAAAGAGCTTCCCGCCGATCGGCGTGACCTATTATCCCTACACCTTCCGCGACGCCGATCATCTGCTCGCCTACACCAAGAGCGACATTTTCAAGGAGCTCGCCAAGGGCTACGAGGACAAGAGTGGCCACCATATCATCGCAGTGACCTATTACGGCGTGCGCCAGACCTCGTCGAACAAGCCGATCAAGACCTGCGCCGATTTGAAGGGCCTCAAGATGCGCGTGCCTGATGTGCCGGCGTATCTCGCCATGCCGCGCGCCTGCGGCGCCAATACCGCGCCGATCGCATTCGCTGAAGTCTATCTCGCGCTCCAGAACGGTACGGTCGAGGCGCAGGAGAATCCGCTGACCACGATCGAGGCCAAGAAGTTCTACGAGGTGCAGAAGCACATCGTGCTGACCGGCCACATCGTCGACCACCTCAACACGGTGGTGGCAGGCGCGCTGTGGAAGAAGCTCAGCGACGAGGACAAGAAGATCTTCACCGATGTCGCGCAGGAAGCTGCCGCCAAGGCGACCGAGGAGATCAAGCAGAACGAGGCCAAGCTGGTCGCCTTCTTCAAGGACAAGGGTCTGACGGTGACCGAGGTCGACAAGAACGAGTTCCGCGACACCGTGCTGAAGAACGTCGCGTTCGAGACCTTCGGCTACCGCAAGGCCGACTGGGACCGGATTCAGGCGGTGAAATGACCGAAGGTCATTCCGGGGCTCGCGAAGCGAGCACCCGGAATCTCGAGGTTCCGGGTCTGGTGCTACGCGCCATCCCGGAACGACGTAAATGAGTTCGAGGAGCAACCCCATGTCCACCGCCGAATTGCACCGGCAGATCACCGCGGACGAGATCGCCCATACCTTCGAGGAGGAGGCCACGCCGAAGGTCGATCTCGGCGTTTACGCTTTCGAGGATTGGGTGGCGCTGGCGATATTCTGGGTGATGGCGCTTGCCGTCTTCCTCCAGTTCTTCACCCGCTATGTCCTCAACGACAGCTACGCCTGGACCGAGGAGATCGCGACCTACTGCCTGATCGGCGTGGTCTTCATCGGCGCGTCAATGTGTGTCCGGCTGTCGCGGCACATCCAGGTCGACTTGATCTACCGCTACCTGCCGCATCTGGTGGCGCGCACGTTGTCCACGATGATCGACCTGATCCGGATCGCCTTCTTCGGCTACGCCGTCAAGCTGGTCTGGGTCTACATCCAGATTATCGGCGACGAGACGATGACCACGATCAATTTTCCCAAGAACTACGTCTATTACGCCGTGCTGCTCGGCTTCGTGCTGATGTTCGTGCGCTCGGTGCAGGTGGCGTTGCAACATCTGCGGCAGGGTTATTCGATCCTCGAATGTCCCGGCGCCTACGACGGTTTTGAAGGGTAAGGTCATGCTGTTGTTGCTTGGAGGCTTTCTCGTCCTGATGCTGCTCGGGGTTCCCGTGGCGATTGCCATGGCGTCCTCGTCGCTGCTCTACATCCTGGTCAGCGGCGTGACGCCCGACGTGACGCTGGCGCAGCGGATGATCGCCGGTGTCGAGAGCTTTCCGCTGCTCGCCGTGCCGTTCTTCATCCTCGCCGGCAATCTCATGAACATCGCCGGTGTGACGGGCCGTATCTACAAATTCGCGGTCGCGCTGGTTGGCTGGATGCGCGGTGGCCTCGGCCACGTCAACATCATCGGCTCGGTGATCTTCTCTGGCATGTCCGGTACCGCGATCGCGGATGCCGCCGGTCTGGGCACCATCGAGATCAAGGCGATGAGGGACCACGGCTACACCACCGAGTTCTCGGTTGGCGTCACTGCGGCTTCCGCGACCCTTGGCCCGATCGTCCCGCCGTCGCTGCCTTTCGTGATCTACGGCATGATGGCGAACGTCTCGATCGGCGCGCTGTTCCTCGGCGGCGTTGTTCCGGGCGTCGTTCTGACCCTGCTGATGATGGCCACCGTCACCTACTTCGCGCACAGGAACAAATGGGGCAGCGACACGCCGTTCTCGTGGCCACAGCTCGGCACTGCCGGCCTCGAGATCGTCGTCGTGCTCGCTTTCCCGCTCGCGATCTGGCTGATGACGCTGGCCGGCATGTCGACCAACATGGCGGTTGCCATCGGTCTCTGCGCGCTGCTCGCGATCGACTGGTACTTCGATTTTTCCGCGGTGATGGCGCTGATGGCGCCGGTGATCCTCATCGGCGGCATGACTCTCGGCTGGTTCACGCCGACGGAGGCCGCGGTCGCCGCCGTGATCTGGTCGCTGTTCCTGGGCCTTGTGCGCTATCGCACCATGACGCTGAAGACGGTGGCGAAAGCGACCTTCGACACCATTGAGACCACGGCCTCGGTGCTGTTCATCGTCACCGCCGCCTCGATCTTCGCCTGGCTGCTCACGGTATCGCAGGCGGCGCAGTTGCTTTCGGATTGGATGCTCAGCATCACCCATAACAAATGGGTGTTCCTGGCGCTCGCCAACATCCTGATCCTGTTCGTCGGCTGCTTCATCGACACCACGGCGGCGATCACGATCCTGGTGCCGATCCTGCTGCCGATCGTGCTCAATCTCGGAATTGATCCGATCCATTTCGGCCTGATCATGACGCTGAACCTGATGATCGGCCTGTTGCATCCGCCGCTTGGCATGGTGCTGTTCGTGCTCGCCCGGGTGGCAAAGCTCTCGGTCGAGCGCACGACGATCGCAATCCTGCCCTGGCTGGTGCCTCTGATGCTCGCGCTGCTCGCGATCACCTACATTCCCGAATTGACCCTCTGGCTGCCAAAACACATGGGACTTTCCAAATGACCTCCACAACTCTCGCCGCAACCCTGTTCGGCCCCGAAGATCTGCGCATGGTCGAGCATCCGCTGGACAAGCTGGCACCCGGCATGGTGCGCATCCGCTTCGGTGCCGGTGGCATCTGCGGCTCGGACATGCACTATTTTCGCCATGCCCGCACCGGCGATTTCGTGGTGAAATCGCCACTGGTGTTGGGGCACGAGATCTCGGGTGAGGTCGTGGAGATCGCAGGCTCCGCCGCCAATTTGAAGGTCGGTGACCGCGTTGCGGTGAATCCGTCGCGCTGGTGCGGCCATTGCGTGGCCTGCCGCGAGGGCCGGCAAAACCTGTGTGAAAATATCTATTTCATGGGCTCGGCTTCGAAGACGCCGCACATGCAGGGTGGCTTTGCCAATTATTTCGACGCGATCCCCGCGCAATGCGTGAAGATTCCGGAGCACGTCTCATACCAGGCCGCGGCGCTCGCTGAACCGCTCGCGGTCTGCCTGCACGCCGTCGCGCGGGCCGGCAAGATCGAAGGCAAGCGCGGTATCATCTTCGGCGCCGGGCCGATCGGGCTTCTGACCATGCTCGCCGCGCGCCGCGCCGGCATGACCGACATCACGGTGGCCGACATCGCGCCGGCGCCGCTCGCCTTCGCAACCCGACTGGGCGCCTCTCATGTCGAGAACGTTGCGAATGGCGAAGAAGGGCTGAAGGCGCAGGCCGCTACGCGTCCGTATGACGTCGCGTGGGAAGTCTCGGGCACCGCCGCGGGCCTCGCCAGCGCCATCGGTATTGTCAGGCGTGGCGGCATTGTCGTGCAGATCGGTAACCTGCCGGGCGGCCAGATTCCGGTGCCCGCCAATGCGGTCATGGCCAAGGAGATCGACCTGCGCGGCTCGTTCCGCTTCGGGCTCGAATTCATGACCGCAGTGGAGCTGATCTCAGCCGGGAGCGTCGACGTATTGTCGCTGGTGACCGCCGAGCGGCCGTTGTCGACAGCGCCCGATGCCCTGCGGCTGGCGCTCGACCGCTCCCAGAGCGTCAAGGTCGTCCTGACGGCGAACTGATCCTCGAGTCCGTTCCGATGAATCGGAACGGGACTCGCGATTTTTGTTTTGACCCGTTTTCTTTACGCGAACCGGTATCCACTTCGCTCGAGAACGCTCCAGGAGAACGCGCATTATGCTAGAGGGATGGCGCTGGTATGGGCCGGATGATCCGGTGTCCTTGGATGACGTCAGGCAGGCCGGCGCAACGGATATCGTCTCGGCGCTGCATCAGGTGCCGATCGGCGAAGCCTGGACACGCAAGGCCGTTGAAGAACGCAAGAACTTCATCGAGAACGGTCCCCCCGGCCGCTCGCGGCTGACCTGGTCGGTGGTGGAATCGATTCCGATCCCCGACGACGTCAAGCGATTGGGGCGTAAAGCGACGCAGTCGATCGACGCCTGGATCGCAAGCTTGGAGGCGGTGGCCGCTTCCGGCATCAAGATCATCTGCTACAATTTCATGCCGGTGGTCGACTGGTGCCGCACCGATCTCGAATGGGAATTGCCGAACGGCGCTCGCGCCATGCGCTTCGACCAGGACCGCTTCGCCGCCTTCGAATTGCACATCCTGAAGCGCCCGGCCGCAATGCAGGAATATTCGACCGAACAGCAGGCGCGTGCCAAAAAGCTGTTCGATCAGATGAGCGAGGCCGATATCGACTACCTCGTCATGGCCATCGCCAGCGCGCTGCCGGGATCGACCACCGAACCGATGACCATTCCTCAATTCCGGAACCGGCTGGAGCAGTATCGCGACATCACGCCAACGATCCTGCGGAAGCATCTCGCCGAATTCCTCGGCCGTGTCGCGCCGGTCGCCGAGCAGCTTGGCGTGTTCTTGACGCTGCATCCGGACGATCCGCCGCGGTCGCTGTTTGGCCTGCCGCGTGTCGCCTCCAGCGCCGACGACTATCAGGCGCTGTTCGACGCCGTGCCGTCAAAAGCCAACGGCATCTGCCTGTGCACAGGCTCGCTCGGAGTCCGCGCCAGCAACAATCTGCCTGAGATGGCCGAACGCTTCGGCCCGCGCATCGCGTTTGCGCATCTGCGCGCCACCAAGCGCGAGGTGGATGGCCTGTCCTTCTACGAGTCCGATCATCTCGATGGCGACGTCGACATGATCGCCGTGCTGGGGGCGCTGCTGAAAGAGAACGCGCGGCGCGCGCCCGACCGGCAGATCGTCTTCCGGCCCGATCACGGCCACCGCATGCTCGACGATCTTGCCGCGACCAAGCGCATCAATCCCGGCTACACCGCGATCGGCCGCCTGCGCGGTCTCGCCGAGCTGCGCGGCGCCATCCGCGCGATCGGGCATCAATAGCACGCGGCCATCGCGCCGAGTTTCGGATAGAGCCGGTCGATCGCCGCGATCTCGCTTCGCATCTGCGCGAGGATCCAGTCGCGGATCTCGGCGGCGATCGGCCGCATCGGCCGGTTGCGCGGCGGCAGGAATTCGCAGATGCGCTGCGTGGTTGTGAGCGTCTCGGACGCCGGCACCAGCGCGCCGGTCAGCAGCCAGTGCGATGCCACCGTCAGCCAGCCGAGCGCGATGCCCTGGCCGAGTAGGGCGGCCTGCATAACGACGGCGTAATCTGTGAAGCTCAGCGCCTTGGCCGCACCGCGGCGCCCCGTGAGAAGCGATCCGTAGTCCGCGGCCCAATCGCCAGGCGCCTCGGCGAGACGAATGATAGTGTTGCCCTCGGCTGAATCGGTCTCGCCGAGATAGGCAGGGCTGCACATTGGCAGCATGACTTCCTTCATGACCAGCGTGCCGCCGGACGACGGCTCTTCGCGGTCGCGGAAGCGCATGCCGAGATCGACATTCTCGACCGGTCCGCGCAGCGCGCCGGAGATCAGTTGGAAACGCAAATCGACTTGCGGAAACTGCCGCTGCAGCTTGTCGATACGCGGCATCAGCCAATGCGTGGTGAAGGCGGAGGAGACCGATAGTGTCACCGTCTCGGTGCCCTTTCGGCGCCGCTCGATCTCGAGGAGCCCGCTCTCGATGCTGCGGAAGCCGTCGAGCACGCGGCGATACAGGAACTCGCCGTCCTCGGTCAGCACCGCGCGGCCTGCGGCGCGGTCGAACAGGCGCACGCCGAGATGCTCCTCGAGCTGTCCGAGCATCCGACTCACCGCGGGCTGCGTGACGTTCAATTCGGCCGCCGCTGCCGTGAAGCTGCCGTTGCGCGCCGCCGCGTCGAAGACGAACAGGGCATTGCTGGAGGGCAGCATTCGGCGAAGCTCGGGCATAACGCCATGTTATGAGCCGGGTGAGAATTTGGCAATTGCCGAGTTTTGCCAAGTCTGGTGTCATCCGCTCGAAAGCTTAAACACAGGGTCTTTGGCAGAAGGCTGGCTGCAGTGCACGCGGCGAAGTGTGAGTGCGCCAAAACGCTGTCTATTAAGCAAGCTTATGGCGTGCAGTGAGGCATGCCAGCTCAAGGGATCCAAGGGCGGGCGACTAACGTGCAGCCTTTCCAACCGAGAGAAGAAACCAAAATGTCCTCCCCAGCCTCGTTCAGCAATTTCAAGGTTCTCACCTTTGACGTCGTCGGCACCTTGATCGATTTCGAGAGCGGTGTGCTCGCCGCGGTGCGGAAGATTTCCGGGCGGTCACCGGCCGAGCTCGGCGACGACAAGATTTTCGAAGCCTACAAGCGCGGCCGCGACAAGCACCATGAGCGTTCGAGCGAGGTGATGTTCCACGTCTACCGTCATCTCGCCAAGGAGCTCGGGCTGCCTGCGGACGACGCGTCATGCGACGTGTTCCAGCTTTCGGTGTTGCGCTGGGGTCCCTTCCCGGATTCGATCGAGGCCCTGAAGCGCCTGCGCTCGAAATTCCGTCTGGTCGCGATGACCAATGCCGATCGTGTCGCGTTGTCCTGCTATGCGCACGCGCTCGGCGATCCCTTTGACGACACGGTGTGCGCCGACGAGACCGGCGTTGCAAAACCAAACCCGGAGTTCTTCGCCTACAACAAGGGCCGCCAGTCGGCGTTCGGCTACAAGCAGTCCGACATCCTGCATGTCGCGCAGAGCCAGCACCACGACATCGGGATCGCGCGCAAGCTCGGCTACAAGGTGTGCTGGATCGAACGGCGCCAGGGCATGGCCGGCTTCGGCGGTACGCCGGCCGTCGAGACGCTGACCAAGCCGGACTTCCATTTCGCGACCTTGAAGGCACTCGCTGATGCCGCAATCGGGCCGGCGGCGTAGCGCAAGCTCGCAATGACGATGTTGAGGTAGTTGCGCGCAAATGTCTCCCCGCTGTCGTCCCGGCGAAGGCCGGGACCCATAACCACAGGGAGGAATTTGGCGAAGAATCATCGTTCGGTACTAGGATCGATTTCCGCGGGATACACCTCGCGGTATGGGTCCTGGCTTTCGCCAGGACGACAGCGAGTGTTTGGTGCGCACCGCTTCCTCACACCTTCGTCAGCCACGCCAAGATCATCTCCACGATCTGCGTCCTGCTTCTCGCCAGCACCCTGGGCTCGCTGAGATCGCGGTCGAACAGGGCGCCGAAGGTGTGGCGGTTGGCGACACGGAAGAAGCAGTAGGAGGAGATGGCCAGATGCAGATCGATGGCGTCGACGTCGTCGCGGAAGGCGCCTTCGCTGCGGCCGCGTTTGAGGATGCCGTCGAGCGTCGCGATGACGCTGGCGTTGAGCTGGCGCAGCTGCAAATTCTGCTTCAGGTGCTTGCCGTGGTGGATATTCTCGATGCTGACGAGGCGGATGAAGTTGGGATTGCGCTCGTCATGGTCGAAGGTCGCCTCGATCAGCCGGCGCAGGCCCTCGCGCGCGTCGCAGCTGGCGATGTCGAGCTGCTCCTCGAGCGCGCGGATGCTGCGATAGGCCTCCTCCAGCACCGCAAGATAGAGCTGCTCCTTGCCGCCGAAATAATAATAGATCATCCGCTTCGAAGTGCGCGTCCGTGCCGCGATCGCGTCGACGCGGGCGCCGGAATAGCCTTCCGAGGCGAATTCGGCCATCGCCACTTCGAGGATGTCGCGCCGGGTGCGCTCGGGGTCGTTGGTGCGCTTCGATCGGGGCGGCATGCGCTTGAGCATCACAATTTCTCCCGCCGGTTTCTATGGATCACCCTGAAGGTGAAGGCAAATTTCGTTCAATCCGACGTCCTCCAAGCGCGGCTTGCATAAACGTACTAGTTCGTACATTATGGATGGAAACCAAGGTTGCGGCAACCAAAAGCAAAAAACTCGCGCACGGCCGGACGACCAGCAGCGAGCCGCCGCCGACATTGCACACGGGGAGGAATGTCATGAGCTCGACCTCAATCGCATCGCTGCACGCGCCGTCCACTGCGGAAGCTACACCTGGCATGCTGCCGAAGCGCGCGGCGCTCGTCAGCTTCGTCGGCAGCATGCTTGAATACTACGACTTCTTCATCTACGGCACCGCGGCCGCGCTGATCTTTCCAAAAGTGTTCTTTGCCAATGTCGATCCGTCGACCGGGACGCTGCTCGCGCTGCTCTCCTTCGGCATCGGCTACATCGCGCGTCCCGTCGGCGCCGTCATCCTCGGCCATTTCGGCGACCGCATCGGCCGCAAGACAGTGCTCCTGTTCACGCTGGTGGTGATGGGTTGCTCCACGCTTGCGATCGGGCTGCTGCCGGATGCCAAGACGATCGGCAACGCCGCGCCTGTCGTCCTGACCCTGCTGCGCCTGTTGCAGGGCCTCTCGGCCGCCGGCGAGCAGAGCGGGGCGAACTCGCTGACGCTGGAGCATTCCGCCAACTCCAACCGCGCCTTCTTCACGAGCTGGACCTTGAGCGGCACGCAGGCCGGCGCGATCCTGGCGACGCTGGTGTTCATTCCCATCGCCAGCATGCCGGAAGATCAATTGCTGAGCTGGGGCTGGCGCATTCCGTTCCTGCTCTCTGCTCTGGTGCTGCTGGTCGCCTATCTGGTGCGGCGGACGATGCCGGAAACGCCGGTGTTCGAAGACATCAAGGACAAGGCGCAAGTCGCGCGCTTCCCCGTCGTGATGCTGCTGCGCAACTACTGGCCGGATGTGCTGCGCGTGATCACCTGCGCGCTGATCGCAACCGTCAGCACCATGACCGCCGTGTTTGCGCTCGGTTACGCCACCAGCAAGTTTGGGGTCGCGCGTCCGACCATGCTGTGGGCCGGCGTGCTCGGTAACGTCACGGCGCTGATCACCCAGCCCTTGTGGGCGCTGCTCGCCGACAAGATCGGCCGCAAGCCGGTGTTCATCGGCGGCGTGCTCGGCTGCGCCGTGCTGCTGTTCCCGTACTTCATGCTGATCACCTCGGGCAACACCATCGCGATCTTTGCCGCGGCGATGATCCTGTCCGGCGTCGTCTATGCCGCGCCGAACGCGATCTGGCCGTCGTTCTATGCCGAGATGTTCGAGGCGCGGGTGCGCTATTCCGGCACCGCGATCGGCACCCAGCTTGGCTTCCTCGCCGCCGGCTTCACGCCGCTGGTGAGCGCGAGCCTGGTCCGCGAGGGCCCCAATGGCTGGATCCCGGTTGCGATCTTCGTGGCCTGCTGCTGCGTCATCTCGGCCGCGGCCGCGGCAACCGCGCGCGAAACTCACAAGGTCGACATCGGCGATCTCGGCAAGCGGCGCGCTTGAGCGAAACACAGGACCGTTCGCATGCTGACCAACGCAGTTCCGACCACAAACGGGCCGATTCTCGGCGTCGAGCAGGGGGCGGTCCGCGCCTTCAAGGGCATTCCGTTCGCGACCGCCCGGCGGTTTGCCAAAGCAACACCGCCGCCCGCATGGACGGAGCCGCGCCACTGCACGGACTACGGCGCTTTTGCGCCGCAGCCAGGGCATCTCGATCATGCGCTCGAGGAGTCCTGCCTTAGCCTGAACATCTGGACGCCGGCGGGGGTCGATTGCCCGCTGCCGGTGCTGTTCTTCATCCATGGCGGCGCTTTCGTCACTGGCGGCGGCGCCGATTATGACGGCGGCTTCCTCGCCACGCATGGCCCAGCCGTGATCGTCACCATCAACTACCGGCTCGGCCCGCTCGGCTTCCTGCAACTGCATCGCCACGGGCTGGACCAGGCCAACAACCTCGCCATCTCGGATGCGCTCGCTGCGCTCGACTGGGTGCACGCCAACATCGCGAATTTCGGCGGCGATCCGGGCGCGGTGACGCTGTCGGGCCAATCAGCCGGCGCCTCCATGCTGATTGCGCTGGCAACCCTGAAGCAGGCCCGCGGCAAGTTCATCCGCGCCCTCGCGCTGAGTGCGCCCGGACGAAACATCATGAGCGCCGATCATGCCGATGACGTCGCGCGCCGTGTGCTGGCCGAGCTCGGGCTTGAGCACGACAGCGCCGCGATCGCGTCCATGCCGTTGCCGCAGCTGTTCGCGGCGGTCGAGAAAGTCGGCCGCAGGCTCGCCGACGAGACCGCCTCAGGCAGCGTGTTCGGCCCGGTGCTCGATGGCGCCGTGATCCCGCGCGAGCCACGCGATGTCATTGCCGATGGCAGCTTGCGCGACATTCCGCTCTGGCTCGGCTCCTGCCGCGACGAGATGGTGATGTTCTTGAAGAGCACTCCGCCGGCCGCGATGATCCGCACCACCGAGCGCAACGTGCGCGCCGCATTCGGCGATGCCGGCTGGGAACGGCTGCTGGATTGTTATCGCGCGACGGCGCGGCCCGACGAGGACCCGTACGAAGCGCTGCTGTCGGATGCGTTCTGGCACCGCCCGATGGCCGATCTCGCGCGGCATCATGCAGCCGCCGGCGGCGCAGTGTGGCTGAGCCGGTTCGATCATCGCCCCGCGCTGCAGCCGTTTCAGTCGCAGGGACCAACTCACGGCGCCGACAATGCCTGCCTCTGGGCGCATCTGCTCGCGTTCATCGATCGTCCGATCCTGAAACGCAAGGGCGGGCCGATGACGCCGGCCGACATCGACGTCGCGGCACGGTTCCAATCAACGCTGTTGCGTTTCGTGACGACCGGCAGACCGGATGCTGCGGAAGTCTGGCCGCGGTTCGAAACGGGCGAGGAGCCGCTCGCAATTTTCGGTCAGCCGTTTCATGTTATTCCTCTGAATCAGGGGCCGCGCTTCCGCCTGTGGGCGGAACTCAGCCTGAGCAGCAACGACAAGAACAAGATGAGGGAGGCCGGATGAGCATCCTGAACACCAACGGCGCACGCGGTTCGATCGTCTCGCTCCTTGTTGTAGTCGCGCTGCTGACGCATTCGCCCGCCGCGGCGCAGATCGTCGCGACGCCCGTTCCCGGAGATCCCGTCAGCATCGATTCCGGCGCCGTTTCCGGCAAGGTTTTATCGTCGGGCGTGAAAGCCTATTTCGGCCTTCCCTTTGCCGCGCCGCCGGTTGGTGATCTGCGCTGGCGCGCGCCGCAAAATGTCGAGCCGTGGAAAGGCGTCTATCACGCCGACCGGCTGGCGCCGGAATGCATCCAGGTGTTGCGCCGGCACAACCTCAATCATTATTTCGGCGAGGAGGCGATCAGCGAGGACTGCCTGTATCTGAACATCTGGGCGAGCGCCGACGCCAAGGCGGGAGCGAAGCTGCCGGTCGTGGTCTGGATTTATGGCGGCGGCTTCACGCTCGGCTCCAGCGGCATGGCGATGTATGACGGCGAGAATGTTGCGAAGAAGGGCACGATCTTCGTCAGCTTCAACTATCGCGTCGGCATCCTGGGCAATCTCGCCCATCCCGAGCTGAGCGCGGAATCCCCGAACCACGCTTCCGGCAATTACGGCCTGATGGACCAGGTCGCGGCCCTGCAATGGGTCAAACGCAACGTCGCGCAATTCGGCGGCGATCCCGACAACGTCACCATCACCGGGCAATCGGCCGGCGCCATGTCGGTGTCGGCGCTCGAGGCGAGCCCGCTGGCGAAGGGCCTTTTCAATCGCGGCTTTGCGATGAGTCTCAGCCTGTTCGACAACCGCTTCAAGTTCCCGGCGTTGCCGGCGGCCGAGAAGATCGGGCTCGACGTGCAGTCGGCGCTCGGCGCGGCCTCGCTCGCCGAGATGCGGCTGATCCAGGCCGACAAGATTCTGGCGATCCAGAAGGACTGCCAGCTCGGCTGCGCCGGGACCATCGCGGTCACGCCCGATATCGACGGTTACGTGCTGCCGGATACCGTGCCGAACATCTTTGCTGCCGGGAAGCAGAACGACGTCGCCACCGTGGCTGGCTTTACCAGTGACGAAAGCTCGAATGATTTGCGCACGGCAGGGACGCGCGACGCCTATGTCGCGGCTGCGCGAAAACTCTATGGCGAGCAGGCCGATCGCTTCCTCTCGCTCTATCCCGCCAGGACCGACGGCGAGGCCAAAGCCATGGGCGTGCTCGCCGCGCGCGAAGGGCTGGTCGAGATCGGCACGCGCAACTGGGCCGTCGCGCAAGCCAAGACCGGCAAGGCGCCGTTCTACATGTACATGTTCTCGCGCGTGCATCCGTTCGCGCCCGGTGTCGCGTTCTTCGACAGTCCGCAGAAGATTGGCGCTTATCACACATCCGATGTGCCCTACTGGTTCGGCACCCAGGACGCCTTCAACAAGTTCCGCACAACGCGGGTCTGGACCGAGTTCGACCGCGCGCTGTCCGACCGCATGATGGATGCGCTGGTCGCGTTCGCGCGCACCGGTAATCCCGCCACGCCGGCGACGCCATGGCCGCAATGGAAACAGGACGCGCAAAACTATGTCGAGTTCGGTGACCAATCCGGCGTGCGCGAAGAGAACCGCGCGCGGCTGGACTTCCACACGCCGGCCAACGCCACGCCCTCGACGCCGCGCGTGTCGCGGGACTAGGGCGCGGGATCTCGAGTTTCACGGGTAAGGCAGACTTGCGCAAGCAAGTCGGGATGTGGCCGCTTGACCCAACGCGGACAAACTCCTGAGAGACCACACCTAGCCGCAAGCGGGGGAGGGAGAGCACCTCCGCTGTGGCAAGCAGTCAAATCTGATTTCGCCATGCTCTCGCGCGCGGGCCGCCCGTCTCACCGCGACGCTTTGCCGTCGGCCAGAACTGAATCTCCACCCACTTGCTCCTGAAGAGATTCAGCCCGGCGTCTGGACTATTCTTGTATTCAGGATAAAATGCAGGACAGTATTTTCTTCAGCTGAAAGATGAAAGAAAGTGGTGCGCGCCCTTTTCGTCGACGCAATGATGGCGCTTGCCGCCTTCACTGAAAAGCTGTTCGCCTGTCCTACGCCACCTCGAACAAAACTTGTGTGAGGAATTGTCATGACTAGTCGCAACACCCGCACCGGGGGCCAGATCCTGATCGACCAGCTGGTCGCGCAAGGTGTCGAGCGCGTCACCTGCGTGCCCGGCGAGAGCTATCTCGCAGCACTCGATGCGCTGCATGACAGCCCGATCGACGTCATGATCTGCCGCGCCGAAGGTGGTGCCGCGATGATGGCGGAGGCCTATGGCAAGCTCACGGGGCGGCCCGGAATCTGCTTCGTCACCCGTGGCCCCGGCGCGACCAATGCCAGCCACGGCGTCCACATCGCGATGCAGGATTCGACGCCGATGATCCTGTTCGTCGGCCAGGTCGATACCGGCATGCGCGAGCGCGAGGCATTCCAGGAGCTCGACTATAAGGCGGTGTTCGGCCCCATGGCGAAATGGGCGGTCGAGATCGATCGCCCCGATCGCATTCCCGAGCTGGTCGCGCGCGCGTTCCGCGTCGCGATGCAGGGCCGTCCCGGTCCCGTGGTGATCGCGCTGCCCGAGAACATGCTGACCGAGACCGCAGCCGTGGCCGACGCCATGCGCATCGAGCCGGCGGTGAGCTGGCCCGCGCCTGCCGACATCGAGCGTGTTGGCGCCATGCTTGCGAGCGCGAAGGCGCCGCTGGTGATTCTCGGCGGCTCGCGCTGGACCGATGAGGCGACGAAGAGCATCGCCCGGTTCGCCGAGCGGTTCGACCTGCCGGTCGCGACCTCGTTCCGTCGGGCGTCGCTGATCGATGCCGATCACTCGCACTATGCCGGCGATCTCGGCATCGGGCCGAGCCCTGGGCTGAAGGCGCGCGTCGACGGCGCCGACCTCATTGTTCTGATCGGCGGCCGCATGTCGGAGATGCCGTCGTCGTCCTACACGCTGCTCGATATTCCGACGCCGCGGCAGAAGTTGATTCACGTGCATCCGGGCTCGGAAGAGCTCGGCCGCATCTACCAGCCGGAGCTTGCGATCCAGGCAACGCCGGCTGCGTTCGTCGCCGCCGTGGAGACGCTGAAGCCCGCCGGCGCGATCGCGTGGAAGGGCGAGGCGGCCAGGGCGCATGCTGACTACCTGGCCTGGACCGAGAAAGCGCGCGAGTTGCCGGGCGCATTCCAGTACGGGCAGATCATGACCTGGCTGCGCGACCGCCTGCCGAAGGATGCGATCGTCTGCAACGGCGCTGGCAATTATGCCGGCTGGATCCATCGGCATCACCGCTTTCACAGCTTTGCGGCGCAGCTCGCGCCGACCTCGGGCTCGATGGGCTATGGCGTGCCGGCGGCGGTGCTGGCGAAACGGCAATATCCGGATCGCACCGTTGTCGCGTTTGCCGGTGACGGCTGCTTCCTGATGAACGGCCAGGAATTCGCGACCGCCGTTCAGTACGACGCGCCGCTGGTCGTCATCATCGTCGACAATTCGCAATACGGCACCATCCGCATGCACCAGGAGCGCGACTATCCCGGCCGCGTCGTCGGCACCCAGCTCAAGAACCCGGATTTCGCGATGTACGCAAAAGCATTCGGCGGCCATGGCGAGCGCGTCGAGCGCACCGAACAATTCGCGCCGGCGTTCGAGCGTGCGCTGGCCTCGGGCAAGCCGTCGATCCTGCATTGCATCATCGATCCGCGCGCGATCTCGGTCAGCAAGGACTTTGCGCCCGCGGTGAAAGCAGGCTGATGCCGACCGGCCGCCACGTCGCCATCATCGGAGCCGGCGCCGTCGGCGTGATCAGCGCGATCGAGGCGCTGCGCGAGGGCCATCGCGTCACGCTGATCGACGCGGGCGAGCCCGGCGGCGAGCAGGCGGCGAGCTACGGCAATGCCGGCTGGCTGTCGTCGCATTCGGTGATCCCGCCGGCCGAACCCGGCATCTGGAAGAAGGTGCCGGGTTATCTGATGGACCCGCTCGGCCCGCTCGCGATCCGCTGGTCCTATCTGCCGACGGCGTTGCCCTGGCTGATCAAGTACCTGCTCTCGGGCTGGACCGAGGCGCGGGTCGAGAAGACTGCGTTCGCGCTGCGCGGTCTCCTGAAGGACGCGCCTCTGCTGCACAGGACACTCGCGCAAGAAGCGGGCGTGCCCGAGCTGATCGAGCGCAACGGCGTGATGCACGTGTTCCCCTCGCGCGGCAATTTCGACCATGATCTCGGCTGGCGGTTGCGCAGGAAGGTCGGCGTCGAATGGCTCGAGCTCAATGCCGACGAAATCCGTCAGCGCGAGCCCGAGCTGCACCCGCGCTACACCTTTGCCGTGGTAGTGGAGGAGGCAGGCCGCTGCCGCGATCCCGGCGCTTATGTTGCCGCGCTCGCCCAGCATGCGCTGGCGAGCGGTGCGCAGCTCATCCGCGCCAAGGCAACAGGGTTCAGGCTCGATGGCGACCAGCTCGTCGCCGTCGTCACCGAGAGCGGCGAGATTCGTTGCGATGCCGCCGTGGTCGCGGCCGGCGCCCATTCGAACCGGCTCACCGCATCGCTCGGCGATCCGCTGCCGCTGGAAACCGAGCGCGGCTATCACGTCATGATCGAGCATCCGGAGTCCGGTCCGCGCAGCTCGATGATGGCGTCGGATGCGAAGATGGTGGTGAACTGGACCGACAAGGGGCTGCGCGCCGCCGGCACCGTCGAGATCGCCGGCCTCGAAGCCGCACCGAACTGGAAGCGCGCAGAGATTTTGCGCGACAATCTCCTGGGCATGTTCCCGAAGCTGCCGAAGGACATCCCGGCTTCCCGCATGAAAACCTGGTTCGGTCATCGCCCGAGCATGCCCGACGGCCGGCCCTGCATCGGCTACGCGCGCGCCTCGCGCGACATCGTCTATGCCTTCGGCCATGGCCATGTCGGCCTGGTCGGCTCGGCCCGCACCGGCCGTCTGGTCGCGCAACTCCTGAGCGGCAAGCAGCCGGAAATTTCGCTCGCGCCGTTCGCACCGACCCGCTTCCTCTGAGATCGCACCATGACCACTCCAGCCAACGCACCCTCCCGCATCGCCCGTGGCGGCAAGGCCATCTACGGCGCGCCGCTCGGCATCTTGATGCTGGAGGCGCGCTTCCCCCGCATTCCCGGCGACATGGGCAACGGCACCACCTGGCCGTTCCCCGTGCTTTATCGCGTCGTGAGCGGCGCTTCGCCGGAGAAGGTGGTGCTGAAGGGCGCGGCCGGTCTGCTGCCTGATTTCATCGATGCGGCGAAGGATCTGGTGCGCCTGGGTGCCGAGGCCATTACCACCAATTGCGGCTTCCTCTCGCTGTTCCAGAAGGAGATCGCGGCTGTGGTCGGCGTGCCGGTTGCGACCTCGTCGCTAATGCAGGTGCCGTGGGTGCAGGCGACCTTGCCGCCGGGCAAGCGCGTCGGTCTGGTCACGGTGTCGGGCGCGACCCTGACCCCGGCCCATCTCGAAGGCGCCGGCGTGCCGCTCGACACGCCGCTGGCCGGCACCGAGAACGGCAAGGAATTCTTCCGCGTCCTGATCAAGGCCGAGAAGGACGACATGGACATCGCGCAGGCCGAGCGCGACGTCGTCGAAGCCGGCAAGCAACTCGTCGGCAAAAATCCGGACGTCGGCGCGATCGTGCTGGAATGCACCAACATGCCGCCTTATGCCGCCGCCTTGCAGGCCGAGGTCGGGCTGCCGGTTTATGATATCTATTCGATGATCACGTGGTTTCATGCCGGACTGCGGCCGCGCCGGTTCGGCTAGGGGTCGAGAACTGCCTATGAACAAGCACCTGGAACTCCCTTCCGACAGCATCGTCGACCGCGTCTATGAACAGCTCAAGGCCATGGCCGTGAGCTACGAGTTCAAGCCGGGCGAGCGACTCAACGAAGGTGAGCTGGCAAAGCGTCTCGGCGTCAGCCGCACGCCGCTGCGCGAAGCGCTCAATCGGCTCAACACCGAGGGCTTTCTGCGCTTCACGCCCGGCAAGGGCTTTTTCTGCCGCGAGCTCGACGCCCACGAGATCTTCGACCTCTACGAGCTGCGCAAGTCGATCGAGGTCGCCTCGATCCGCCTCGCCATCAAGCGCGCCAGGGACGAGCACATCGACGCGCTGTTGAGATTCCTCGAGGCCACCGGCCCCGATCCCGGCGAGCGCTCATCGGTCGAGCTGGTCGAGCTGGACGAGACGTTTCACGAACGGCTGATGGCGATGTCTGACAATGCCGAGATGCTGCGCGTGCTGCGCAACGTCAACGCCCGGATTCGTTTCGTGCGTTGGATCGACATGGACCGCAGCAACCGCTCCAACACGCAAGCCGAGCACCGCGCCGTCCTCGAAGGGTTGAAGGCGCGTGACGAGGCCGCTTGCGTCTCGGTGCTGGAAAAGCACATCGACCGCCGGCTGGATCGCATTACGTCGGCAATCAAGGAAGGCTACGCGCAGATTTATATGCCGGCCATGGCGCGGTCTGCGAATTGATCGGCGCGCTCGTTCGCAAGCAACTATTCTGGAGTGAGACCCATGAAACTATCCGGCAAGGTCGCCGCCATCACCGGCGCGGCACGCGGCATCGGCAAGGCCTGCGCGAAGCGATTCCTCGACGACGGTGTCAAGGTCGTCATCTCCGATGTCGATGCCGAAGGCCTTGCCGCGACGGCCGCCGAGCTGGGACGGCCGGATGCCTTGCGCGTCGTCCCCGGCAATGTTGCCAGGCGGGCTGACGTCGATCAGATCGTTGCGACAGCCGCCAAGGAGTTCGGCCGGCTCGACATCATGGTCAACAATGCCGGCGTCGCGCGCAACCAGGACATCCTGGACATTTCCGAGCAGGATTTCGACGACGTTATCGCCATCAATCTGAAGGGCGCGTTCTTTGGGGTGCAGGCGGCGGCGAGGCAAATGATCGCGCAAGGCCGCGGCGGGGTCATCATCAACATGTCCTCGGTGAATGCGCTGCTGGCAATTCCCACGCTTGCGACCTACGCCATCTCCAAGGGCGGCATGAAGCAGCTGACCTCGGTGGCGGCTGTGGCGCTTGCTCCCCACAACATTCGCGTCGTCGCGGTCGGGCCGGGTACGATTTTGACCGACATGGTGGCATCGGCGATCTACACCTCGGAGGATGCACGCAGGAACGTGTTGTCGCGCACCCCGATCGGCCGAGGCGGCGAGCCGAGCGAGGTCGCGTCCGTGGTGGCGTTCCTCGCCAGCGACGATGCCTCCTACATCACCGGCCAGACCATCTATCCCGATGGCGGCCGGCTGATCCTGAACTATACGGTGCCCGTGAAGTAGGGGCGATTGCAGGGGACTTCGGGGAGACGGGTCGGAATTGCTTCAACACCCGTCATTGCGAGGAGCCCTTGCGACGAAACAAATCCAGACTGTCTCCGCGGCAAGATTCTGGATTGCTTCGCTTCGCTCGCAATGACGGGGGTTGATGCAGGCGGGCGCGAATCTCTGGTGGTGTGATACGGTACGTTCAACACCGCCGGAGGTTGCAACCGCGACCGCGATTGGCCATGATGCTCTCCGGAATGTTGGGGGCATCACATGACGGCAGCAATGACGGTCTCTGCGGCGGCGGAGAAAGCGACGACGGCGCATGTGGTGTGGGCGAGCGCGCTTGGCACCGCGATCGAGTGGTACGATTTCCTGATCTACGGCACGGCGGCTGCGCTCGTGCTGAACAAGCTGTTCTTTCCGAGTTTCGATCCTGTCGTCGGGACCTTGGCGGCGTTCTCGACCTATGCGGTCGGCTTCGTCGCAAGGCCGATCGGCGGCGCCATCATCGGGCATTATGGCGACCGGCTCGGGCGCAAGACCATGCTGGTCGCGACCATGATCGCGATGGGGCTTGGCACGTTCCTGATCGGCTGCCTGCCGACCTATAGCCAGATCGGCGTCTGGGCGCCGATTCTGCTCGTGTGCCTGCGCTTCATTCAGGGCATCGGGCTTGGTGGCGAATGGAGCGGCGCGGTGGTGATGGTGGCCGAACATGCGGGCGACCGCCGCGGCTTTTACGGCAGCCTGGTGCAGATCGGTTTTCCGGTCGGTGTTGCCGCCTCGACCGGCATCTTCGGCTTGATGACGCAACTGCCCGAATCGGATTTCCTGAGCTGGGGCTGGCGCGTGCCGTTCCTGATCAGCATTCTGCTCGTTGGCGTCGGCCTCATCGTGCGGCTCAAGCTCGCGGAGACGCCGCATTTCAAGGAGGTGGTGGAGCGCAAGGAGGTGCTGGCGCAGCCGGTGTGGGAGGTGATCCGCCGCGACTGGCGCAGTTTTCTGCTGGCGATCGGCATCACGGTATCGGAAGTCGGGCTCGCTTATCTCCTCACCGTCTTCACGGTGGTCTATGCCACGACGAAGCTCGGCCTGCCGCGCCAGGTGATCCTCAATGCGGTGGTCTATGCCGCGATCGTCGAGTTCGCGACGCTGCCGCTCGCCGGCTGGCTGTCCGACATCCTTGGCCGCAAGGCGCTGTATCTCGCCGGCGGCGTGTTCTCGGTGGCGCTGGCGTTTCCGCTGTTCTGGTTCCTCGACACCAGGGAGCCGGCGCTGATCACGATGGCGCTCGTCGTGACGATGACGCTGACCCATGCACTGCTGTTCGGACCAAAGGCGGCGTTCATGCCGGAACTGTTCCGCACCCAGGTGCGCTACAGCGGCGCTTCGTTGGGGGCCAACGTCGCGGCCGCGATCAGCGGGGGCTTCTCGCCGCTGATCGCCGCGGCGCTGCTGGCGTGGGCCGGCTCGTACTGGCCGGTGTCGCTCTACATCATCGCGCTCTCGATCATCACGCTCGTCGCAACGCTGATGGCGCCGGAGACGGCGCGGGATTCGCTCAGATCCTGAGCGCCGTCATCGGCACGCGGAGTTCGCGGCGCCCGGAAAGGTGAGGAAAGTGATGGTTGCCGGCGCGAGCCGGATCGCGCCGGCCGCCGTCGCCTGCCCGGAAAGGCGCGGCAGTTCATTCGCGTCGGCGAGTGCGAGCGTGGCGCCATTCAATCTCACCATGGCGCTTTGCAGTCTTGCCGCCTGCAACGTGTAGCGCTCGGACGGAAGCGGCAGCACGATCGTGCGGAATGCATTCCGCGAGATATTGAGCGCGAGCACCGTCACGGCGCCCGGCGTTGAGGGATGACAGTGTGCGTAGACGTGAAGGTTCGACGCCGTCGCCGCGCTTGCATCGAGCACGGTCGTTCCCATCAGCTGATGCCAGAGCAGCGCGCCCCAATAATCGGGGCGCGGACGGAACGTGATTTCGTCGAGCAGGCCGTAATCGCTTGCCGCCAGCGTATTGTGAAACACCACCTGAACGCCGGCCTTCGCCAGCCGTCCCAGCTGGTCGAGATAGCGGAATGTGTCGAGAAAGGTCTTGTCCCAGCGGTTGCCGCCACAGGCGGCATCGGCGGTTTCGGTCAGCCAGATCGGCTTGCCCGGCGCGAACTGATCGCGCAAGCCGCGATAAACCGCGAGCGTCGCATCGGTGCGGGCGAGCCATTGTTCCGAGAGCGCCTGCGCCGGCTCGTCGTTTCCGCCACAGCGCGCCGAGACCGCGTTGTAATGATGGTAGGAGAAGCGATCGATTCCTTCGCCTGACGCCGCGAGCAGATCGCGCGTGCGTATGCCGGGTACGGACGGCGCGGCGGAGTCGCCGACCGAACCGGGGCCGACGATCAGCGTCTCCGGCGCGGCGCGTTGTAGCCACGCGCGAAAGATCCCGAAATCGCGGCCGTAGGCTTTTGCATCATATCCGGGCGGCGCGCCATTCGTCGCTGCCAGCGTCGGCTCGTTCATGAATTCGGCAGCGGCGATCCGGCTGCCTTGCGATCGCGTCTCATCGACAAGGCGCTGCGCCTGGTCCGGCCTCCACGCGCCGTCCGCATCGCGGCTGCCGGCACTGACCGCAAAAGAGGTGACGATCTCGGCATCGACCGCGCGCGCAAAGTCGATCATGCCGCGCCACTGCGAGCGGCCTAGCACCGCGTTGAATCCCGGTGGCGGTGTCGCCGGCGCCTGTTCGCCGTCGGCGAAGAACGCGGCATTGGCCCAGGTCCCGCTGACGCGCAGATACGCCGGCGATAAAGCCGCAGCGAGCCTGCGCAGACGGGCGTTGGCAAGATCGATCGGAGATCTGTCGCTGTAACGATCATGCTGATCGAATGGCCGTGTCGTGCGCGGATACGGCTTCCAGAATCGGCCGCCCATCACCTCGGCCATCTCAATGTTGTATGATTGAAAGCGCGGATCGATCGTGCCGATCGCTTTCAATTCCGCAGCCGCGATCGCCAGCTCGCCGGCCTGCGCGGCGCATGAGGTTGCGGCAACGAGCAGTGCAACCCCTGTCACACGCAAAGCGCGAAGCCGCCCCCGTCGTTGATTGCGCCGTCTTGTGTGCACGCCCTGACGCCTTCTTATGCGCGCGCTGCCAAAAGCAAATGCAGCCGCCATATCCATTAGCCGCGTTTATATGCCGAATTTTTACTTCCAATTTTACTTCGCGAAATCCCGCCAATACCCTCACGGGCAATTGATCTCATCGCAGCCGCTCAATGCCGATCGGTGCGACGCGTCTATTGTAGCCAACGAGGGTTGCCATGCTTGACAAGGATAAGCGGACATCCACTTCCAATCCGGCTGGAACGGAGGTCAAAACGGACGCCAAGTCGACAAAAAAGCTGAGCCGGCGCACGCTGTTGAAGGGGGCCGCTGCCGTTGCCGGCGCGGCCGCTGGCTCGGATGCGATCCGCGGATTCCCGACCATCTGGGCGCAGGAGATCAAGGACATCGAGCTGCGCCATGTCGGCGTGTCCTATTCGGTGGTGAAGGCGATCGGCGATCAGGCGGCCAAGGATCTCGGCTTCAAGGTGACGATGCAGAACCTCGACACCTCCGCTGCCATCAACCGCTTCATTAGCCAGCCTAATACGGTCGATATCGCCGATCTCGAGGGATGGCAGGCCAAGCTTGCCGCCAAGCGCAGCGTCATCCAGGGTATCGAGGTCAAGAAGATCAAGGAGTTCGACAGCATCCTGCCGATCTTCACCAAGGGCGAGATCGACGGCCACAAGATCCCGCGCCAGGGCATCTCGCCTTACGAGGCGATGTATATCGCGAAGCCGGATTCGACCGATCTGAACGACGGCGTCACCGAATGGGCGACCTTCCTGCCGCAGGTCTACAACGCCGACTCGATCGGCTATCGGCCCGACCTCGTCGGCCATCAAGTCACGGAATGGAAGGATCTGATCGACCCCAAGTTCAAGGGCAAGGCCGCCATCCTCGACGTGCCCGCCATCGGCATCATGGATGCCGCGCTCTGCTTCGAAAGCGCCGGACTGATCAAGTACGGCAACAAGGGCAACATGACCAAGGAGGAGATCGACTTCACCTGCAACAAGCTGATCGAGCTGAAGAAGGAGGGGCAGTTCCGCGCGACCTGGACCACCTTCGACCAGTCGGTGCAGCTGATGGCTGCCGGCGAAGTGGTGATCCAGTCGATGTGGTCGCCGGCGGTTGCCGCCGTGCGCGTGAAGGAGATTCCCTGCGTCTACGCGCCGGTGAATGTCAAGAACGGCAAGGAAGGCTATCGCGGCTGGTGCAACGGCATGGGCCTGATGAAACATCTCTCCGGCAAGAAGCTCGACGCGGCCTACGAATATCTCAACTGGTACCTGTCGGGCTGGCAGGGCGGCTTCGTCGCGCGCTACGGCTATTACAGCCCGGTGCCATCGACCGCGAAGAAATTCCTCACCCCGGCCGAATGGGCGTTCTGGTACGAGGGCCAGCCGGCACCGGAGGTGGTCAACGATCCCTACGGCGTGCCGATGGAGAAGGCCGGCACCAAGCGCGACGGCGGCTCGTTCCTCGACCGCGTCAAGAATATCTCGTGCTGGAACACGCTGATGGACGAGGCCGCCTACATGAACAAGCGCTGGAACGACTTCAAGGTGGCCTAGAACCTGCTTTCCCTGACCTGACGAGACCGCCGGCACGGCGACGTGCCGGCGGAAGAGACCGACTTCGAGGCGTTCGCCGACATGCAGTCCAGTTCAATTCCACAACGCGCCAATCTTGCCGGCTGGCTCTACGTGTCGCCGCTCGTGCTGGTGCTCGTGCCGTTCTTCGTGGCGCCGATCCTGGTCGTGCTGGCGGCAAGCTTCTTTGCCACCGACGGCTTTGGCGGGCTGACGCCGGGCTTCACCCTCGCAAGCTATGTCGAGGTGCTGCACTCGGCGCTGACGCTGAAGCTGTATCTTGCGACCATCAAGTTCACGGTGCTGACCTGGATCTTCACGCTCATCATCGGCTTCTTCGTCGCCTATTTCCTGGTCTTCCACGTTCGCAACCAGCTTTTCGCGATCGGCCTGTTCCTGCTCTGCACGGTGCCGTTCTGGACCTCGAACATCATCCGGATGATTTCCTGGATCCCGCTGCTCGGCAAGGAAGGCTTGATCAACCAGACGCTGCTCGCCCTCGGCGTGATCCGCCAGCCGCTGGAGGTGCTGCTGTTTTCTGACCTGGCGGTGGTCATCGCCTATGTCCATCAGCTCACCATCTTCATGATCGTGCCGATCTTCAACTCCATGGCGCGGATCGACAAGAAACTGATCGAGGCCGCGATCGATGCGGGTGCCAGCCGTTTCGACATCATGCGCCTGATCGTGGTGCCGATGTCCAAGAGCGGCATCGCGCTCGGCACCATCTTCGTGGTGTCGATCGTGATGGGCGACTTCTTCGTGGTCAAGGTGATGTCCGGCGGCGGTTCGGCCTCGGTGGTCAGCGCCTTCTACGAGGACGTCGGCGTGCTGCAATATCCGACCGCGGCGGCAAGTGCGGTGCTGCTGACGCTGGTGCTGGTCGCGATCGTCTCGCTGATCCTGCGCACCGTCGACATCAGGCAGGAGATCACGCGATGAGCGCTGTTCTCGCAGAGATGCCCAAAGCTGACCTGCCCAAGCCTGACATGTCCAAGACCGACACGCCAAAGACGGTCGCGCCCGTGAGCACCAAGGCAATCGCGCCAAGCAAGGGCGGACGGCCCTGGACGTTCTACGTGCTCGCGGCGTTGTTTGCACTCTACGTGCTGGCGCTCTACGGCCCGATGTTCTGCATCTACATCCTGTCGTTCCAGGATATCCGGGGCGGCCTCGTGTTCCCGATGAAGGGGCAGTCGCTGCACTGGTTCGTCGATCTCTTCACCCAGGTGCGTACCGGCGACGTCAAGGGCTCTTTCGACCGCTCGATCAAGCTCGCGGTCATCGTCACCATCATCACGGTGGTGGTCTCGTTCCTCGCCGGCCTCGGTTTCCGCAAGCGCTTCCGCGGCGACACCGTGGTGTTCTACCTGATGATCGGCAGCCTGGTTGCGCCGGGCCTCGTGCTCGGCCTCGGCACCGGTCTGCTGTTCCAGGCGCTCGGGCTCAATGCGAGCTGGTACAGTTCCGCGCTCGGCGCGCAGCTGTCCTGGACCTTGCCGTTCGGCGTGCTGGTGATGTTCGCGGTGATGTCGCGTTTCAACCATGTCTGGGAGGAGGCGGCCTACGATCTCGGCGCCAGCCGCTGGCAGTCGATCCGGCTGGTGATGATCCCGGTGCTGGCGCCTGGCCTGGTCGCGGTCGCGCTGTTCGGCTTCACGCTGTCCTATGACGAATTCGCGCGCAGCCTGCAGACGGCGGGCTCGCTCAACACCTTGCCGCTGGAGATCTGGAGCATGACGCTGAACGTCACTTCGCCGTCGCTCTACGCGCTGGGCACGGTGACGACTATCGTCTCCTTCATCGTCATCGGTGCGAGCCTCGGCAGCATCGTGCTGATCCAGAAGAAGCGCGGCAGCGGGGCAAAGGGCTAGGCTGGGAATGAACAAGGATCGCGGCGATATCGAACTGGCGGGCGTCTGCAAGAGCTTTGACGGCGCGACCTACGTGGTCGACGGCGTCAATCTCAAGATCGCGGACGGCGCCTATTGCTGTTTCATCGGGCCGTCCGGCTGCGGCAAGACCACGATCCTGCGCATGATCGCGGGCCACGAAGATCCGACCGCGGGCGAGATCGTGATCGGGGGCCAGAACGTCGTCGGGCTCGCGCCGGTGCAGCGGCGCACCGCGATGATGTTCCAGTCCTACGCGCTGTTTCCGCATTTGACGGTGCGCGAGAACATCGCCTTTGCGCTGCGCGTGCGCGGCATGTCGAAAGCCGATCGCCTGCGTGCGGCCGATGCCATGATCGAAAAGGTACGTCTGACGCAGTTCGCCGACCGGCTGCCGGCGCAGCTCTCCGGCGGCCAGCAGCAGCGTGTGGCGCTGGCGCGCGCGGCAATCACCGAGCCGCGGGTGCTGCTGCTCGACGAGCCGCTGTCCGCGCTGGACGAGCAGCTCCGGGTGCAGATGCGCCAGGAGCTGCGACGGATGCAGCAGGAGCTCGGCATCACCTTCATCCACGTCACGCATACCCAGCTCGAGGCGATCGCGCTGGCTGATCTCGTGGTGGTGATGGAGCAGGGCAAGATCAAGCAGGCGGGCGCCGCGCGCGATGTCTACGCGCATCCGCACGACCGCTACGTGGCCGAGTTCATGGGCGGCCAGAACGTGCTGTCGGGGCGGGTGGAAAAGGTCAACGGCGCGAGCTTCACGCTCGCGCAGGCCGCTCCTTCCGGCATCGAGGTGCCGCTTCAGGCGCGCTCGACAGTTAGCGTCGGCGACCAGGTCGACATCGCCGTGCGCCGTGACGATGTCGTGCTGGTCAGGTCCGGCAAGGACTTGCCGCCCGGCTGCACGACGTCACTGCCGAGCCGCGTGCTCGCGATCGAATACCAGGGCTATTTCGTCAAGGTCATGCTCGACACGGTGCCGGACGACGCGTTCGTGGCCTACGTGCCGGAAAAGATCTTCTTCGCGGATCCCTTCACCGTCGGCGATGTCGTGACGGCCACATGGGCCACCGGCAGCGCCCTTCCACTCGCCTAAAGCCCCGTCGCGCACAGGAGTATGACCGTGCAGATATCCTTCACACTCAACGGCCGGCCAACCACGATCGATGTCGAGCCGGCAACGCTCGTGACCGAGCTCCTGCGCGAGACGCTCAGCCTGACCGGCACCCATATCGGTTGCGACACCAGCCAGTGCGGCGCCTGCGTGGTGCACCTCAATGGGCTTCCGGTGAAGAGCTGCACGCTGCTCGCCCCCGCGCTCGACGGCGCGACGCTGCTGACCATCGAAGGCCTGCAAGGCGCGCCTGGCTCGAACCAATTGCATCCCATGCAGGAAGCGTTTCGCGAGCACCACGGCCTCCAGTGCGGTTTCTGCACGCCCGGCATGCTGATGACCGCGGTGGCGCTTGCCACCGAAAAGCCGGTGCTGACGGAAGCCGACGTCCGCCACGGCCTCGAAGGCAATATCTGCCGCTGCACCGGCTACCAGAACATCGTCGTCTCGGTCATGGCCGGCGCAGCCGCCATGAACGCCGCCAAGGGAGAGTGACCATGGGCAATGTGATCGGGATCGGTGCGTCACCGAAACGCAAGGAAGACCAGCGTTTCCTCACCGGACGCGGCAATTACGTCTCCGACATCAAGCGCCCCGGCATGACCGCCGGCGTGTTCGTGCGCTCGCCGCACGGCCACGCGGTGCTACGCGGCATCGACAAGAGCGCCGCTCTCGCGGCCCCCGGCGTCATCGCCGTCCTGACCGGCCACGACGTCAAGGCCGACAAGCTGGGCTCGCTGCCCTGCGGCTGGGGCATTTCGGATGCCAAGGGCGTGCCGATGAAGGAGCCGCCGTTTCCAACGCTGGCGCAGGACAAGGTGCGCTTCGTCGGCGACATGGTGGCGTTCGTCGTCGCGGAGACGCCGGCGCAGGCCAACGCGGCGGCCGAGCTGCTGACAGTCGACTACGAGGTGCTGCCTTCCGTGGTCGGCGTGCTCGAAGCGGTCCGGCCGGGGGCACCGCAATTGTTCGACGACGTGCCGAACAACATCTGCTGCGACTGGGAGCTGGGCGACAAGGCCGCGGTTGAGACCGCATTCCGCAAGGCGGCGCATGTCGCAAAGCTGAGCCTCGTCAACAACCGCCTGATCGGCAATCCGATGGAGCCGCGCGCGGCGATCGCCGAATACGAGCCCGGCACCGACCGCTTCACGCTGTGGACCACCAGCCAGTTCCCGCATGTCGTGCGCTTCCTGATGGGCGCGCTGGTCTTGAACATCCCCCAGCACAAGCTGCGCGTGGTCGCGCCCGATGTCGGCGGCGGTTTTGGCGTCAAGCAGTTCCACTACGGCGAAGAGGCCGTGATCACCTGGGCCGCCAAGCGCGTGATGCGACCGATCAAATGGGTTGCAAGCCGCTCGGAGGGCTACGTGTCCGACCGTCACGGCCGGGATCATGTCACCGAGGCCGAGCTGGCGCTCGACGAGACCGGAAAATTTCTCGCCTTCCGCGTCAACACGCTCGCCAATATGGGCGGCTATCTCTCGACCTTCGGGCCGAACATCCCGACCAATCTCTACGGCCCGCTGCTCGGCGGCGTCTACACCACGCCGGCGATCTACTGCAACGTGAAGGTCGTCTTCACCAACACCGTTCCGGTCGACGCCTATCGCGGCGCCGGTCGGCCCGAGGCGACCTTCGTGCTGGAGCGCATCGTCGATGTCGCCGCCAGCGAGATGGGCATCGACCGCGTCGAGATCCGCCGCCGCAACATGATCCCGAAGGAGGCCTATCCGTATCAGACCCCGGTGCTGGTGCAGTACGATTCCGGCGATCCGGTTGGCTGCCTCGACGGCGCGCTGGTCGCCGCCGACGTCAAGGATTTCGGCATCCGCAAGGCGGAATCGGCGCGCAGGGGCAAGTTCCGCGGGCTCGGCTACTCGACCTATGTCGAGGCCTGCGGCCTCGCGCCGTCGCGCTTCGCGGGCAGGCTGGGCGCGCGCGGCGGCCTCTATGAGAGCGCCACGGTGCGCGTGCATCCGACCGGGCAGGTGACGGTCATGATCGGCACGCACAACCACGGCCAGGGCCACGAGACGACTTTTGCGCAAATCGTCTCGGAAAAGCTCGGCGTGTCGTTTGAGAATGTCGACATCGTGTTCGGCGATACCGATCGCGTGCAGTTCGGCATGGGCACCTACGGCTCGCGCTCGCTGGTGGTTGGTGGCGCGGCGCTGTCGAAGGCGACCGACAAGGTCGTCGCCAAGGGCAAGAAGATCGCAGCCCATCTGCTCGAGGCGGCCGAAGTCGACATCCAGTTCGAGGCCGGACAATTCTCGGTCGCCGGCACGGATCGCATGAAGACGTTCGAGGAGATCGCGGGCGCCGCCTATGTGCCGCACAATTATCCGCTCGAAGTGCTGGAGCCCGGGCTCGAAGAGCAGGCCTATTACGACCCCGTCAACTTCACCTATCCCGGCGGGTGCCATATCGCCGAGGTCGAGGTCGATCCGGAGACGGGCACGGTGACGCTGGTCAACTACACGGCGGTGGACGACGTCGGCACCGTCATCAACCCGATGATCGTCGAGGGCCAGCTGCACGGCGGCATCGTGCAGGGGGTCGGCCAGGCGCTGTTCGAGAACGCGGTCTATGACGAAGGCTCCGGCCAGCTGCTGTCGGGCTCGCTGATGGACTACTGCATGCCGCGAGCCGACCACATGCCGATGATGAAGGTCGCAACTCACTCCACCCTTTGCACGCATACCCCGATGGGCGTGAAGGGCTGCGGCGAGGTCGGGACCATCGGCTCACCGGCCGCTGTGATCAACGCGGTGGTCGATGCGCTATCGCATCTCGGCGTCACCCATGTCGACATGCCGGCGACGCCGAACCGGATTTGGCGCCTGCTTCAGAACGCATCGCTGCCAGTCGCCGCGGAATAGGGAGGTCCACAAATGAAACCGTTTGCCTATCACCAGCCGGATCAGATTCCCGACGCCGCAAAGTTGCTGATCGCGATCGAGGACAGCAAGCTCGTCGCCGGCGGCATGACGCTGATCCCGACGCTGAAGCAGCGGCTCGCCAGTCCAACGGCACTGGTCGATCTTTCCAAGCTCGGCAGCCTGAAGGGTATCACCGATGACGGTGCCACCATCACCATCGGCGCGATGACGCCGCATGCGGTGGTGGCCGCGTCAAAGCTGGTGCAGGCAAAAATCCCCGGGCTTGCCGCGCTGGCCTCGATGATCGGCGATCCGGCGGTGCGCAGCCGCGGCACGATCGGCGGCTCGGTCGCGAATAACGACCCGGCGGCGGATTATCCGGCCGGGGTGCTCGGCCTGGGCGCGACCATCGTCACCAGCACGCGCGAGATCGCGGCCGACAAGTTCTTCCTCGGCCTGTTCGAGACAGCGCTTGTGACCGGCGAGATCATCACGGCGATCCGCTTCCCGGTGCCGCTCAAGGCGGGCTACGCCAAGTTCAAGGCGCCGGCCTCGCGCTATGCGCTGGTGGGCGTATTCGTCGCGAAGTTCGCCGGCGGGGTCCGCGTCGCCGTCACCGGCGCGGGCTCTGGCGTGTTCCGGGTGCCGCCGATGGAGGAGGTGCTGTCGCGAAACTTCGATCCCTCCGCGATCGCGGCGATCAAGATCGACACCGACGGCCTCACCTCCGACATCCACGCCGAAGCCGACTACCGTGCCCATCTCGTCACGGTGATGGCCAAGCGCGCCGTCGACGCAGCGCTCAGCTAGCTCTTTAGGGTTCATGATGACGAATGGTTCCGGCCGAACGGCCTTCCCGCCGGCGCCGACTGGCCTTGGTGCGCTCTCGGCAACCGAGATCATCGCCGGTTACCGGCGCAAGGCGTTCACTCCGCGCGATGTCATCGACGACACCATCGCCGCGCTCGAGGCGACGAATGAGGCCTGCAATGCGGTGGTGACGCCGATGTACGAGCAGGCGAGGGCGGAGGCCGATCGTGTCACCCGGGAGATGCGAGCGGGCGAGGCCAAGGGGCCGCTCGCGGGTGTGCCCGTCACAATCAAGGACCTGGTGTTCGTGGCAGGCGTGCCGGCCTATGGCGGCTCGCCCATGAACAATGCGTTCGTGCCCGAGGTCGATGCCGCCGTGGTGTCGGCGCTGAAGGCCTCCGGCGCAATCGTCACCTGCAAGACCACGACCTGCGAGTCCGGCTACAAGTTGACCGCCGATAGTCCCGTCACCGGCACGACGCGAAACCCCTGGAATCCCGCTCGCACCAGCGGCGGGTCGAGCGGCGGAGCGGCGGCGGGCGTCGCCGCGGGCTGCGGCCCGATCGCGATCGGCACCGACGGGGTCGGTTCGATCCGCGTGCCTTCGTCGTTCTGCGGCGTGTTCGGGTTGAAGCCGACCTTCGGCCTGGTGCCGCGCTCGCCCGGATTCTCGCCGCCGTCCTGGGCCTCGCTCGCGCATACCGGGCCGATCACGCGCACGGTCGCGGATGCCGCGCTGGCGCTGGAGATCATCGCTGCTTACGATCTGCGCGATCCGGCGAGCCTGCCGGTGCCGCCGCGCCGCTTCGATACGAAGGCGGGCCCATTGAATGACCTTCGCATCGGCGCGAGCGCCGATCTCGGCTACGCCCCGATCAGCGCCGACGTGCGCGCGGCGTTCAGCAAGGCGCTCGCCATTCTCGATTCCTGCGGCGCGCAGGTCACCATCGATGGGCCGGGGCTCGATCCCGGCATTCTCGAGCACACGCTGAAGCCGATCGCCTTCACCGAGCAAGCGGCGGCCGTCGCCGGCAAGACGACGGTCGATCTCGCGAGTTCGGAAGTGGACTATCGCGACGTCGTCAGCGCGGGCCGTCGCTATAGCGGCACGGACTATGTCGAGGCGGGCTACCGGCGCGGCTGGGCGCGCAACGCGTTCCTGAAACTATTCGAGCGCGTCGATGCGCTGGTGACGCCGACGGTCGCGGTGACCGCGTTCGAGGCCGGCCGGATCGGCGTCGACCGGATCGACGGCAGCATTGTCGATCCGCATCTCGGCTGGTCGCCGTTCACCTGGCCGATCAATCTCGTCGGCCTTCCGGCCGCGACGCTGCCCTGCGGCTTTGATCGCGACGGACTGCCGATCGGCCTGCAGATCGTGGCGCCCTGGCTCGACGAGCCGACGATCTTCCGCATCGCCGCCGCATTCGAAGCGGCGCAGCCCTGGTCGAAAGTCTGGCCTCCGCTGGCCTCGCGTGAACCGGATCTGGCGCGCGCGAAGGCGTGATCCCAAACCGGCCCGGAACTGATCGACCGCCGGCTTGCCGGCCCGCCCCGGCATCCGAAAATTTTCTCCAACCCCCTCTTGAAACCAGTTTCCGTTCTTCTAATTCTTTCTTCGCCGCGAGAGCGGTGTGCCGAGCGCCCGAGAGGGCTTGGCACGGGCGCTGGACCGGCGTCTTCGGAGACTGTCTGAGACCTCTGTCCTGCGTTCCTTCGTATCCATCTTGCTCTTTGGAGGACTTGGTTATGAGGACCACATTCGACTTCGCGCCGCTGTGGCGCTCCACCATCGGCTTCGATCATCTGGCCGACCTCGTCGACAGCACGCTGCGCCAGACGACCGAGGACAATTACCCGCCCTACAACATCGAGCGCTCCGGCGAAGACCACTACCGGATCAGCCTCGCCGTGGCCGGTTTCGGCGTCAACGACATTACCGTGACCGCCGAACAGAACGCGCTGACGATCGAGGGTCGCAAGCCCGATGACGCAGCGCGCGAATATCTCTACCACGGCATCGCTGCGCGTCCGTTCCGGCGCGTGTTCAACCTCGCCGACTATGTCCAGGTGAAGCAGGCCTCCTTCCAGGACGGCCTCCTGATCGTCGACCTGGTCCGTGAGGTCCCCGAAGCCATGAAGCCGCGCCGGATCCAGATCGCGGGCGCGACCTCTCCTGCATCCCAGATCGAGCAGAAGAAAGCGGCCTAAGCGGCCGATCGAGGGATTGGCGGAGCGCGGCGCTCGGATGTCCGCGCCGCGCTCCGGATGCGTGAAGGAGAGAGAACCATGGCTTTTCGTGATCTCATTCCCTGGTCGAGGGGCCAGGAGCTTGCGCCGGTCCGCGACAGCTTCGATCCGTTCCTGACGCTTCATCGCGAGATGAACCGTCTGTTCGACGACGTGTTTCGCGGCTTTGCCGGAAGCAATTTGTCGCCGATGATGGAGGGCCGTTTCGGCTGGCCCAAGGTCGAACTCAGCGAGACCGACAAGGTGCTGACCGTCACGGCCGAGCTTCCGGGACTGACGGAGAAGGACGTCGACGTCGAAGTCGCCAACGGCGTCCTCACTCTGCGCGGCGAGAAGAAAGCCGAGCGCAACGGTGAAGGCAGGTCTTTCACCGAGCGCTACTACGGCGCCTTCGAGCGGCAAATCCCGCTGCAAGACGTCGAGGAAGACAAGGCCGAGGCGTCGTTCAAGAACGGCGTCCTGACCGTGTCGCTGCCGAAATCCGACAAGGCGCGGGAAAGCGTCAAGCGTATCGCGATCAACACGCACTAGCACGAACAGGGATGGCGGCGGTGCTCGCCGCCATCCAACCATCAACCGTCCCTTCGAAAGGAGCGTTAGGGGAGGCACATGCGATGACAAACGTGAACACGAATTCCGGCAACCTCAATCCACTGTTTCACCCAGCGGCCCATTACGACTCGCCCGCCGATGTCCTGAACGCAGAAGAGCTGTCTGCGCCGGAGAAGCGGATCATCCTGTCGTCCTGGGCGTCCGATATGTACGCGGTCGAGTCCTGTCCCGCGTTGCGCGACATTCCCGGCATGAGCCATACCGTCTGGCTCGCCGATATTCTCGCGGCGCTGCGCCGGCTCGACGGCGACAATGACGACGACCCGCCGCGCGGCGGCGGTGTCCCGATGCGCCTGCGGCGGCCCTGGGCCGCCGCGGACCGGCGAGGCGCATGATGCTCACGCAGACCGTTCTGGCTCTGGTGCTGCTCGGGCAAGTCTCTGCGGCCTTCGCCGTCCCGTTCCTGGCCTTGCAAGGCTGGATGGACACGCCGCGCGGCCACGCGTGAAGCGGCTCTCGAATTTCAACCTCAGGCGATGCGACAGGTCATGAAGACGTATGCTGTGCGTTGGCTTTCACTTGCCTTGCTGGTGCTGACGCTCACGGCGTCGCATCCTGCCGCAGGCCAGATCCCGGATATGAAGACGGGCGGCTCGGTGCCGACCCTGGCGCCGCTGGTTCGCCAGGTGACGCCGGCGGTGGTCAACATCTCCGTGCACGGCCGCGTACGCGAGGACAATCCGCTCTATCGCGACCCGCTGTTCCGCGAGTTCTTCGACGTCCCAAAACAGATCGAGAAGGAAGTCAGTGCGACGGGCTCCGGCGTGATCGTCGATGCCCGGAGCGGCTACGTGCTGACCAACAACCACGTGGTCGAGGGTACCTCCGCCGTCCAGATCACGACCAAGGACGGCCGGCAGTTTTCCGCGAAGGTTGTCGGCCGCGATCCGCCCACCGACGTCGCCGTGCTCCAGATCCAGAACCCGACGAGCCTCAAGGCGCTCCCGCTCGGCGACAGCGACGCCCTCGAAGTCGGCGATTTCGTGCTCGCGATCGGCAATCCCTTCGGTCTCGGCCAGACCGTGACGTCAGGGCTCGTCAGTGCCCTTGGCCGCACCGGCCTCGGCAAGCAGGGGTATGAAGATTTCATCCAGACCGACGCGGCGATCAATCCCGGAAATTCCGGCGGAGCTTTGGTCAGCCTGCGCGGCGAACTGATCGGAATCAATTCGGCGATCATCTCGCCCGCCGGCGGCAATGTCGGCATCGGCTTTGCCATTCCCGTCAACATGGCACGCAAAGTGATGGAACAGATCATCGCCAACGGCCGGGTCGAGCGCGGCCGCATCGGCGTTTCGCTGAAGGAGGTGCATCCGTCAGCGAACAACGGACGCAACGAAGGCGCCGCCATCGCCGAAATTGCCGCGGATTCGCCGGCGGATAAGGCAGGCCTGCGCAAGGGTGACATCGTCACCGCGGCGGACGGCCACCCGATCCGAACCGCCGCGCAGCTCCGCAACACGATCGGCCTGGCCCGGGTTGGCGAGGATGTGAAGCTTGCGCTGCTGCGCAATGGCGCGCCCCTCAGCGTCGTGGTGCGAGTAGCTCCGGCGCTCGAGCCGGGCCATGCATTCGCAGGACGCAATCGCGTGGTGCGCTAACGCGATCGCAGCAGAGCTGATCTCAGCAACGGTCGGGGCTCGACGCCCTGCGACCCCCAACCACCGGACAGCTCATGTCGCCCGGTGATCGAACCCGCCCTGGATATCCCTGATCAACCGCCACTCGTCGCTGTCAAGATGTTCGCGAGCTTAAGGTTGCCGCTCACGACAGCTCGATCGGCACGCCCATGCCGCTGAGCTCTTCGTCCAGCCGCAGATAGTGGGCGAGATAGTCATGGAGCGCGGTCGCGGCTTTTGAGGTGGCGCCGCTCGACTTGTAGAGCAGGAGCTCGATCTTCGGCAGCGGTGGCAGGCCCTCGTTCGGGCCGATCTCGCGCATCGCCGGCACCAGCGCGCTGCGCCCGAGCACCGTGACGGCCATGCCGGCAAATGCGGCGGCCTGCAGCCCGCCAACGCTTTCGCTGACGCAGGCGATACGCCAGCGCAAATTGGCGCGCTCCAGCGTATCGATCGCATAGTCGCGATAGATGTTGCCCGGCGGCAGCAGCGCCAGCGGAATCGGGCGTTCCTGGTGCGCGGCGGACTGCTCACCGGTCATCCAGACCAGCTGCTCCCGCCGCACCACCTGGCCGCCGGTGAAATCGTTCATGCGGGTGACGAGCGCGATGTCGACGTCGCCGCGCTTGACCAGGCCGACCAGCGGCGTCGACAGCGCGCAGTTGAGCTCGACCTGGACGCGCGGAAAGGACTTTCGGAATACGCTCAGGATCGAGGGCAGCATGAAGGCCGCATAGAGGTCCGGCGTGCCGAGCACGACCTGACCCTCGATCTCCTGCGAGGCCAGCTGCGAAATCAGCTCGTCATGCAACCGCAGGATGGATTTGGCGTAGGTGAGAACCGTGGTGCCGTCGTCGGTCAGCATCAGCCGTCGGCCGACATGCTCGAACAACAGCTTGCCGGTGAGCTCCTCCAGCCGCTGCAATTGCAACGTGATCGCCGGCTGGGTGCGGCCCAGCCGTCGCGCGGTCTCGGTGATGCTGCCGGTCTCGACCACGGAGATCAGCGACCGCAGCATGCGGATATCGAGACTGATGAGGTTCATGCGGCGTCCATGTCGCCCAGAATTTATGCAAGTTCCATGCTAGGGCGGGCCGGCGCCGGGAGATACGGCCCTGCGATGCGCTGGTCTCACCGACAGGCCTGCCCCGCGTCCCGCCAGTTCTGCGTTGCTGGCATACGGAATATCGATTATCAGCCGGGCGGCGTGCACAAAGCTGCCCAAGGCATATATGCCGCCGCCTTCGGCCGTCGCGGCTCCGATCAAGGAGATCAAAAGCATGGATTTCGCGCTCACCGATCAGCAGGAAGCCATTCGCGACGCCATCGCCAAGATCTGCGAGGGCTTTGACGATGCCTATTGGCTGAAGAGGGATCACGACGGCGGCTTCCCGCATGATTTCCACAAGGCGCTGGCCGATGCGGGCTGGCTCGGCATCTGCGTGCCGGAAGCCTATGGCGGCTCGGGCCTCGGCATCACCGAAGCGGCGATCATGATGCGCACGATCGCGGAATCCGGCGCGGGCATGTCGGGTGCGTCCGCGGTGCACATCAACGTGTTCGGGCTCAACCCCGTCGTCGTGTTCGGCACTGAGGAGCAGCGCAAGCGCATGCTGCCGCCGATGGTCGAGGGCCGCGAGAAGGCCTGCTTCGCCGTCACCGAACCCAACACCGGCCTCAACACCACGCAGCTCAAGACCCGTGCGGTCGCCAAGAATGACCGTTACATTGTCAACGGCCAGAAGGTCTGGATCTCCACCGCTCAGGTCGCGCACAAGATCCTGCTGCTGGCGCGCACCACGCCGCTGGAGGAGGTGCGCTCGCCGACGCACGGCTTAAGCCTGTTCTATACGGATTTCGACCGCAACAAGATCAAGGTCCACGAGATCGAGAAGATGGGTCGCAAGGCCGTCGATTCCAACGAGCTGTTCTTCGAGGATTTCGAGATCCCGATGAAGGATCGCATCGGCGAAGAGGGCAAGGGTTTCCAGTACATCCTCGAAGGCATGAACCCCGAGCGCATCCTGATCGCGGCGGAAGCGGTCGGCCTCGGCAAGCTCGCGCTGTCGCGTGCGACCGAATACGCCAAGACCCGCGTGGTGTTCAATCGCCCGATCGGCAAGAATCAGGGCATCCAGCATCCGCTCGCGGTGAACTGGGTCGAGCTCGAGGCCGCCTGGCTGATGGTGATGCAGGCCGCCTGGCAATATGACAACGGCTTGCCCTGTGGCGCCGGCGCGAACGCCGCGAAATATCTCGCGGGCGAAGCCGGATACCATGCCTGCGAGCAGGCCGTCATGACCCATGGCGGTTTCGGTTACGCCAAGGAGTTTCACGTCGAGCGCTATTTGCGCGAAGTCTTGATCCCGCGCATCGCACCGGTCAGCCCGCAACTCGCGCTCAGCTTCATCGCAGAGAAGGTGCTGGGCCTCGCCAAGTCGTATTAGGCTAACGCGCGACCGTTTGGTCGCGACGAGCCTCGCGAGCTATCCGGAGTTGGCTGTGCTTATTCGGCGGCGATCCATTCCAGCGCCATGGCGCGGAGCCGGGCGCGCTGGATTTTGACGCCATTGGCGCTGTCGGTAACGGGGAAAGCGTCGACAACATAGATCCGCGCCGGGATCTTGTAGCCCGCGAGCCGTTCGCGCAATTGCGCGGTGAGCGCGTCCTGCTGCGGCGGTGCTTGTTGTGGCTCCTGGGCCGGGATCACGAAAGCGACGCAGCGGGCCCGTCCCTTCAGATCGACCGCGACGACCTGGGCATCGGCAACGCCGGTGCAGGATTTGAGCTCATCCTCGATCTCGCCCGGCGCAACCAGAAAACCGCCGAGCCGCATGGCGTCGCCCGCGCGGGTCTCATAGACGAAGGAGCCGTCGCCACGGAGACGGCCGATATCGCCGGTGCGGAAGAAGCCATCCGTCGTGATCGCGTCGCGCGTTGCCTCCGGGTTGTTGAAATAGCCCAGGAAGCACGACGGCGCGCTGATCTCGATTTCGCCGGAGACGCCGTCGGCTGCAAGCGCGCCGGTTTCGGTGTCGCGCACGCGCACCCTGGCCCGCGGTGACATCGGCCAGCCGCCGCCCTCGATGCGATCGGCAAAGCCGTCGCTTGCGCGGCCGATCGAGAACAGCGCCTGCACCTCGCTCGAGCCGTAGAGGCCGTACAGTGGCACGCCGCGCGCCTCAGCCGCAGCGGCAAGCTCGCGCCAGCCTGGCTGAAACGCAGCGAAGCCGAACAGTTCGAGATGCGGAAACGGGCGTGGCGCATCGGTGAGGGCAAGGGTGCGGCGGAACATCTCGTCGGAGCCGAAGCTGTGCGTGATCTTGTGCTTGCTCAGGATAGCCAGCGCCGAAGCCGCCTCGAAGGCGTCGAGCACGTGGACGGTGATGCCGGCGGCCAGGCATGCGAGCAGGCCGGTCATGCCGAAAGTGCCGCAGAACGGCAGCATGGCGAGCAGCGAATGTTTTCGTGGATCAAGCTTGAGCGCCTTGGCCACCGACGCGGCATGCGTGGTCAGCATCCTCTGCGAATGCGCGACGAGTTTTGGTCCCTTGGTGGTGCCTGACGTCGTGTAGAGCAGCACCGGGAGGTCGACGTCCTCCTGAGCTGGCAGGACAACGGGAGAGGATTTCTCAAATGCGTCGAAGCGCACGCAAGGCCAGCGCGCGGGAATCGCAACCGCGCCGATCACCGCGAGCTGTTGCAGCGCAGGCACGTCGGTCGTGGCGATGTCGGCGAGAATGGCGGCGAAATCGATCGTGCGAAAGGCTGGCTCCAGCACCAGCAGCTTTGCACCGGACAGCTTCAGGAGATGAACGACTTCGGCGCTGCGATAGCGCGTGTTGACGGCGGCGATGACTGCACCGAGACGAGCGGCGGCAAACAGCAGGGCGATCCATTCGGCCCGGTTGATCAGCCAGACCGCGACAACGTCGCCCTTGCCGATGCCGAGTGCAGCAAGCCAGGCCGCGGTCTGCTCGATCTTCAGGGAAAATTCCGCGCGCGAGATGGGCTTGCCGTCGAACACGACAACGGGGTCGGCGGCGGCCTCCAGCCCGATCAGCGATTGCAGTGAAAAATCGTCGGCGCGCATGGCAACCGGAGTAACCCGATCGCGCGAACCTGTCTACTTGGTGCCGAACATCCGGTCGCCGGCATCGCCGAGACCCGGCACGATGTAGCCGTGATCGTTGAGCCGCTCGTCGATTGCAGCGGTCCAGATCGGCACGTCGGCATGCTCGCTCTGGAACTTCGCGATGCCTTCGGGGGCGGCGAGAAGGCAAACGAAGCGGATGTCGCGGGCGCCGCGGTCCTTGAGAAGGGAGGCGCCGGCGCAGGCCGAATTGCCGGTTGCCAGCATCGGATCCATCAGGATCACGGTGCGGTCGGACAAATCCTGCGGCGCCTTGAAGTAATATTCCACGGCCTGCAATGTTTCGGGGTCGCGGTACAGCCCGATATGGGCGATGCGCGCCGACGGCATCAGTGCCAGCATGCCATCGAGAAAGCCCACGCCGGCGCGCAGGATCGGCGCCAGCGTCAGCTTCTTGCCGGCGATCTTCGGCGCCTGCATCGGCGAGATTGGCGTCTCGATGTCGACCAGCTCCAGCGGCAGATCGCGCGTCACCTCGTAGCCCAGCAGCATCCCGACCTCGTTCAGCATCTCGCGAAAGCTTTTGGTCGAGCGATCCTTCTCCCGCATCAGCGAAAGCTTGTGCTGGACCAGGGGGTGGGCGACGACGTTGACGTTGTTGCTGCTCATGAAACCGCTCTACACGGTTCCGCGAAACTGCGCCAGATCGGCCGAGGTTTTTCCGCGGGATATGCGGCCTTGGCGAGGCCTGCGGTTCGCGCCCTGTTGCTCGCCCTGCGGGCAGGCGATGCTCAATTCGCGGTCGACCGCCCTTGCTAGACCCCGAGCCCGCGCGCCACGAGGGTGATGACGATCGTCAGGATCGAGCCCCAGACCAGGCTCAACGTCATGGTCAGGATGGTCGTGGTGACCGCGTGCTCGAGATTTTCCTTCAGGAGTTGCATTTTAGGTGTCCGAGGCGGGCTCTGCGGTGATACGCATGCCGAGGAGCAGCAAGCCGATCAGCGCGATCGATGCGTCCGTTCGCCTCGCGCGCGACCCAGAGGCCGGCCTTGTCGCGGCCAATGAAGAACGCGGGAATGGAGGCGCTGACGACATCGGGATCGAGCGGCTCGAGCATTGCGGCCTGCGCCTGCGGGACCTCAGGCCGGCGACGGACAGCTTGAACAGCAATCGCGGCCATGGCGGCGTCCTCACACATCTGCAGGTCATGACGGTCACGGGTGCCCTCAGGCGGGGAGATGCCAGACGTAGATCGCGGTTTTCAGCGCGATGAGCCCGGCGAGTACGCTTCCCATCGAGAGCACGGCCAGCACGCGCAGCGCGATGCGCTTGAGTTGGGCCTGACGCGCGTTCGAGATCCACGCCGGCCGTTCCGCCCAGTTAAAGGGCCGTTCAAAACCATGTGTAAGCATCGACATTTTGGGAGTGTCCTTCGTCTCTCCAGCGGCCGTTTCGGCCGCCGTTAGTCTGTCCCGTATGATGAGCGCTGCGGCATAGGAATGCGAGACGAGCGGCGGTTCTGTCATATAGGAGCGTCATAAGTGCCCGCCTGATCTAGCCGAAATTGTCGCAGGCGACCGGCTCGTAGAGCGGGTCCAGCGCCGGGCGTACGGAGGGAACGCTCGGCCGCGGCATGTCCACGGCCAATGCCTGCACTTCGATGAAAGCCGACAGCAATGCGAGCGCAAGATCGGCGTGCCGGGCCTCGACGGCGGCGTCGAGCCAATCCGGCAATTCGCGTTCGCGCGACAGCGCGCAGTACCATTCGCCCTCGTCATAGGCGAGACGGCGGACCTGCCACAGCGGCAGTTCGAGCTCCATCAGCGCCAGCGCGGCATCGGCCCAAGCCTCGGCATCGATCAGGCGCGCGAGGCGCGCCGTGCGTTCGCTCTGTGTGAGCGAGGGGAGGCGCCGACAGGCCTTGTCGATGATCTCGAGCATCAACGGCCGCGTCATCGCCTGCGCGTTGCGCAAGCGATCATTGAGCGAGGGGGGATCGCAGAGGCGGAGAGCGGCTATCATGTCAGGCTTCCCGGATTGGGCGTCGGTCAGTCGGCCGGCCTCTCCAGGATGGCGGGAAGGGCATTTGAAAACGAGACGGGGAAGGGGCGGAAGATATAGGGATTTCATAAGTATTGGGGATGGGGCGGCGAGGGACGCAATGTGCTGCCGACACCTCACTTTCGTCCCGGCGAAGGCCGGGACCCATACCCCCAGGGAGAAGTCGCTGCGCGAAGCTCTCAACCGTGAGCCTTCGCCAAACCCGATCCTGTGGTTACGGGTCCCGGATCTGCGCTTCGCTTCGCTGCGCTAGTCCGGGACGTCGGGCGAATTGCCTCGCGCGCGTCGTCTGACCGCGCCTCCGGGCTCGGTCCTTATGACATTCCTATAACTTCGCCATAGCCCTCGTCTCGAAAACCTATGTGGGTGATGGCACTTCAGCACGGTCAATAGTTCGGCTGCTGCTGTGGAAGCACGTTTCCGTTTCCGCATAGGCCCGCCGGACGCCCGAGAGACGGTTGCGCCAGGCATGAGAGGCGCAACGAGGAGTATCCCCATGATGGACATTGTGATGCTGGCGCTGGGCTTCGGCTTCTTCGCGCTCGCGATCGGCTACACCTACGCCTGCGAACGGCTGTGAGGGAGCGGACCATGATCTTCGATTATGCGCTCGCCGGTGCCGTCTCGTTCGGCCTTCTATTCTACCTCACCTACGCGCTGCTGCGGCCCGAGCGATTCTGACGGTGCTGCTTCTCCAATTGCGGCTGGCGGGTGCCGCGACGCCGTCTGCGTGCGGTGCTGATGCCGCTATTGCGCCGGACACCAAGCCTCAAGGGTTCATGCCATGACAGTGATCGGTTGGCTCCAGATCATTCTTTTCTGCGCGATCGTTGTCGCGCTGACCAAGCCGCTGGGCTGGTACATGACGCGTGTCTTCAACGGCGAGCGGACGTTGCTGTCGCCGGTGCTGCGTCCGATCGAGGCCGGCATCTACTGGATCTCCAGCGTCGACGAGAAGCGCGAGCAGCACTGGGTGACCTACACGGTTGCGATGCTGCTGTTCCATGTCGGGGGCTTCCTGATCATCTACGGCGCGATGCGGCTCCAGGCCGTGCTGCCCTTCAATCCGGCGGGCCAGGGCGCGGTCGCTGAGGATCTCTCGTTCAATACCGCGATCTCCTTCATCACCAACACCAACTGGCAGAACTACGGCGGCGAGAGCACGATCTCGTATCTCGTGCAGATGGTGGGCCTGACGCATCAGAACTTCCTGTCGGCGGCAACCGGCATCGCGCTTGCTGTAGCCCTGATCCGCGGCTTCTCGCGCGCCTCGATGCGCACGGTCGGCAACTTCTGGGTCGACGTCACCCGTTGTACGCTCTACGTGCTGCTGCCGATCTGCGTCGTCTACACGCTGTTCCTGGTCTCGCAGGGCATGCCGCAAACGCTCGGCGACTATGTCGAGGCCACGACGCTCGAAGGCGCCAAGCAGACCATCGCGGTCGGCCCCGTCGCCTCGCAAGTTGCGATCAAGATGCTCGGCACCAATGGCGGCGGCTTCTTCAATGCCAACGCCGCGCACCCGTTCGAGAACCCGACCGCGCTGTCGAACTTCGTGCAGATGATCTCGATCTTCGCGCTCGGCGCGGCGCTGACCAATGTGTTCGGCCGCATGGTCGGCGACCAACGCCAGGGCTGGGCGATCCTTTCGGTCATGGGCGCGCTGTTCGTCGCCGGTGTCGCCGTCACCTATTGGGCGGAAGCCAACGGGACCTCGATGATGCATGCGCTCGGCCTGACCGGCGGCAACATGGAAGGCAAGGAGGTCCGCTTCGGCATCGTCGCGTCCTCGCTGTTCGCGGTAATCACCACGGCCGCCTCGTGCGGCGCGGTCAATGCCATGCATGACAGCTTCACCGCGCTCGGCGGCATGATTCCGCTGATCAACATCGAGCTCGGCGAGATCGTCGTCGGCGGTGTCGGTGCCGGCATGTACGGCATGCTGCTGTTCGTCATTCTCGCGATCTTCGTCGCAGGGCTGATGGTCGGCCGTACGCCGGAATATGTCGGCAAGAAGATCGAGGCGCGCGAGGTCAAGATGGCGATGCTGGCTATTCTCGTGCTGCCGCTGATGATCCTGGGCTGGACGGCGGTCGGCGTGGTCTATCCGGCCGCGGTCGCCTCGATGGCCAATGCCGGGCCGCACGGCTTCACCGAGGTGCTCTACGCCTACACCTCGGCGACGGGCAACAACGGTTCGGCCTTCGCAGGGCTGACCGGCAACACCTTCTTCTACAATTTGACGCTCGCCAGCGCGATGTTCGTCGGCCGCTTCTTCATGATCATCCCGGCGATGGCAATCGCCGGCTCGCTCGCCGCCAAGAAATCCATCCCGCCGTCGGCGGGCACGTTCCCGACGACCGGTGGACTGTTCGTCGGCCTCGTCGTCGGCGTGATCCTGATCATCGGCGGACTCACGTTCTTCCCGGCTCTCGCGCTCGGCCCGATCGTCGAGCACCTCGCGATGAACGCCGGCCAAATCTTCTGATTGATTGGAGTGACCTCCATGGACACCATGAAACTGCAAAAACGCGCCTCCGGCTCGGCGATGCTCGACCCCAGGATCGTCGTGCCGGCGATCCGCGCGTCCTTCGCCAAGCTCGACCCGCGGCTGATGATCAAGAACCCCGTGATGTTCGTGGTCGAGATCGTGGCCGCGCTCACCACCGTGATCTTCCTGCGCGACCTCGTCACCGGCGGGGCGAATCTTGGCTTCACCTTCCAAATCATCCTCTGGCTCTGGTTCACGGTGCTGTTCGCCAATTTCGCCGAAGCGGTCGCCGAAGGCCGCGGCAAGGCCCAGGCCGATTCATTGCGCAAGACCCGCACCGAAAGCCAGGCCAAGCTTCTGACCGGTACCGGTCAGGCTTTCACACTGGTACCGGGCACGAGCCTCAAGGTCGGCGACGTCGTCATGGTCGAGGCCGGCGACACCATTCCCTCGGACGGCGAAGTGATCGAAGGCGTGGCTTCCGTCAACGAAGCCGCCATCACCGGCGAATCCGCGCCTGTAATCCGCGAATCCGGCGGCGACCGCTCGGCGGTAACCGGCGGCACGCAGGTGCTGTCCGACTGGATCCGCGTCCGCATCACCGCGGCGCAGGGCTCGACCTTCATCGACCGCATGATCAAGCTGGTCGAGGGCGCCGAGCGGCAGAAGACGCCGAACGAGATCGCGCTCAACATCCTCCTGGCCGGCCTCACCATCATCTTCGTGTTCGCCACCGTCACGATTCCGAGCTATGCGACTTATGCCGGCGGCTCGATCTCCGTGGTCGTGCTGGTCGCGCTGTTCGTGACGCTGATCCCGACCACCATCGGCGCGCTGCTCTCGGCTATCGGCATTGCCGGCATGGACCGGCTGGTCCGCTTCAACGTGCTGGCGATGTCCGGTCGCGCCGTCGAGGCCGCCGGCGACGTCGACACGCTGCTGCTCGACAAGACCGGGACGATCACGCTCGGCAACCGCCAGGCAACCTCGTTCCGTCCGGTGCGCGGCGTCACCGAGCAGGAGCTTGCCGACGCGGCACAACTCGCTTCGCTCGCCGACGAGACGCCGGAAGGCCGCTCCATCGTCGTTCTGGCCAAGGAGAAGTACGGCATCCGCGGCCGCGACATGGCCGAGTTGGGCGCGACCTTCATTCCGTTCACGGCGCAGACCCGCATGAGCGGCGTCGATGCCGGCGGCTCTTCGGTGCGCAAGGGCGCCGTCGATGCGATGCTCAATTATGTCGGGGGCGGCGCACCGCTGGCCGTTGCCTCCGGCAACGCGGCCCGCGCCATCCAGCCCGCGGCGCTCTCGGATATCGGTCGCGAAATCCAGACCATTGCGGACGACATCGCCAAGGCCGGCGGCACCCCGCTTGCGGTCGCCAGGGACGGCAAGCTGCTCGGCGTCATCCAGCTCAAGGACATCGTCAAGGGCGGCATCCGCGAGCGTTTTGCCGAGCTGCGCCGCATGGGCATCCGCACCATCATGATTACCGGCGACAACCCGATGACGGCCGCCGCGATCGCGGCGGAAGCCGGCGTCGACGACTTCCTGGCGCAGGCAACGCCCGAGGACAAGCTCAAGCTGATCCGCGACGAACAGGCCAAGGGCAAGCTGGTCGCGATGTGCGGCGACGGCACCAACGACGCGCCGGCGCTCGCGCAGGCAGATGTCGGCGTCGCCATGAACACGGGCACGCAAGCGGCGCGCGAGGCCGGCAACATGGTCGACCTCGACTCCAACCCGACCAAGCTGATCGAGGTGGTCGAGATCGGCAAGCAGCTCCTGATGACGCGCGGTGCGCTGACGACGTTTTCGATCGCCAATGACGTCGCGAAATACTTCGCGATCATCCCGGCGATGTTTCTGGCCTTCTACCCGCAGCTCAACGTGCTCAATGTCATGAACCTGTCGAGCCCGCAAAGCGCCATCCTGTCGGCGATCATCTTCAACGCGCTGATCATCATCGGGCTGATTCCGCTCGCGCTGAAAGGCGTCGCCTATCGTGCGGTCGGCGCCGGCGCGCTGCTCCGCCGCAACCTGCTGATCTACGGGCTGGGCGGTATCGCCATTCCCTTCATCGGTATCAAGGCGATCGACCTCGCGGTGACCGCTTTGCATTTGGCTTAACGCGTCATTGCGAGGAGCGAATCTCTCTGTCATTCCGGGGCGCCTCGAAGAGGCGAACCCGGAATCTCGAGGTTCCGGGTTCGATGCTTCGCATCGCCCCCGAACGACGGCAGGGATGCTCCGCTCGAGATGACGAAATAACTGGAGACCTAACATGCTCAGAGAAATTCGCCCCGCCATCGTCCTGTTGCTGGTGCTCACCGCCATCACGGGCCTGGCCTATCCGCTCGCCATGACCGGAATTGCCGGCATGCTGTTTCCCGCCCAGGCGCAAGGCAGCTTGATCGAGAAGGACGGCAAGGTCGTCGGCTCGGCACTGATCGGGCAGGAGTTCAAGGACGACAAATATTTCCACGGCCGGCCGTCGGCGACGCTGGCGCCGGACCCGGATGATGCGACCAAGACGGTGGCAGCGCCTTACAATGCCGCCAACTCGGGCGGGTCCAACCTCGGCCCGACCAGCAAGGCGCTGGCCGACCGGCTGAAGGAAGATGTTGACAGGCTGAAGGCCGAGAACCCGAATGCCGCCGTCCCGGTTGACCTGGTCACGACCTCGGCCAGCGGCCTCGACCCGGACATTTCGCCGGAGGCGGCGCAATTCCAGGTGCCGCGCGTGGCCAAGGCGCGGAATATGCCGGACGCTCAGGTCAGCCAACTCGTGGCGGCCGGCACCCAGGGCCGTCTGTTCGGCCTGCTTGGCGAACCGCGTGTCAACGTATTGGCGCTGAACCTTGCGCTCGACCGCGCCACCGCGAAATAGCGGTCTAGGCCCGCGGCGACCGAATGATTATATTGGCCTGATGGTCCGAGAGCGCCGCGATCCCGAACAACGTCCGTCTCCTGAGGCGCTGCTGGAAACAGCACGCCGGGAGGAGAGCGCGAGCGGCAAGCTCAAGATCTTCGTCGGCGCCGCTCCCGGCGTCGGCAAGACCTACGAGATGCTGCAAAGCGCCCACGCCAAGCGCAAGGCCGGCATCGACGTCGTGGTCGGCTTTGTCGAGACCCATGGCCGCGCCGAGACCGAGGCGCTGGTGCGCGGGCTGGAAGTGATCCCGCGTAAGACGCTCGACTATCGCGGCCAGATCGTCGAGGAGATGGACCTGGACGCCGTGATCGCGCGGCGGCCGAAAATCGCGCTGGTCGACGAGCTCGCCCACACCAACGCCGCCGGCTGCCGCCATCCCAAACGTTACCTCGATGTCGAGGAGTTGCTGTCCAACGGCATCGACGTCTACACCGCGGTCAACATCCAGCACATCGAAAGCCTGAACGACGTCGTCGCGCAGATTACTCATGTGCGGGTGCGCGAAACCGTGCCGGATTCGGTGTTCGACCGCGCCGACGGGATCGAGCTGATCGACCTCACGCCCGACGATCTGATCCAGCGGCTGAAGGAGGGCAAGGTCTACGTGCCCAAGCAGGCGGAGCGGGCGCTCGAGCATTACTTCTCGCCCGGCAACCTGACCGCCTTGCGCGAGCTCGCGCTGCGGCGGACGGCCGAGCGGGTCGACGAGCAGCTTCTGACCCACATGCAGGCGAACGCCATCGCCGGCCCCTGGGCCGCGGGCGAGCGCATTCTCGTCTGCGTCAGCGAGGACCCGCGCGCGGCCGGGCTGGTGCGCTACACCAAGCGACTCGCGGACCGGCTGCACGCGCCGTTCACCGCTGTCTCGATCGAGACGCGGCGCTCGCTCCAGCTCTCCGACGCAGAGCGCGACCGGCTCGCCGATACGCTGCGGCTTGCCGAATCGCTCGGTGGCGAGGCGCTGACCATTCCTGCCGCCGGCCGCCGCATCGCCGATGATGTCGTCAATTTCGCGCAAGGCAACAACGTCACCCAGATCGTGATCGGCAAGTCGAGCCGCTCGCGCTGGTTCGAGATGACGCGCGGCTCCGTCGTGCACGATCTGGTGCGCAGCGCCGGGAATATCAGCGTTCACGTCATTCCGGGCGACGATCTGCCCGGCGAGTCCGCGCCCAAGGCTGCGGTGCAGACCGCGGCCCGTTCGGAGCCGTTCAATCCGCTGCCCTATGTCAAGGCGCTCGGCATCGTGCTGCTCGGCCTCGGCGCAGCCGAGCTGATCCAGCCACGATTCGGCATCGAGAACGTGGATCTGGTGCTGCTGACGGCGGTGGTGGCGGTTGCGGTCCGTTATGGATTGTGGCCGTCGCTGCTCGCGACTGTCGCGGCCTCGCTGTGCTACAATTTCTTTTTCCTGCCGCCGATCTACACCTTCACGATCACCGATCCGACCAATGTCGCCGCCTTCGTCCTGTTCATGGTGGTTGCGATGATCGTCTCCAATGTCGCGGCGCGGGTGCGGACGCAGGCCGATTCCGCTATCGGCCGCATCAGGACGACCGAACAACTCTATGCGTTCAGCCGCAAGCTCGCCGGCACCGCCACGCTCGACGACGTGCTGTGGGCGACCGCCTATCAGATCGCGCTGATGCTGAAAGTCCGCGTGGTGCTGCTGCTGCCGGAGGACGACCTGCTCACGGTGAAGTCCGGCTATCCGCCCGAGGACCAGCTCGACCAGGCCGACCTTGCCGCCGCCAACTGGGCCTGGAGCAATGATCGTTCCGCCGGCCGCGGCGCGGATACTTTGCCAGGCGCCAAGCGGCTGTTCCTGCCGATGCGGACCGGGCGCGGCCCGATCGGCGTGATCGGCATCGACAATGACCGCACCGGTCCGCTGCTGACGCCGGAGCAGCGCCGGCTGCTCGACGCGCTGGTCGACCAGGGCGCGCTCGCGATCGAGCGCGTGCAACTGGTCGAGGACATGGACCGCGTCAAGCGCACCGTCGAATCCGAGCGGCTGCGCTCGGCGCTGCTGACCTCGATCTCGCATGATCTCAAGACGCCGCTGGCCTCCGTGCTGGGCGCTGCTTCCACCATGCGCGATCTCGCCGCCGCGCTGTCCGACAGCGAGAAGCGCGACTTGCTCGCGACCGTGATCGACGAATCCGAGCGGCTCAACCGTTTCATCGCCAATCTGCTCGACATGACCAAGCTCGAATCCGGCGCCATCGTGCCCAACACGGCGCTGCACGATCTCGGCGAGATCGTCGGCAGCGCGCTGCGGCGTGCCAGCAAGATCCTGACCGCGCACAAGGTCGAGCTGGTCTTGGCGGCTGATATGCCGATGCTGCAGTTAGATGCCGTACTGTTCGAGCAGGTGTTGTTCAATTTGCTCGACAACGCCGCGAAATACTCGTTGCCTGACACCACGATCTCGATCAAGGGCCGGCGCGAGCGAGATCAGGTGCTGCTCCAGATCTCCGACGAGGGCGACGGCATTCCGCCCGACGAGCTCGAGATCGTGTTCGACAAATTTTATCGCGCGCAGAAGGGGGACCATGTCCGGCCCGGCACCGGGCTCGGGCTCGCCATCTCGCGGGGATTCGTCGAGGCGATGCAGGGCACGATCTCAGCCGCCAACCGCGGCGACCGCAGCGGCGCGGTTCTGACGATCCGTCTGCCCATTCCGGCCCCGACCCAGGCATTGGATACCGCCGCATGAGCGCTGCTCCGATCAAGGTTCTGGTCATCGATGACGAGCCGCCGATCCGAAAACTGCTCCGGATGGGGCTGACCACGCAGGGGTATGACATCCTGGAGGCGTCAAACGGCAAGATGGCGCTGGAAAAGCTCGCTGAAGGGCCGGCGCTGATCATTCTCGATCTCGGCCTGCCCGACATTCAGGGCCATGAGCTGCTGCGCACGATACGCGCGCGCAACGAAAGCGTGCCGATCGTGGTGCTGTCGAGCCGCGGCGACGAGGCTGGCAAGGTGCAGGCGCTCGATCTCGGCGCCGACGATTATCTGACAAAGCCGTTCGGCATGGACGAGCTGCTGGCGCGACTGCGCGCTGCGCTGCGCCACCAGCTCCAGGTCCAGGGCGAGCGCCCGGTGTTCCGCAGCGGCGATCTCTCCGTCGATCTCGTGCGCCGGATCGTCAAGGTCGGCGAGCGCGATGTGAAATTGTCGCCCAAGGAATACGATCTTCTGCGCGTGCTGGTGCAGCACGCCGGCAAGGTGCTGACCCATCGTTTCTTGCTCAAGGAGCTCTGGGACGAGCTGACCGACGCGCAATATCTGCGCGTTTATGTCCGCCAGCTGCGCCAGAAGATCGAAGCCGATCCGGAGCGTCCGCAATATGTGCTGACCGAGACGGGGATCGGGTATCGGCTGAAGGCGGGGGATTGATCCGCGCCGTCATTCCGGGGCGCGCGTCAGCGCGAGCCCGGAATGACGAGGGTCCATCAACCCGCCTTGCGGTGCCGCGCCGTCGAACGGTGCGTCTTCTTCGCAGTTCGCTGCCGGCCGGTCGCCCGGCGTGCGTGGGACTTGGCGGACTTCCCGCCGCGTCCCTTCAGACTCTGCTTCAACGCATCCATCAGGCTGACGACGTTGCTCGGCCGCTCCTCGGGCTCGGGAAGTTCGATCTTCTTGCCGCTCGCCTTGCGCTTCACCAGCGCCTTCAGTGCATCTTCATACTCGTCCTTGAATTTACGGGGGTCGAAATGCGCGGCCTTGGTGTGGAGAATGTGGCCGGCGAGATCGACCATGTCCCTGGTGATCTTCGGGCTCTTGATGTCGTCGAAGAACTGGTCCTCGTCGCGCAGCTCGTAGGGATAGCGCAGCGTGGTGCCGAGCAGGCCCTTGCCGAGCGGTTCGATCGCCATGACATGCTCGCGGTTGGTGAGCACGATCTTGGCGAGCGCGACGCGGTCCTGATCCTTCATCGCGTCGCGGATCACGGCAAAGGCGTCAACCGCGGCCTTGCCGTCCGGCGCGATGTAATACGGATGGTTGAGATAGCGCTGATCGATCTCCTCGCTCGGCACAAAGCTCTCGATATCGATGGTGTGGTTGCTCTCGATCTGGACCGCCTCGAGCTCCTCGGGCTCGATCTCGACATATTTGCCCTTGCGCAGCTCGTAGCCGCGCCCCTTCTGCTCGCTCTCGACGATGTCGCCGGTCTCGGAATCGACCATCTGCTGCTTCAACCGGTTCCCGGTCTCGCGGTTGATCAGGTGAAACCGGGTCTTCTCGGCCGCGGTGGTGGCGGGGTAGAGCACGACGGGGCAGCTCACCAGCGAGAGCTTCAGCGTCCCTTTCCAATAGGCGCGGGGAGCCATTCCATTCTCCAGCGTTTTCAAGGCCTTTCAGGAACTCCAACCGGGCTCCGGGGTTTTGGTTCCGGGGGCAAGTCCGGCCATGATAGGCTCGGGCAAGCGTGGAAGAATGCAGGATCAACCGTGCTGAGAAACCTCTCCACCTATCGCAAGAAGCGGGATTTCGAGATCACGCCCGAGCCGTCCGGGGCCACGGCAGTCGCGCCGTCGACCCAGCGGCGGTTCGTGATTCAAAAGCACGATGCGACGCGGCTCCATTATGACCTTCGTCTGGAGTTCGACGGCGTCTTCAAGTCCTGGGCCGTGACGAAAGGACCCTCGCTCGACCCGCACGACAAGCGGCTGGCCGTCGAGGTCGAGGACCATCCGCTCGATTACGGCGATTTCGAGGGCACCATTCCGGAAGGCCAGTATGGCGGCGGCACGGTGATGCTGTGGGACCGCGGTTATTGGGAGGCGGAGGATCCGGACCGCGGCTTCAAGAAGGGCGACCTGAAGTTCACGCTGCACGGCGACAAGCTGCACGGCAGCTGGGTGCTGGTGCGCATGCGCAACGACCGCAGCGGCGGCAAGCGCACCAATTGGCTCCTGATCAAGCACCGGGACGAATATGCGCGAGAGGCCAAGGACAACACCATTCTCGATGAAGACAAGTCGGTCGCCTCCGGACGTGCGATGGAGCAGATCGCCGAGGGCAAGGGCCGCGCGCCGAAGCCTTTCATGCGCGCGAACGGCGCCAAGGCCAAGGCCGATGCGGTGTGGCAGTCCAATCGCACCGAGGAGCCGAAAGGCCGCACGGTCAAGCCGGCCCCGCGCGCTGCGCTAAAGGGTGCCAAGACAGCAAAGAAAGCGAAGCAAGCCGCGCCCGCTACCAACGCCAAAAAAGTTTCGGAGATGCCGGATTTCGTGGCGCCGCAGCTCTGCACTTCGGTCGAACGCCCACCTGCTGGCGAAGGCTGGTGCCACGAGATCAAGTTCGACGGCTATCGCGTGCAGCTTCGGGTCGAGGACGGCAAGGCGGCGCTGAAGACCCGCAAGGGCCTCGACTGGACCGACAGGTTCGCCGCGATTGCCAAGGAAGCGGCCGCGCTACCGGATATGATGATCGACGGCGAGATCGTGGCGCTCGACCACAACGGCGCGCCGAATTTCTCCGCGCTTCAGGCCGCGCTGTCGGACGGCCAGTCCGAAGATCTCATCTTCTTTGCTTTCGACCTCCTGTTCGCCGAGAGCCTCGACTATCGCAGCCTGCCGCTCGGCGAGCGCAAGTCCCGTCTCAAGGAGCTGTTGGATGCGCGCAAGCGGAAATCGACCCAAATCCGCTATGTCGAGCATTTCGAGAGCGGCGGCGATGCCGTGCTGCAATCCGCCTGCAAGCTCGAGCTCGAAGGAGTCGTGTCCAAGAAGCTCGACGCGCCCTACCGCTCCGGCCGCACCGAAAGCTGGACCAAGGCGAAATGCAGGGCCGGCCATGAGGTCGTGATTGGCGGCTACAAGACCACCAACGGCAAATTCCGCTCACTGATGGCCGGCGTGCATCGCGGCGATCACCTCGCCTTTGTCGGCATGGTCGGTACCGGTTTCGGCGCCGACAAGGTGAAGCGTATCATGCCGCTGTTGAAGGCGGCGGAAGCGAAGCAAAGCCCATTCGGCGGCAAGAATGCGCCGAAGAAAGCCCGCGAGGTGCACTGGCTCAAGCCGGAGCTTGTCGCGGAGATCGAGTTCGCCGGCTTCACCGCCGACGGCAACATCCGTCAGGCCGCTTTCAAGGGCCTGCGGCAGGACAAGCCGGCCGCGGAGGTCGAGGCCGAAACGCCCGTCGATGTTAAACTTGCCAAGCCCTCGGCCGACACGCGGACCAAGTCGCGCGCGAAGGCGAAGCCCGCAAGCGCCCCGAAACAGAACGGCCAAAGCGCCGAGGTCATGGGCGTCGTCATCTCCAAGCCAGACAAGGAGCTCTGGCCCGAGGATCGTGAGGGCGAGCCGGTCACCAAGCTGGATCTCGCGCGCTATCTCGAAGCCGTCGGCGACTGGATGATCGTCCATCTCAAAGGACGGCCCTGCTCGCTGATCCGCGCGCCCGATGGCATCAAGGGCGAGTGCTTCTTCCAGCGCCACGCCATGCAGGGGACGTCGAATCTTCTGGAACTCGCAAGGGTCTCCGGCGATCGCAAGCCGTATCTGCAGATCGATCGGGTCGAGGGGCTCGCGGCCGTGGCGCAGATCGGCGGCGTGGAGTTGCACCCCTGGAATTGCGCGCCCTATGCTTACGACACGCCGGGCCGGCTGGTGTTCGACCTCGATCCGGCGCCGGACGTGGAATTTGCCAATGTCGTCGAAGCGGCAAAGGATTTGCGGCAACGGCTGACCGCTCTCGGGATGGACAGCTTCTGCAAGACCACCGGCGGCAAGGGCCTGCATGTCGTGGTGCCCTTGCTCTACGGCGCGCGCGACAAGGTGAGTTGGAAGGAAGCCAAGGCGTTCGCGCAAGGCGTCTGCCAATGGATGGCCGATGACGATCCCGAGCGCTATCTGCTCAACATGTCTAAGAAGCTGCGCAAGGGAAAGATATTCCTCGACTATTTGCGCAATGATCGCATGTCGACCGCGGTGGCGCCGCTCTCGCCGCGTGCGCGCGATGGCGCGACCGTGTCGATGCCGGTCACGTGGTCGCAGGTGAAAAGCGAGCTTGATCCGAAGCGATACACGCTGCGGACCGTGCCCGGATTGCTGGCGCGCTCAAAGGCCTGGGAGGGCTATGACGATGCGGCGGCGCCGATCAAGGCCGCGATGAAGAAGCTTGCGGCGAAAGTGAAGTAGGGTGGGCAAAATAAAGCAGGGCGGGCAAAGCGGAGCGTGCCCACCGTCGTACTGGTTGCGGCGAAAAAGGTGGGCACGGCGCAACAGCGCCTTTGCCCACCCTACGAGAACTAGATTCGCCCCATCAGCAGCAGGATCAGCAGGATGATGATCACGAGCCCGAGCCCGCCGCCGCCGTAATAACCGGTGCCGTAGAACGGGCCACCGCCGATGCCGCTGAAGCCGCCGAGCAGGGCGATGACCAGGATGATCAGAATGATCGTACCGATAGACATGCGAATCTCCTCCAGCCCTTTGTCAGAGGGTTGTGTTTGTACGTTGTGCCACGGCAACTTGCCGCAGGTTTGAAAGTTCCGCGTATGAAACAGGATGGCAGGCGGCAAGCGCATGGAACCTTTGCCCGTGCGGCCGACATAATGAGTTGAGGATCGAACAGCACGGGGCAGGATCATGTCGGCACCGCTCGTCGTTTCAATTCCCCATCGTCTCGGCCGCGAAGAGGCGATACGCCGGCTCAAGAGCGGCCTTGGCCGTGCGGCGGCCAGCATTCCCGTCATGCAGGTGGAGGAGGAGCGCTGGAGCGGCGACAGCATGAATTTTCGCATCCGTGCGCTCGGCCAGATCGCGAGCGGCCAGGTCGATGTCACCGACGACCACGTCAACGTTCAGGTGGTGCTGCCGTGGTTGTTGCAGCGCTTTGCCGAAATGGCGCAGGCGACGATCCGCAAGCGCGGGCAGTTGCTGCTGACAAAGGACGACGGAAAGTAAGCTTCAGGCGCGGAGGCGCTGCCGCGCGGGCTTGACCGCGCCTGCGGTGCGTGCCTCGACCACGGCCGCGGGAAGTTCACGAAAAGACTGTGCAACTTGCAGCGCGTTTCTCGTCAAGCCCGGCGCGGAATAGCCGGCGATATTGATGGTCGCGTCGAAGCCTTCCAGCACGGGCCATTCGCGGCCCGTTTGCGTAAATGGCGCGAACTGCCGTCCGACCACGACGATCGCCGCGTCACGGCCATGTCGCCGGGCGAAGGCGATGACATGCTCCGCGTGCGCGCCCCGCACCTCCAGCGGTTGGTAGTCGCCATGGGCGAAGACGTCGGGGAGTGCGTTGCGCAGCATGAGCAGCCGCCGCGTCCAGGCGAGTTTGATCTGGCCGTCCGGCCAGCTCTTGATCAGGCCGCTCCAATCCCGGTTGTCCGGCGATCTCAGGGCTGCGTGCCGCGCGGCAAAATCCACCGGGCGGCGGTTATCGGGATCGACCAGCGATAGGTCCCAGAATTCGGTGCCCTGGTAGAAATCGGGAATGCCGGGCAACGTTGCCTTCAGCGTGAGCTGGCTCAGCGAGTTCAACGCGCCCAGCAGCGCGACGCGGCGCGCCAGGGTTTGCAGCGACTCCAGAAATTCGGCGGACTGCGCGGGATCGAGGATTGTCGCGATGAAGCTCCGCACGCCCGCTTCGTACGCCTCATGCGGATTGAGCCAGCTCGTCTCTTCCTTGCCCTCGCGTGCGGCCTTGAGCGCGTAGGCCTGGATGCGCTCCACGAAATCGCCGCCGAGCCCGTCGAGCGGCCAGGCGCCGAGCAGGGTCTGGTAGAGCATATATTCGAATGTGGCCGACGGCGCGCGCAAATTACCATCCAACGCGAGATGCGGCGCGTTCAGGACTTTCCAGCGCGAAACCATGCTGGTCCATTCGCCGGGAATTTCACTCAGGGCTGCGATCCGCGCGCGAGCGTCCTCGCCGCGTTTGGTGTCATGCGTGGCGGTTGCCGTCATGCCGTACGGCCATTCCTTGGCGCGGGCTTGCATGGCGTGGTGGAAAGCGGGAACGGTGAGCCCGTTGCTTGCGGGATCGCCGCCGACCTCGTTCAGGGCGAGCAGCCGGTGGAATTGATAGAAGGCGGTGTCCTCCAGCGACTTCGCCATCATCGGTCCGGTGAACTGCTGCACCTTGAGTGCAAAGCGGCGCACTCTTGGGGCGCTATGCGGGGGGCGGTCGGGCTTGAGCAGGTCCATGGTGAGCGCATCGCGCAGGAAGTCGAAAATGCCCTCGTCCGCGGCGAACCATTCAGCGCGGGCGCGTTCGATGGTATGGTCGATCAATTTGCGGTCGTGCGCGGCGGGCGCGCCGGTCGTGAGATAGGTGCGGTACACCGGGAAGTGCAGCACGTAGAGTTCGAGCGCCTGCCGCAGGCTGTCGGCGGAAAAGTCCCGGCTCGAATAATGCCCGTTGGCGATGCGTGCGAGCAGGCGCGTCAGCACGATGAATTCGCTGGTGAGCAAGGTCTGCAGCACGCGCCGCTTGGCATCCTTGACGTAAGGCGCAAGCCGCGGCGGCCGGTTGCTGATTTGCCGCCAGGTCTCGTCAAGTGCTTTCAATCCCTTGGGATCGACCAGCACATGGGTGATGACGTTCAACCATTCATAGCCGGTGGTGCCTTGAACGCCGGCGAAGTGCGGCAGGCGCTCGTGCTCGCACAGGATCTTCTCGATGACGGTAAAGAACGGCTTCGTCGTGCCTTGCGCGTCGCGCACCAGCCGGCGCAGCCGCTGGCAATATTGCGCGGGGTCGCGCAGGCCGTCGATGTGATCGAGGCGGATGCCCTGCAATTTGCCCTCGGCGACGAGCTGCTTCACCAGCCGATGGGTGGCGGCAAACGTGCCGGGATCCTCGACGCGGAGGCCGGCGAGCCCGTTGACGTCGAAGAAGCGGCGGTAGTTGATGTCGCTGGACGCGAGCCGCCAATGACCGAGCTTGTAGTGCTGGCGCTCCAGAAGATGATGCAGCGCCAGTGTCTGCGCCGGACGATCCTTGGCCGCGCGATAGGCGCCAAGGCCATTCGCGATGATGTCGGCGGCGCCCGCGATCTGCTTCAGCTCGGCCTTGAAGCCGGGCGCTTCCTTGCGATTCGGCCGGCGCAATCCCGTGTAGCGGGTCGCGAGCGAAAGCAGGCGCTTGCCGGCCTCCGTCTCTGCGGCATCCGCCTCTTTCACCATCGCCCGCAGCATTTCGCCATAGCGCTCCGGTGCGATCGGCAGGCGATGCTCGAAATACCAGGCCGAAAAGCTGCCCTCGTCGGGGTCGTAGCGCAGCTCGATCTCGCCGCGCTCGAGCGCTTCGCCATAGGACGCGCCGAGGATCGGCAGCAGCACGCCGCCGCGGGCACGGTAGGCCAATTGATCCCAATCGATGTCGAAGGAAACCGCGTGCGGCGAGGCCTGGCCCCACTCCAGAACGTCCAGCCACCACGGATTGTCGGCAAAATGCACGCCGACATGATTGGGCACGAAATCGATGATGAGTCCGAGATCGTGCTGCTTGAGCGCGTCGCTCAGCCGCGCGAAGCCGGGCTCATCGCCCAGTTCGGGATTGAACTGGCTGTGATCGACTGTGTCGTAGCCGTGGGTCGAGCCCTTGCGGGCCTTCATCACCGGCGACGCGTAGAGATGCGTGATCCCCAGCGCCTTCAAGTACGGCACCACGGCGGCGGCCTTGTCGAAGTCGAAATCCGCCGTGAGCTGGAGGCGATAGGTCGCGAGAGGAATGGCCGGAGGCATGCTAACCTCCGAGGCGCCAGACTACTGACCACGGCAAGAGCCGGTCGCTGGCCGCGCCGCCCCAGATCGGCGTGCCTGCGTTGTTGTCCGAATGCGCGATGTCCTTGTCCGACAGATTGGCGGCGAGCCGCAGTGTCGCGCCATCGCCCATACGCCAATGTGCGGTCAGCAAACCATTGTCGCCGGCCCGGGCGTCGCCGAAACTCGCCCCCTTCAGCCGCGGCGCGATCTGCTTGCGGCGAAGCGAGAGCAGCTCGCGCACCAAAGCCAGCCGCTTGTTCTGTTCCGGCGTACGGCTGTCCCAGTCGAGCACGGCCGATTGCAGCGTGGCTGGATCGAGCGGATCGGGTACCTCGTCGCCATATTTTTCGTAGGCCCAGGCATATTCCCGCTTGCGCCCCTTGCGCACCGCGTCAGCCAGTCCGCCCTGGAAATCGCAGAAGAACGGGAAGGGCGCTGTCGAGCCCCATTCCTCGCCCTGAAACAGCATCGGCACCATCGGCGCAAGCAGCGTCACTGCGAGAGCGGCCTCGATCTGGCGCGGCGGTGCCAGGCTCTCGAGCCGATCGCCCAGCGGCCGATTGCCGATCTGGTCGTGGTTCTGGAGAAAGTTGACGAAGGTTGCCGGCGGCAGCTCGCCGCTTGGCTCGCCGCGTGGCTTCTTGCCCCAGAATTCCGAGATTTCGCCCTGATAGACGAAGCCCGACGCGAGCGCGCGCGCAAGGTCCATGCGCGGCGTCTGGTAATCTGCGTAATAGCCGGCGAGTTCGCCGGTCAGCATCACATGCCAGACGTGATGATAGTCGTCGTTCCACTGTCCGCGATATTTTCCGTTCGGCGGCTCCTGCGCGGCATCGAGCAGGCTCGCCTGGTTGTCGCCGTTCTCCAGCACGAGATGGATGTGTCGTCCCGTGGCCTTGGCGAGCTCGCCGGCGGCAACGCTCAGCTCCTGCAACATCGACTGCTCGCCGGGGATCGTCATGATGTGATTGGCGGCATCCAGGCGCAGACCGTCGAAGCGGTAGTCGGCGAGCCAGGACAGCGCATTCTCGACCGCAAAGGCCCGTACCTGCGGCACCCGATAGTCGATCGTGCTGCCCCAAGGTGTGTGGGCATCGGTGAAGAAGGTCGGCGCGTAGCGGCCGAGGTAATTTCCCTCGGGGCCGAAGTGATTGTAGACCACGTCGAGAAACACCATCAGCCCGCGCAGATGCGCCTCGTCGATCAACGTCTTCAAGTCTTCGGGCCGGCCATAGACGCTGTCGGGCGCGTACCACAGCACGCCGTCATAGCCCCAGCCGCGGCGGCCGGCGAAATCGGCCAGCGGCATCAATTCGAGTGCGGTGATGCCGCTCGCAACCAGATGATCGAGCTTGTCGATCATGGCGCGGTAAGTGCCTTGCGGCGTGAACGTACCGACATGGGTCTCGATCAGCACCGTCTCTTCCCAGGGGCGGCCGCGCCAGTCCCTGGCGCGCCATTCGAACGCCGCCTGATCGATCACCTCGCTCGGGCCGGATACGTCCTCGGGTTGGAATGCCGAGGCCGGATCGGGCACGTCGATCTCGTCGTCGATCCTGAATTTGTATTGGCTCCCGGCGCTCAGGCCGGCGATGTCGGCCACATACCAGCCATCCTCGCGCCGCCGCATGGCATGACGCCGTTCGAGCAGGAGGTCGACGCGTCGTGCAGCCGGAGCCCACAGGCGGAACGACACGCCCTCATTCGTCGGCCTGGCGCCGAAGGACGGCCTCATCGCGCGCCCGCGAACGCAAGCACCGAGCGCGGCGGCGCCTTGCTGTCGCTTCCGGGCAGGAAGTCAGTCGTGTTCAGCTTGGCGTCTGTCGTGTTCAGGACCTGCAGCCAACTCTTGTATTCGCTCATCTTGGGCAATCTGAATGCGATCTCTTCGGGGGCGGCGTTCAGAACGATAAAGATCGCAGCCCCGCCGGGTTCCACCGGCCCCATCACATAGGAGAGGAACCTCCCTTCCGGGAATTTCCAGTCACTCTCCGTCATCTCGTCGCCGGCAGGGGTCAGCCAGAGCGCACCGTAGGAGACGCCGTCCGCGGGACGGCCGTCGAGCCAGCGGTGGCTGCGAAGCTGCGAGAAGCGGCGGCGGATCTCGGCGAGCTGCGCGACGAAATCGACCATGTCGTCGCCGTCCTTGCCTAGATTGTCCCAGCCGATCCACCCGATCTCATTGTCTTGGCAATAGGCGTTGTTGTTGCCGGACTGCGAGTTGCCGACCTCGTCGCCGGCCAGAAGCAGGGGAACGCCCTGGGCCAGCATCAGGCAGGCGAGCACGTTCTTGCGAAGCTGCCGGCGCAGGCTGAGGATTTCCGGATCGTCGGTTGGTCCCTCGACCCCGCAATTGTTGCTGTGGTTGTCGTTGGAGCCGTCGCGATTGTCCTCGCCATTGGCCTCGTTGTGCTTCTCGTTGTAGCTGAACAGATCGGCCAGCGTAAAACCGTCATGCACCGTGATGTGGTTGATGCTGGCGCGCGGCCGCCGTCCATCGTGGTTGAACAGGTCCGAGGACGCCGTCATGCGGCTGGAGATGTCGCCGATCAGGCTGCCTTCGCCGCTCCAGTAGCGGCGCATGGCGCTGCGATAGCGATCGTTCCACTCCGACCATTGCGAAGGGAATGCGCCGACCTGATAGCCGCCGAGGCCGAGGTCCCAGGGCTCGGCGACGAGCTTGACGGTCGCCAGCACCGGATCCTGCCGGATTGCCGTCAGGAACGAGATGCCGCGATCGAAACCGTTCGGCCCACGCGCGAGCGTGGTGGCGAGGTCGAAGCGGAAGCCGTCGACGTGGCAGACCTCGACCCAGTAGCGCAGCGAATCCATCACCATCTGGAGCACGCGCGGATGGGTCAGGTTCACCGACGAACCGCAACCGGTGAAGTCGTCGTAGTAGCGCGGGTTCTCTCGGTTCAGCCAGTAATAGGAGGCATTGTCGATGCCACGGTAGCATAGAGTCGGGCCGAGATGATTGCCTTCAGCGGTGTGGTTGTAGACGACGTCGAGCATCACCTCGATGCCGGCATCGTGCAGCCGCGCGACAGTGGTGCGGAAAGAATCGAGCGCATTGTCCTGGGCGTAGCGCGGCTCCGGCGCGAAAAACGACAGCGTATTGTAGCCCCAATAATTGGCGAGCTTCTTCTCCACCAGCACGCGGTCGTCGACGAAGGCGTGAATCGGCAGGAGCTCGACCGTGGTGACACCGAGCTTCTTCAGATGCTCGATCATCGCGGGCGACGACAGGCCGCCATAGGTGCCGCGCAGGTTCGGCGGCACGTCGTCGCGCTTCTGCGTCAGGCCCTTGACGTGGGCCTCGTAGATGATGGTGTCCTCCCAGGGGATGTTGGGCCTGATCTCGCGCCGGCCCCAGTTGAAGGTCTCGTCGAGGACGACGCCCTTGGGCATGCCGCGGGCGTTGTCGCGCCGGTCGAACGACAGGTCCTCGCGCGCGCTGCCGGTGCGGTAGGCGAAATGTGCGTCACTCCAGACCAAGCGTCCGGCGAGCCGCTTGGCATAGGGATCGAGCAGCAGCTTGTTGGCGTTGAAGCGGTGGCCGTGCTCGGGCTCATAGGGGCCGTGCACGCGATAGCCGTAGAGCTGACCAGGCGAGACGTCGTTGAGATAGCCGTGCCAGACATCCTCGGTGCGCTCGGGCAGTTCGATGCGTTCGAGCTCACGGCGGCCCTGACTGTCGAACAGGCACAGCTCGACCTTTTGCGCATTGGCGGAAAACAGCGCGAAATTGGTGCCGCGCCCGTCCCAGCTTGCACCGAGGCGTGCGGGCGATCCAGCAGTCAGGCGCATGTGTCAGCTTTCCGGAACGAGGAAGATGGCCGCGAGAGGCGGAACCGTGAGGCGTAGCTCGGGCGACTTGCCGTCAACGGCCTGAACCTCTCCGATGTTCCCGACATTGGTGCCGCCGTAATGAGCGGAGTCCGAGTTGAACACCTCTTTCCACTTGCCGGCAAAGGGTACGCGAACGCGATAATTGCGATAGACATTGGGTGAGAAGTTGACGATCACCAGGCACCGCGCGTGCTCGGCGGTCCCCTTGCGCATCCAGGCGAAGACGTTGCGGTTGGCATCGTCCGTGATCAGCCATTCGAAGCCGGCCTGGTCGCAATCCATCTGATGCAGCGCCGGCACCGCGCGATAGACCCTGTTGAGATCCCGGATCAGCGACTGAACGCCGGCGTGGCTCTTGTATTCGAGCAGGTGCCAGTCGAGCGACTGGTCGTGATTCCACTCGCGGCTCTGCGCGATTTCGGCGCCCATGAACAGCAGCTTCTTGCCGGGATGGGCGAACATGAAGCTGTAATAGGCGCGCAAATTCGCAAAGCGCTGCCACTCGTCGCCGGGCATCCGGCCGAGGATCGAGCGCTTGCCGTGCACCACCTCGTCATGCGACAGCGGCAGGATGAAATTCTCCGAGAAGGCGTAGTGCAGCCCGAACAGGATGTCGCCGTGATGATGCTTGCGGTGGATCGGATCCTTGCTGATGTAGTTCAGCGTGTCATGCATCCAGCCCATGTTCCACTTGTAGCCGAAGCCGAGCCCACCGAATTCGACGGGACGGGACACTTGCGGCCACGCGGTGGATTCTTCGGCAGCGGTGGTCGCCTGCGGGAATCGGGCAAACAGCTCGGTGTTGAAGCGGCGCAGGAACGCGATCGCCTCGATGTTCTCGCGACCGCCATACTGGTTCGGAATCCACGCGCCCGGCGGGCGGCTGTAGTCGAGATACAGCATCGAGGCGACCGCATCGACGCGCAGCCCGTCGATGGCGTAGCGCTCCAGCCAGAACAGCGCGTTCGACACCAGGAAGTTCGTCACTTCGGTGCGGCCGTAATTGTAGATCAGCGTGCCCCAGTCGAGATGGCGGCCCTGGAGCGGGTTGGCGTGCTCGTAGAGCGCGGTGCCGTCAAAGCTGCCGAGCCCGTGCGGATCGTCCGGGAAGTGGCCGGGCACCCAGTCGAGCAGCACGCCGACGCCTTCGCGGTGGCAGGCGTCGACCAGCGCCGCGAAATCCTCCGGCGTGCCGAAGCGGCTCGTCGGCGCATAGAGGCCGGTCGGCTGATAGCCCCATGAGCCGTCGAACGGATGCTCGCTGACGGGCAGGAATTCGACATGGCTGAAGCCCATGTCGCGGACGTAAGCCGGCAACTGCTCGGCGAGCTCGCGGTAGGTGAGCCATTCATTGCCGTTCTTGCGCCGCCACGAGCCGAGATGGACCTCGTAGATCGACATCGGCGCCGACAGCGCGTTGATGCCGTCCGTCGCCGGGCGGGGCCGCGGCAGATGCGCTTCGTCGAAGACGATCGAGGCCGTCTTGGGACGCAGCTCGGTCGCGAACGCCATGGGGTCGGATTTCAGCGGCAGCAGATGACCGTGCGGCCCTACGATCTCGAACTTGTAATGGTCGCCGGCCTTGGCGTGCGGAATGAACAACTCCCAGTAGCCGGAGCCACGCACCCGCATCGGATGGCGTCGGCCGTCCCAGAAGTTGAAGTCGCCGACCACGGCCACGCGCCGCGCGTTCGGCGCCAGCACCACGAAGCCGATGCCATCGACGCCTTCGAGCGTCATCGGATGCGCGCCAAGCTTGTCGTAGAGACGCTGATGGGTGCCTTCGCCGAGCAGATAGAGGTCGAAGTCGGTCAGGATCGGCGGAAAGCGGTAGGCGTCCTCGAACTCGACGACATGGTCGCCGAATTTCGCGCGCAACTGATAGCGCCTGGAGCCGTTGGGCAGGGCCCCGATGAACAGGCCAGAATCGTGGACGCGGTCGAGCCGCGCCACCTCGCCGTGCTCGCCGACCGCCTCGACATTGGAGGCCTCGGGCAGGAAGGCGCGCACCACGCTCTTGCCGCCCTCGGGATGCAGCCCGAGATAGTGGAACGGGTCGGAGTGGCGGCCCTCGATGATGGCGTAGGCTTCGGCAGGCAGTTTAGGCATGGGCTTCGCTCTCGGCATTGGACATCATGCGAAGCAGCCCGGTCAGTGCCGCGCTGAGCCCCTCTGGCCGGTGGGACAGCGCGTACTCTACTTCGTCGAACGCGTGATCAAGCAGGAAAAAGCTTAACAGGCCATCCGCCAAATGCGGGTCATTGGGCCACAACCGCCGGTCGGTCATGGCCTCGCGATAGGCGGTGAGGAAGGTGGTCGTGGCACGTTCGCGCCATTCACCGAGCGCGGCCGCGAGCCGGCCCTGCTCGTCAGAGGCGCCGTTGAGCGCTTGATTCAACGCCGCGGTTGCCGCGAGCTCGATCGAGCGGATCAGGCCGGCGACGTCGCACGCGGCCGGTGCCTTGCGCCGCTTTTCAGCCAACGGCACGCGCGGATCGCCGTCGAAGTCGATGATGAAGATGTCGTCCTTCACGATCAGAGTTTGCCCGAGGCGGAAGTCGCCATGATGACGGATGTTCAACCCGCCGGTGTCGGATGGCAAGAGCGCACTCAAGCGGTCGGGCAGGCTCGGGCGCGTCGCCGTGAGTTGGTCGACCAGCGGCCGGTCGGCTTCCCGCAGGCCCTCGCGGCTTTCGATCAGCCGCTCGAACACGTGCTCGGCGCGCGCCTTGAGGTCCGACGTCCAGCGGTTGACGTGTGCCGGGCTGATTGGCTCGGCGGCAAGATCGGCCGGCTTTGCGGCAGCAAGCGTCATATGCAGCTGGGCGAGCCGCCGGCCGGTCTGCGCCAGATGGTGCAGGTAGGGCGCCTGGTCCGGGGTGGTGCGGGAGGCCTCATCCGCCGGCAGCAGCCGCTGTTCATCCACGTAGCGATCGAGATAGGCCGCGGTCACGGCCCAGCCGTCGCCCTGGTTCTCGACATAGGCATGCAGCACGCCGATCGTGCTGCGGCTATCGCCCTCGACCAGTTCAGCGGTGCCGAGCAGCTCCGGCGTGTTGGGGAAGCGCGCGATCTCGGTCAGATAGCGCCCGATCTCGGTCTCGGGATTGATGCCGCTTTCGAGCCGGCGATAGATCTTGGCGACGTATTGATTGTCAACCAGGGCGGTGCTGTTCGACTGCTCGATCGCGCGGATGCGCTCGGGTTCCTTGACGGTGTAATCGGCGAACAGGCTGGTCGGCTTGAACTCCAGCCGCAGATTGTTCTCCTCCACCATCAGGTGCTGCGACAAATTGCGCAGGAACAGGCCGATGAAGATCTGGTCGGTTGCGACGTCGAGCAGCGTGCCTTCGCGCGCGCCCTGGCGTACGGCGGCGAGCGCCTTGGGATTGAAGCGCTCGCGGTCGAAACGCACCCACTCGATCTGCATCGGCACCACGTAACGCGTGGCGACGCCATGTTGTGTCGCTTCGAAGAACCCGATCCAGGGCCGGTTGTCGCCGATGTCGCAGAACGGCACCGCCGAGGTCAGCGTCGGCTTGATGTGCTTGGGGTTGTGCTCGGGATACCACCGCGTGCGCGACAAAAATCCCGGCAGCACGTCACGCTCGAACACGCCGCGCTCGCGGGCGAGTGACACCCAGGTCGAATTGACCGGCACCACCAGCGTCTCGAACTCGGGCACTGCGCTCGGCTTCACCGGTTCGGACTTGTCGCGCTCCAACAGCTGGAACCAGTAGAAGCCGTACGGTCCCAGCGTGATCATGTAGGGCAGTTCGCCGATGGCGGGAAAGCGGGTGCGGCCGAGCATTTCCTGCGGGATGCGGTCCTTCCACGGCGACAGGTCGAGCTCGGTCGCCTGTGCTGCGCGCGAAAGGTTGGCGACGCAGAGGATCACCTCGTCGCGATACTGCCGGACATAGGCGAGCACGGCGCGGTTGGTCGGGCGGATGAACGTCATGCTGCCGCGGCCGAAGGCAAGCGTCGACTTGCGCACCGAGATCAGCCGCTTGGTCGCGCTGAGCTGCGAGGACAGGCTGCGCGACTGCGCCTCGACGTTGACCGATTCGTAGCCGTAGACGGGGTCCATGATCGGCGGCGCGTAGAGGCGGGCTGGATCGGCGCGCGAGAAACCGCCGTTGCGGTCCGGGCTCCATTGCATCGGCGTGCGCACGCCGTTGCGGTCGCCGAGATAGATGTTGTCGCCCATCCCGATCTCGTCGCCGTAATAGATGATCGGCGTGCCGGGGAACGACAGCAGCAGCGAGTTCATCAGCTCGATCTTGCGCCGGTCGTTGTCCATCAACGGCGCAAGCCGCCGCCGGATGCCGACATTGATGCGCGCGCGCGGATCGTTGGCGTAGGTGGTCCAGAGATAGTCGCGCTCGACGTCGGTGACCATTTCCAGCGTCAGCTCGTCGTGGTTGCGCAGGAACAGCGCCCATTGGCAGCTCGCCGGAATGTCCGGCGTCTGGCGCAGGATGTCGGTGATCGGGAAGCGGTCCTCCTGCGCGATCGCCATGTAGATGCGCGGCATCAGCGGGAAATGATAGGCCATGTGGCACTCGTCGCCGCGGCCGAAATATTCCTGCACGTCCTCGGGCCATTGATTGGCCTCGGCCAGCAGCAGCTTGCCCTTGGCGTAGGCGTCGAGCTCCTGTCGCAGGCGTTTGATGATCGCATGCGTCTCGGGGAGGTTCTCGTTCGATGTGCCCTCGCGCTCGCAGAGATAGGGAATCGCGTCCAGCCGGAAACCATCCACGCCGGCATCGAGCCAGCGCTTCATCACCTGGATCAGCGCGCTGACGACGCGCGGATTGTCGAAATTGAGATCGGGCTGGTGCGAGAAGAAGCGGTGCCAGTAAAACGCGCCGGCTTCCGAATCCCAGGTCCAGTTTGATTTTTCCGTGTCCGTGAAGATGATGCGCGTGCCCTGGTATTTCTGGTCGGTGTCGCTCCAGACGTACCAGTTGCGGGCGCTCGAGCCTGCCGGGCTGCGGCGCGCGCGCTTGAACCAATTGTGCTGGTCGGAGGTGTGGTTGACCACGAGTTCGGTGATGACCCGCAGACCGCGCCGTTTCGCCTCCTGGATGAAGCGCTTGAAATCCTTCATCGTCCCGAAATCGGGATTGACCGAGCCGTAGTCGGCAATGTCGTAGCCGTCGTCGCGGCCGGGCGAGGGATAGAACGGCAGCAGCCACAGCGCGGTGACGCCGAGATCCTGGAGATAGGGCAGCTTCTCGGTCAGGCCGGCGAAATCGCCGATGCCGTCATTGTTGCTGTCGGCAAACGCCTTGACGTGGAGCTGGTAGATGATGGCGTCCTTGTACCAGAGCTCATCCACGGTCTCGGCAGCCTCGGCCTTCTTGGTGTCGACGGAAGACAATACGTTCATGGCGTGCCCCTTTACGCCAGGCAGCGGAACAGCAGCGCCGGATCGCGGTCGGGATCGATGCGCAATTTGATCCCGCCCCATTCGATGCGGGACTGTTCGCCGGTGAGGAGATTTTCGAGTGCGGTGACGTGGCGACGCTCGCCGCCGGCGTCGACGGTGAGGCCGCCGAGCGGCAACCAGAACTCGCGCGCATGCCGCGAGAGTGCGATGACGGTGACGACGACATTGGCCGGATCCGCCGCCTCCTTCACGAAGGCGATCGTCTCGCCGTCCTCGATGCCGAGGAAGCGGAGGCTCGCCGTCTGCTGAAGCGCCGCGTTTTCGGCGCGAATGCGGTTCAGCTCCGTGATGTAGGGCTTGATGTTGCCCGGTTTGTCCCAGTCGCGCTGCCTGATCTGGTATTTCTCGGAATCGAGATATTCCTCGCGGCCGGGGATAGCCTCGTGCTCGAGCAGCTCGAACCCGCTGTAAATGCCGTAACTGCCCGCCAGCGTCGCCGCCAGCGCAACGCGCGACTTGAACGCCCAGGCTTCGCCGCTCTGGAGATGATAGGGCAGGAGATCAGGCGTGTTGACGAACAGGTTCGCACGGTAGAAGTCGCGTTCCGGATAATTTGTGAGCTCGCTGAAATATTGCTCCAGCTCCCATTTCCCGGTCCGCCACGGAAAATAACTGAACGATTGCGCGAAGCCGAGCTTGGCCAGGCCCTTCATCAATTTCGGGCGCGCGTATGTCTTGGAGAACAGGATCACCTCGGGATGCCGGCGGCGGATGTCGCGGATAAGCCATTCCCAGAACTGGAACGGCGCCGTGTCGTGATTGTCGATGGCGAAGATGGTCACGCCATGGTCGATCCAGAACAACATTGCGTCGCGGAACGCGTTCCATAATCCGATCCTATCGACCGAGTTGAAATCGGGGATGACGATATCCGAATACGGCCCGTCCTCCGTCCGCACCGAGCGGTCCGGCCGCCATTTGAACCATTCCGGATGCTGCGTCAGCCACGGATGATCAGGCGAGCACTGCACGGCGAAGTCGAGCGCGAGCTCCAGCCCGTATTCGAGGCAGGTTGCCACCAGTGCGCGGAAATCCTCGATGGTGCCGAGCTCGTGATGCAGCGCATCGTGGCCGCCCTCGGCGGCGCCGATCGCATAGGGCGAGCCGGGCTCGGCTTCGGTTGCCACCGGCGCATTGTTGCGGCCCTTGCGGCGGGTGCGGCCGATCGGGTGGATCGGCGTGAAATAGAGCACGTCAAAACCCATCCCGGCAATGTCGGGCACGCGCGCGATGCAATCCCTCAGCGTGCCGTGCCGGCCGGCTAGTTCGCTCTGGCTGCGCGGCATCATCTGATACCAGGCGCCAAAGCGCGTCTTGTCGCGGTCGACGATCAGCGGGAAGAGGGGGGAACGGGTCAGGTCAGGCCGCGACTGGCTCTCGGACATGGCCTCGCTCAGCTCGGCCGCAAGCAGCGGCGCGACGTCGCCGTTCCTGAGATAGTCCTCGCATTGCCTGAGGATGAGATCAGCGGCGTCCTGCCGTGCGCCGTGCGCTTTGGTCAGCAGGCCCGCGCCTTCGATCGCATCGAGGCTGAGATCGGCGCCGGAGCGCTGCTTGCGCGCGAGATGGTGCCGCCAGGTGGCGAATTCGTCGGTCCAGGCCTCAATGGCATAAACATATGGCCCGGGCTCGGTCGGCGTGAATGCGCCCGACCAGCGGTCATTGCCGTGATGGATCATCGGCTCGCTCCGCCATTCACGGTCCTGCTCGGCACGCCAGATCAGCGCGGCGCCGATCACGGCATCGCCGTCGCGATAGATGTCGGCCCAGACCTCGACCGGTTCGGCCGCGATCCGTTTCACGGCGAAGCGGCCGCCGTCAATCAGCGGATAGATGTCTTCAATGAGGAAAGCGCTGCCTGACGCGGCACTCTCGACAGTTTGAATTGTCTTGTTCACGGTGATGCCATTGACAAGAAAGCAGGGGCCCGTTTCCCTTGGCGGGAGCCTACGCTTGGTACCTATATAGAAAGCCGCTTGTGTGTCATTAGTTCCCGCTGGGAACGGCAGGTGCGGTTTGCGAGTTAACCCTGACTAACGTCTTCCGCAACCTCGTCAAAATCGATGCCCCCGGCCGATTGATGGCCTGCAAACCGCGTGCCGAATGGATCTTTTAGCTCAAGCCCGGATCAAGGGCGTTCAGTCTGAATTCGTCGATGCCCTCGGAAAGCTGAGGGTCACCGATCCCGTGGCCCTCAAAACCATCCTGGATGCCCTGCCGGAGAAGCGGGTCTACCGCTTCGTCAGCGGGCCGGTCGTGGTCCGGGCGCTGGCAAATCCGCGCACCGAGCTGGTCACCACCGGCACTGCGCCGCTGCGATGGAAAGTGACCGGCAACGGCAATTTGATTGCGCAAGGCGAGACCCGCGAGCCGGTGCTGGCCTGGCCGGCCGCGCTGCCGCTCGGTTACCACCGGTTGACGCTGACAGATGCTGCCGGCGTGACCGAAGAGGTGCCGATGATCGTGGCGCCCGAGCGCGCCTTTGGCGGCGATTTCGACCGTGGCTGGCTGCTCGCGGTCCAGCTCTACAGCGTCCGCTCCAATCGCAATTGGGGCATCGGCGATTTCACTGATCTCGCCGGTCTCGTCCGGCTCGCAAAGCAGCTCGGCGCGGATGGCGTCGGGCTCAACCCGCTGCATGTGCTGTTCGACGACCAGCCCAGCGATTGCAGCCCCTATTCGCCGAACAGCCGGCTGTTTCTCAATCCGCTCTATATCGACGTCGAGGCGATCCCGGAATTTTCGGCAGATCTCATCCCCGATGCGGCCACGACCGCCGCGCGGCTGCGTGAGGGCGATCGTGTCCCCTATGCCGACATGGCGGCATTGAAATGGCTGGGCCTGCGCGCCGCCTTTGACAGCTTCGTGACAAAGGCAAGCGGTGTCCGTCGCAATCAGTTTGACGCCTTCCGCGCTGCCCGCGCGCCGCTGTTGTCGCGTTTCGCCTGCTTCGAAGTGTTGCGGCATCGTTTCAATGCTCCGTGGTGGGAATGGCCGCCGGAATGGCAGCAGCCGGACGAGACCAAATGCGCCGAGCTGCGTAGCGGTCGCGCCAAGCGCGACGTCGAATTCGTCGAATTCGTGCAATGGACCGCTGATGCGCAGTTGCAAGCGGCAAAGGAGCTCGCCGTTGAGCTCGGCATGCGGGTCGGGCTCTATCTCGATGTCGCCGTTGGCGTGCAGTCCAACGGCTTCGACGCCTGGAACGAGCAGATGGCGATCTCGCGCCATCTCGCCGTCGGCGCGCCGCCCGACGTGCTCAACACCGTCGGCCAGGATTGGGGGCTCGCCGGCTTCAATGCGGGTGGCCTCGAAGCCCAGTCGTTTGTGCCGTTCGCCGACATGCTGGCCGCCTCGATGCGGCACGCCGGCGCGATCCGTCTCGATCACGTGCTGGGGCTGAAACGGCTTTACCTGGTGCCGCGCGGCTTCAAGCCGGACAACGGCGCCTATGTGGAGATGCCGTTCGAGGCGCTGCTTGGCGCGGTGGCGCGGGAGAGCGCAGCGCACAAATGCATCGTCATCGGCGAGGATCTCGGCACCGTGCCGGAGGGATTTCGCGAGACCATGCAGGACTTCGGCATCTGGTCATATCTTGTCATGATGTTCGAGCGCGACAATGCCGGCCGTTTCCGCAACAGCGACTATTACCGGCCGAACGCGCTGGTGACGCTGAACACGCACGATTTGTCGACCTATGCCGGCTGGCGCTCGTTCAGCGATCTCAAGATGAAGCGCTCGCTCGGGCTCGACCCCGGCGAGAACGAGCAGGCACGCTGGGATGCGCTCGGGATGCTCGACGAGATCCTGGGCCAGAACGGCATTCATGCCAACGACGTCTATTCGGTGCTCGCCTTCCTGTCGCGCACGCCGTCGCGGCTGTTGGCGGTCTCGCTGGAGGATCTGCTCGGCGTGATCGACCAGCCCAACATCCCCGGCACCATCGACGAGCACCCGAACTGGCGCCAGCGCCTGCCGGTTGCGCTCGACAAGATCGCCGCCAAGATCGATCTCGCGGCTTTGAAGGCCGCGACGCGGGAACGTTCCTTGCCCGGCGGGAGTTGATTGGGCGGGGATTTCTTGGGTTCGCGAACATTGTCTCAGAGGATCGAGGACTATGCGCTGATCGGAGACTGCGAGACCGCAGCGCTGGTCGGGCGCAACGGCTCGATCGACTGGCTGTGCTGGCCGGCCTTCGATTCCGACGCCTGCTTCGCGGCAATCCTCGGCGGGTCCAGGAACGGTTGCTGGCGGATTACGCCGACCGGGGACATCACGGGCACCTCGCGCCGTTATCTCGGCAACACCCTCATTCTCGAAACGCGCTTCGAGACCAAGAGCGGCACCGTCGCACTGGTCGACTTCATGCCGCCGCGCGGCAAGGCGTCCGATATCGTGCGGCTGGTCCGGGGCGTCAGCGGCAAGGTCAAGATGCGGATGCAGCTCATCATCCGCTTCGGTTTCGGCGCCGACATTCCCTGGGTGCGCCGCGGCGAGCATGGGGCGCTGCTGGCGATCGCCGGCCAGGACATGACGGTGCTGCGGACGCCGGCCAAGACCCGCGGCGAGGATTTCACAACGGTCGCCGAATTCGAGGTCGCGGCCGGGGAGACCGTACCGTTCGTTCTGACCTATGGCCCTTCGCACCTCGATCCGCCTGAGCCGATCGATCCGGAGATTGCGCTCCGGGAAACCGAGAAATTCTGGGACGACTGGTGCAGTCGCTGCACCCGCGACGGCGCCTATCGCGATCTCATCCTGCGCTCTCTGATCACGCTGAAAGCGCTGACCTTTGCCCCGACCGGCGGCATCGTGGCCGCGCCGACCACGTCGTTGCCGGAAAAGCTCGGGGGCGCCAGAAACTGGGATTATCGCTTCTGCTGGCTGCGCGACGCCACTTTCACGCTGCTGGCGTTGATGAACTCGGGCTACACCGAGGAAGCCTTGGCCTGGCACAATTGGCTGTTGCGCGCGGTGGCCGGCGCGCCGGCGAACATGCAGATCATGTACGGCATCTGGGGACAGCGCCGGCTGCTGGAATGGGAAGCGGGCTGGCTCGACGGCTATGAGGGTGCGCAGCCGGTACGCGTCGGCAATGCCGCGCATGCGCAGCTCCAGCTCGACGTTTACGGCGAATTGATCGACGCGTTCCACCAGTCGCGGATGGCAAAGCTGAAGCTTGACCATGAAAGCTGGGCGCTGGAATGCGCCGTGCTCAACCATCTGGCGGAGGTCTGGGACCATCCCGACCACGGCATCTGGGAGCGGCGCGGACAGCCGAGGCACTATGTCTTTTCCAAGGTGATGACCTGGGTCGCCTTCGACCGCGGCATCAAGAGCGCCGAGACGTTTGGCTTCAAGGCGCCGTTGCTGCACTGGCGTACCTTGCGCGACGCGATCCATCGCGAGGTCTGCAACAAGGGGTTTGACGCGGCAGAGAATGCCTTCGTCGAGTCCTACGGCTCGAAGCTGCTCGATGCCAGTTTGCTGCTGCTCCCGGCGGTCGGCTTTCTGCCCCCATCCGATCCGCGCATTCGTGGCACCATCGCGGCCGTCGAAAAGCACCTGATCCGCAACGGCTTCGTCCTCCGGCACGATCCACGCGAGGTATCGGGGGAGACGCAGCCGGTCGAGGGCGCATTCCTGGCCTGCAGCCTGTGGCTGGCCGATGCCCATGTGCTGTCAGGTGATCTCGAGAAGGCGCAGGTGTTGTTCGACCGGGTCGCGGGGCTCGCGAACGATGTCGGGCTACTGGCCGAGGAATACGATTCCGTGGCGCGTCGCCAGACCGGCAATTTCCCGCAAGCACTGACCCATATCGCGCTGGTTAATACGGCCCATAATCTCTCGGCGGCCCGGCACGGCAGCGAGAAGCCGGCGATGCAGCGATCGAAGTAGAGCGCAATTGATTTCGATCAAATGCAGCGAGGTGCGCCTGTCACCTCTCCCCATCGGGGAGAGGTGAAGTACCAGCGGCGTACTTTGATACCATCAAGCTCAACCCACCCCGTTTCGCTTCAGGATCATCTCGATTGCCTCGGCAAAACCGTCCTGTTCATTCGTCGCAGTGACGTTGGTGGCTTGCTCCTTGACGTTGTCGGCGGCATTACCCATCGCGACCGACATGCCGCTGACGCGGAACATGGCGAGGTCATTCTGCATGTCCCCGATGGTGGCGACGGCGTCGGTGGCGATGCCCAGGCGCTTGGCCATTGCTTGGACGAAGGTGCCCTTGTCGAAGCCCGGCGGTGTGATGTCGAGATAGTAGGTCTGCGACCGGACCGCGGTCGCCTGCCTGCCGAGCGCCTCCTGCATGACTTTCTCGCAACGCTCCAGGCCTGGCGCATCCGCACTCGCGCCGACGATCTTGCAGGCCGTCGCGAGGTAGGGCGAAAAATTCGTGACGGTGGTTGGATCGGCCCTTATCGTGTGCTGCTCGTGGGCGACGTAGCTGCCGTTGGGATTGTCGATCAGCCATTGATCGGCGGTAAATACCCAGACATCGGCGCCGTATTCCCTGAGGATCTTCAATGAGCGCTCGGCGGAGGCCTGCGGGATCAGGTGCTGCTCCACCGGGTTCATCTCGGGATCGATGATCGAGGACCCGTTGAACGGGCCGACCGGCAGCCACAGCGCGAGCGGCTCGATCAGGAAACGCATGCCGATGGCGGGGCGACTGGAGGTGATGGTGAAGCCGATGCCGGCCTTGTGCAGCCGCTGGACCGCGCTTTTTGCGCGGTCGGTCAGCGTCTTGTCCTTGGTCAACAGCGTGCCGTCGACGTCGGACACCACGAGTGAGATTTGCGTCATGGCAAGACCTTGGGTTTTGTGGCCTCAGCGGTCGTGCCGGCCAATTTCAACTGTCGCACGATGCCGTCCACGATCGCCTCGACGGATTCGTCGATCGATGCCGTGATGACGTGCTCGCTCGCCTCCGGCGGCTCCAGCGTGTTGAACTGGCTGGTCAGCAGCCCGGGCGGCATGAAATGGCCCTTGCGGTGCGCGAGCCGGTCGGCGATCAGCTCCTGCGTGCCTTTCAGGAAGATGAAGCGGACGTCGTTGCGACCGCGCAGCAGCACGTCGCGATAAGCGTGCTTCAGCGCCGAGCAGGCGATGATGACGTGCTCGCCTTTGTCGCACACCCGCGCGATCTCGTCGGCGATGGCATTGAGCCATGGCCAGCGGTCCTCGTCGGTGAGCGGATGGCCGGCCCTCATCTTCTCGACATTGCTGGCTGGATGAAAGCTGTCGCCGTCCTCGAAGCGCCAACCGAGACGTTTGCCGAGCAATTCTGCAATGGTGCTCTTGCCCGAGCCCGACACGCCCATCACAATCAACGCACAAGGTGCTTTAGCGCCCGCCACGAATTCCCTCCGGAAGCGCGGCCTGGTCGACCAGCCAGACGGTCTCACCATTCGAGCGCGCGCGTACGGCCGGCAGAGTCTCGCCATTGAGGAGGCGCGTCAAGATCGGCTGCTTGTCATGCCCGGCAATCTCGAACAGCATTTCGCGGCAGGACGCCAGCGCGGGCAAGGTGAGCGAGACCCGTGGCACGAAGGGCGCGACATTGGCCTTGGGCACGCCGACGACCCAGCGCTCGGTCTCCTCCACCGCGGGATAGCCCGGGAAAAGTGAAGCGGTGTGGCCGTCGGGACCTACGCCCATCAAAACCATGTCGAACAGCGGCCGCGCCGGATCGAGTTGGTCCGAGCCGTAGAAGGCCTGCAATTCGCGCGCATAGGCCTCGGCGCTGCGATCGGGATTTTCGGCAGTGGTCGGGATCGGGTGGATATGGCTGGAGGGCGCGCTGCGATCGAGAAAGGTCGCGCGCGCGATCGCCATGTTGTTGAGGGGATCGCTCGAAGGCACGAAGCGCTCGTCGCCGATGAACCAGTGCACCCGATCCCATGGGATCTGGCCGCGATACTCATCGCTGCCGAGCAACTGATAGAGCTTCCTGGGGCTGGAGCCACCGGTGAGACAGATCGCGATGCGGCCGGGATTGCCGGAAGTCCGCGCCATCACCCGTGCGGCGGCTGCACAGGCGAGGGCCTCGGCGTCGGCCACGACGATCAGCTTGGGCTGGCCGGTCGTATCCATCACGTGAATTTCCGCCAGCTTCGGCCGTCGCGCCGAAGCAACTCGTCGGCGCAGGTCGGGCCCTCGCTGCCGGCCGGATAGGTCTCGATGCCATTGGTGCCGGCCTGCTTCCAGGCGTCCAGGAACGGCTGCACCGCCTGCCACCCGGCCTCGATGCCGTCGGCGCGCTGGAACAGGATGTTGTCGCCGATCATGCAGTCGTAGATCAGCGTCTCGTAGCCGGTCGACGGATCGGCGCGGAAATAATCGCCGTAGCGGAATTTCATCTCGACGCCGTCGATGGTGATGCTCGGCCCCGGGATCTTGGCGTTGAACTGCAGCTCGATGGTCTCGGTCGGCGCAATGCCGATGGTGAGGAAGTTCTGCGAGAGGCGATCGACCGCCGTGCCCGTGAACATCGACAGCGGCGCCTGCTTGAACTTGATCGCGACCTCCGTGCGCTTGTGAGCCAGCGCCTTGCCGGTGCGCAGATAGAACGGCACGCCGGCCCAGCGCCAATTGTCGATCATCAGTTTGAGCGCGACAAAGGTCTCGGTGGTGCTGCCCGGTTTCACGTCCTCGGTCTTGCGATAGTCCGGGATCTCGTCGTCGCCGATCCGGCCGGCGAGATATTGCGCGCGAACCGAGCTCTTGAGCGCTTCCTCCGCATTCGGCTGTTGGATTGCGGTCAGAACCTCGGCCTTCTCGGAGCGCACCGAATGGGCGTCAAAGCGGGCGGGGGGCTCCATCGCCACCAGCGACATCAGCTGGAACAGATGGTTCGGCACCATGTCGCGCAATGCCCCGGTGGCATCGTAGAAGCCGCCGCGATGGCCGACGCCGAGCTTCTCCTCGACCGTGATCTGGATGTGGTCGATATGGTTGCGATTCCAGATCGGCTCGAACATGCCGTTGGCAAAGCGCAGCACCAGGATGTTCTGCACCGTCTCCTTGCCGAGATAATGATCGATCCGGTAGATCTGGTGCTCGTCCATGATCTTCAAGAGTTCGGCGTTCAGCGCGCGCGCCGAGACAAGATCGGTACCGAACGGCTTTTCGATCACCAGCCGTCGCCAGGCGCCATTCTCCTTCATCATGCCCGTGCGACCGAGCTCGCGCGCCGTCGGCGCGAACGCGACCGGCGGCGTCGCCAGATAGAACAGCCGGTTGCCGCCGGTACCTTCCGCGCATTCGAGCGTATCCAGATGTGCGCGCAGGCGGTCGAAGGACGGCGGATCCTTCGCATCCGCCTCGACGAAGGTCACGCATTGCAGCAGCTGCTTTGCGACGACATCGTCGACCGGGCGGGTGGCGAACTCGCGCAGGCCCTGCATCAGGCTGTCGCGCAGTTCGTCATCGGACTGGCGCTTACGAGCGACGCCGACAACGCAGAACTTCTCCGGCAGCATGTTCTCGGCCGCCAGATTGTAGAGCGAGGGCATCACCAGCCGATGGGTCAGGTCTCCGGTCACGCCAAAGATGACGAAGGCGCAATTTTCCGGCTTGCGCTTGGGCTGCGGGTCTTTTGTCACGAATGTTCGGCCTTCGCTTTGTTGTTTCTACTTTGGCTTCGCGGCGTCCGGCTGCTTCGGCTCCTTGTGGCCGCCAAAACCCGCGCGCATCGCGGAGAGAATTTTTTCGGCGAAGGTGTGTTCCTTGCGGGAACGGAAACGTGCGTAGAGTGCCGCGGTCAGAACTTCGGCCGGCACGGCTTCGTCAATCGCTGCATTCACGGTCCAGCGTCCCTCGCCGGAATCCTCGACAAACCCGGAATATTCCGCCAGCGCCGGGCTGTCGGCGAGCGCGGTCGAGGTGAGATCGAGCAGCCAGGACGGGATCACGCTGCCGCGCCGCCAGACTTCGGCGATGTCGGCGAGGTCGAAATCGTAGCGGTGATCCGCGGGCAAGGCCTCGATGCTGGCGTTCTTGAGGATGTCGAAACCTTCGGCATAGGCCTGCATCAGGCCGTATTCGATGCCGTTGTGGATCATCTTGACGAAATGCCCGGCGCCCACGGGACCTGCATGGATGTAGCCCTGCTCGATCCGGGGATCGCGCCCGTCGCGTCCCTCGGTGCGCGGAATGTCGCCGGCGCCGGGGGCGAGCGCGGCGAAGATCGGATCGAGCCGGTCGACCACCGGCTTCTCGCCGCCGATCATCATGCAATAGCCGCGCTCGAGCCCCCACACGCCGCCGGAGGTGCCGACGTCGACATAGTGGATGCCGCGCTCCTTCAGCGCCTTGCCGCGGCGGACGTCGTCCTGCCAGAAGGTGTTGCCGCCGTCGATGATGACATCGCCGTCCTGCATCACGCCCGCGATGGTGTCGATCGTCGTCTCGGTGATGCGTCCCGCAGGCAGCATCACCCAGGCCGTGCGCGGCCGTTCCAGTTTGGCGATGAACTCTTCCAGCGTCGCCGAGCCCTGCGCGCCCTCTGCCGCTAGGCCGGCAACTGCCTTGGCGTCCTTGTCATAGACCACGGTCGTATGGCCGTGGCGCATCAGCCGGCGAACGATGTTGCCGCCCATCCGGCCGAGGCCGATCATGCCGAGTTGCATTTGAGATATTCCCTTAGTTCAGCGCGTTCGTGAGTGCGGCGTTGAGCGCCGCGAGACCTTTCTTGAGCCCGCCCTTCAGGTGCACCCGAAGCGCGCGCCGGCCGCGCTCGGTGAGCACGTCGAAATCGCCGCGCGCCTGCGCCGCCTTGATCACGCCAAAGCTCGCCTTCTGGCCCGGCACCGGAAGATCCTTGGCATCATCGGCGGTGATCTGGAGGAACACGCCGCTGTCGGGTCCGCCCTTGTAGGCCTGGCCGGTGGAGTGCAGGAATCGCGGGCCGAACTCGGCGCAGGTGGCGACGTGACGCTTCTCGCGCACTTCCAGCCGCATGGTCTGGAGTGCGTCGATGGTGGCCTTGTCGCGCGCGATATAGCCGAGCAGGGCGACATAATCGCCGCTGCTGGAGCGCGAGAGATGCGCCTTCAGCCAGGAGGTGAGATCGCCATTGGCGCCGGCGGCACGCAACGCCGCGGCGTTGGCCTTGTCGGTGTAGAGATCGGCCTCCGCGGTGCTGACCACCGGCTGCTCGTCCGGGAGCGCGCCGGTCTTCTCATACGCGGTCGTCAGTTCGCGGGTCTTGATCTTGGCGGCTTCGACGTCGGGCTGGTCGAACGGGTTGATGCCGAGGATCGAGCCTGCGACAGCCGTTGCCATCTCGAAGCGGAAGAACTCCTGGCCGAGATGGTCGATCGACTTCATCACGATGCGCACGACGGGATGGCCGGCTGCCTCGATGGCGGCGAGCGCCGAGTCATGGGCGGCGTCCGCCTCGCCCTCGGTGCGGATGTCGATGAAGAAGCGGTCGTTGCCGTAGAGCGAGGGGGCGCCCAGCGGCTCGCCGGCAATCGGAATCAGGCCCTTGCCCTCCTTGCCGGTCGATTCCGCGATGAGCTGCTCGGCCCATGCGCCGAAATCGGCGATCTTCTTCGACGACAGGATCGTCACCTTGTCGCGGCCCTCAAGGCCGGCGAGCCCCATGGCAAGCCCGAGCTGCACGCCCGGATTTTCCGACGGCGGCACGTCCGGCCCGCAGGAGCGGGCCATCGAGAGCGCGTGCCTGATCAGGGTCTTGACGTCGATGCCGGCCGTTGCCGCCGGCACCAGGCCGAACGGCGACAGCACCGAATAGCGTCCGCCGATCGAGGGCTTGCCGTGGAAGATGCGGGCATAGTTCAGCTTCTTCGCGGCTTTCTCCAGCGACGAGCCGGGATCGGTCACCGCGATGAAGCGATAGCCGGTCTCGACCTTCGGGCCGACCGCCTGCGCGACGCGCTCATGGAAATAATCCTTCATGGCGTTCGGCTCGGTGGTGCCGCCGGACTTGCTGGAGACGATAAATACGGTGTTGGCGATGTCGATCTTGGCCTCCATCGCCCGTACCTGCGCCGGATCGGTGGAATCCAGCACGTGCAGCTTCGGGAAGCCGGACTTGCGCGCGAAGGTCTCGGCCAGCACCTCGGGTCCGAGGCTCGATCCGCCCATCCCGAGCACGACCGCGTCGGAGAATTTCTGGCCCTTCACGCGGTTGGCGTAATCTTCGTAATCGGCGAGGTCGGCCTTGGCCGCGCTGTCGAGCCAGCCCAGCCATTTGTCCTCGTCCGTCCCGGTCCAGACCGACTTGTCGCGTTGCCACAGCCGGCGGATTTTCGCCGACGCGCGCCATTCCTCGGTGCTCTTGGCCACAGCTTTGCCGAGCCCGTCGCCGAGCGAGAGCTGCTGGCGGTCGATCGCGGGCCCCAGCACGGTGGCGCGCTTGTGGGCGACCGCGCCGTAGAGCTTGTCGGCGGCATCGGCGAACTGCTTGACGCCGTCCTTGACGAGCTCCTCGGTGATCGCGTCGAGCGAGACGCCGGAACGCTCCAGCTCGTCCAGCACGCGGCGGGCGTCGTCGACGTTCTCCTCCAGACTGTCGCGCGGCTTGCCGTGGTCGCGGAACGCGTCCAGCGTCGCCGGTGGCATCGTGTTGATGGTGTCGGGGCCGATCAATTCCTCGACATAGAGGACGTCGCTGTAATCCTTGTTCTTGGTGCCGGTCGAGGCCCACAGCATGCGCTGCGGCTTGGCGCCTTTGGCCGCGAGCTTGTCCCAGCGCGGGCCCGAGAACAGGCGCTTGTAGTCCTGATAGGCGACCTTGGCATTGGCGATCGCAACCTTGCCTTTGAGCGCAGCAAGGCGGTCCTTTTCGCTCGGATCGTTGGCGCGCGCGATCTTCTCGTCGAGCTGCTTGTCCACCACGGAGTCGATGCGGCTGACGAAGAAGCTCGCCACGCTCGCGACATGCGAGGGATCGCCGCCACCGGCGACATGTTTTTCCAGCCCGGCGAGATAGGCTTCGGCGACCTCGAGATAGACCGCCTTCGAGAACAGCAGCGTGATGTTGATGCTGATGCCGTCGCCGATCAGCGTTTCGATCGCCGGCAGGCCCTCCGGCGTCGCCGGCACCTTCACCATCAGGTTCTTGCGGTTGACGTCCTTCCAGAGCCGGCGCGCCTCCGCGATCGAGCCGGCGGTGTCCATCGCCAGATAGGGCGAGACCTCCAGGCTGACATAGCCGTCGCCTCCCCTGAGTCTGTCATAGACCGGGCGGAGCACGTCGGCGGCGTGCTGGATGTCCTCGACGGCGACGGCTTCGAACAGGTCGGCGACGGTGCGGTCGCCGCGCTTCAGCGCCTTGCCGATCGGGGCGTCGTATTCGTCCGAGTTGCCGATCGCCTTCTCGAAAATCGACGGGTTCGAGGTGACGCCCTTGACGCCGTCGGTGTCGATCAGCCGCTTCAAATCGCCCTTGGCGATGAAGCCGCGGGCCAGGAAGTCCAGCCAGACGGCTTGTCCGTGCTTTTCCAGTTCTTTGACGGGATTCATGAGGTTTATTTATCTCCAAGCCTGCGGGCGAGGGGTTTCCGCGCCGGTCCTGACGCGCTATCCTGTAGCTTACATGCTCCCGGGAGGGAACCAATCAAGGGCATTGGCGTCATAGTCTCAGTCTAACTCCGTCGCGATCATGACGATCCAGGCGGCGGCGGTGGATTGGCATTATTAAACTTATTGTCCATGACGGTTCGGCCCAGGTGCTGTTGCATAGTCTTGCGTCGTTTTAGCTGTCGCGTCGCGGAGTGTCGCCAGGGGAGTCCGGTCCCGCTTGAGGCAACATTGGCTCGGTCGCGAATGGCCATGCTGGGGGAAAGCATGCACGCAATTCCTGATGGTGCGGCGCTCGCCGTCGCCGACAATTCGCATTCGGCCGCTGCGGCGATGGGCATCGATGCATTTCACGATCTCGAAATCGGTCAATGCGCCACGCGCCTGCGGCTGCTGGTCGCGGCCAGCTTTGCGATGACGCTGCTCTGCGCAAGCCTTGTCTTGAATTCAAGCCTCGCCCTGGATTGGTGGGGAGGCATCGGCGACTACGACAGGGCGATCGGCTATGCCGGCGTCGCGGTGTTGGGTCCGATCACCTGCTGGCTGATCTGGATGCTGCCGGCCGAGCGGGGACCGGTCGTGATCGTCACCTCCGACGGCATCCGTGATCTCCGGATCGGTAATGAATTTCTGCTGTGGGATTCAATTGCGGATGTTTCGGCTGAGGAATGCCGCGGCCACAAGGCGATTGTGCTGACGCCGACGCCGGCCTTACAGCGGCAGCTCCGCTGGATCCGCGCCGCCTCGCGCAGGACGCAGGCAGACCGCATCGTCATTCGCTCAGAGGGGCTGGCGACGGATTTCGACACTTTGCTGCGCGCCTGCCGCGACTGTCATGCTGCCAGTGATCCACGCACCGCATTGCGGCGAGACCGCGATCACGGCGTGCAAAGCCTGGCCGCACAAACGTCATAAAGCTGCCGCCGGTCGGCTTCTATGCTGCGCTGCCGGATGGGCCTGTACCCGGTAACGCCCGGATGTTGCGGCGAGGCGACATTTGCTGGAAATTAGCAATTGCGGATATAGATTCGCATAAATAACAGGCAGGTGCCTGTTCGTAACTCACCCGATGCCTACGTTGTGCGTTGCGTGGTGAAGGCCTGCGGGTGTCGAATGATCGTCATGTGCTCACGCTGATTCGAGAGTGGCGCTAGGGAACGGTCCGGTCGCTGCTTTAGTTTCAGTTGTGTAGCGGAACTCACGCGGAGAGGGATCATGTACAACGATTCTCTATTCAACGCTTTCGCAAAGTCGTTCGAGGCGAGAAGCCAGCACGACATGTCGATGGCGGAATACCTGGAATCGTGTCGAAGCGATCCCATGAAATACGCGAACGCGGCCGAACGACTACTAGCGGCGATAGGTGAGCCCCAGACGATTGACACGGCCAAGGACCCACGCCTTGGCCGTATCTTTTTGAATCGCACCATCCGCACCTATCCGGCCTTCGCCGGCTTCTACGGCATGGAAGAAACCATCGAGCGCATCGTCGGTTTCTTCCGACACGCCGCACAGGGGCTCGAAGAGCGCAAGCAGATCCTCTATCTGCTCGGCCCGGTCGGCGGCGGCAAATCCTCGCTCGCCGAGCGGCTGAAATCGCTGATGGAAGTGCATCCGATCTACGTGCTCAAAGCCGGTGACGAACTCAGCCCGGTGTTCGAAAGCCCGCTCAGCCTGTTCGATCCCGAGCAGCTCGGCCCGATGCTGGAAGAGAAATACGGCATTCCGCGCCGTCGTCTCACCGGCCTGATGAGTCCGTGGTGCTACAAGCGCCTCGAGGCTTTCGGCGGCGACATTTCCCAGTTTCGTGTCGCAAAGATCCAGCCGTCGCGGCTGCGTCAGATCGCCATCGCCAAGACCGAGCCTGGTGACGAGAACAACCAGGACATCTCCTCGCTGGTCGGCAAGGTCGACATCCGCAAGCTCGAGACCTACGCCCAGAACGATCCCGACGCCTACAGCTATTCCGGCGGCCTCAATCGCGCCAACCAGGGCGTGCTCGAGTTCGTCGAGATGTTCAAGGCGCCGATCAAGATGCTGCACCCGCTGCTCACCGCAACGCAGGAAGGCAACTATATCGGCACCGAGAATATCGGCGCGATCCCGTTCACCGGCGTCATCCTCGCCCACTCCAACGAGGCGGAGTGGTCGAGCTTCAAGGCCAACAAGAACAACGAGGCCTTCATCGACCGCATCTGCGTGATCAAGGTGCCGTACTGCCTGCGGGTCACGGAGGAGCAGAAGATCTACGAGAAGCTGATCCAGGGCTCCGAGCTCGCGGCCGCGCCGTGCGCGCCCTCGACGCTGGAGACGCTGGCGCGGTTCTCGGTGATGTCGCGCCTGCGCAAGCACGAGAACTCCACCGTGTTCGCCAAGATGCGGGTTTACGACGGCGAGAGCCTGAAGGAATCCGATCCGAAGGCGCGCAGCGTGCAGGAATACCGCGACGCCGCCGGCGTCGACGAGGGCATGGACGGCGTGTCCACCCGCTTTGCCTTCAAGATCCTGGCTGCGACCTTCAACCACGATCCGCAGGAAGTCGCCGCCGATGCCGTGCACCTGATGTACGCGCTGGAGCAGTCGATCAAGCGCGAGCAGCTGCCCGAGGAAGTCGAGAAGCGCTACCTCGAATTCATCAAGGCGGACCTCGCGCCGCGCTATGCCGAGTTCATCGGCAACGAGATCCAGAAGGCTTATCTCGAATCCTACTCGGACTACGGCCAGAACCTGTTCGACCGTTACGTCGACTACGCCGATGCCTGGATCGAGGACCAGGACTTCAAGGATGCCGACACCGGCCAGCTGCTTGATCGCGAGCTTTTGAACCAGGAGCTGACCAAGATCGAGAAGCCGGCGGGCATCGCCAACCCGAAGGATTTCCGCAACGAGGTGGTCAAATTCTCGTTACGGTCGCGCGCCCAGAACGGCGGCAAGAATCCGACCTGGATCTCCTACGAGAAGATTCGCGATGTGATCGAAAAGCGGATATTCTCCCAGGTCGAGGACCTGCTTCCGGTCATCTCGTTCGGGTCGAAGAAGGACGGCGAGACGGAGAAGAAGCACGGCGAGTTTGTCGCACGCATGGTGGAGCGCGGCTACACCGAGCGTCAGGTTCGCCGGCTGGTCGAATGGTACATGCGCGTGAAGCAAGCCGGTTGAGGCGGATGAGAAAGTGGCCATTCACATCATTGACAGGCGCCTGAATCCAGGCGGCAAGAGTCTTGAGAACCGCCAGCGGTTCTTGCGTCGGGCCAAGTCCCTGGTGCAGGGCGCCGTCAAGAAGACCTCGCAGGAACGCGACATCAAGGACGTCCTGGAGGGTGGTGAGGTCACGATCCCGCTGGACGGCATGCACGAGCCGCGGTTCCGCCGTGAAGGCGGGACGCGCGACATGGTGCTGCCCGGCAACAAGAAGTTTATCGAGGGCGACTACCTGCAGCGCTCCGGCCAGGGCAGCGCCAAGGATTCCGGTCCCGGCGAAGGCGACAGCGAGGACGCCTTCCGCTTCGTGCTGAGCCGCGACGAATTCGTCGATCTCTTCCTCGACGATCTCGAGTTGCCGGATCTCGCCAAGCGCAAGATCGCGCAGACCGAGAGCGAGGGTCTGCAGCGCGCCGGCTACACCACCTCCGGCTCGCCCGCCAACATCTCGGTCAGCCGGACGGTCCGGCTCGCGCTGGCGCGCCGCATCGCGCTCAAGCGTCCCCGCAAGGATGAGATCGAAGACCTGGAGGCCGCCATCGCGGCCTGTACGGACGAGGACGAGCGCATTGAGCTGCTCGCCCAGCTCGAAAAGCTGAAGGCCAAGACCAAGCGCATTCCCTTCATCGATCCGCTCGACATCCGCTATCGCCGCTTCGAGACGGTCCCCAAGCCGGTCGCGCAGGCCGTGATGTTCTGCCTGATGGACGTCTCCGGCTCGATGTCCGAGCACATGAAGGATTTGGCAAAGCGCTTCTACATGCTGCTCTACGTGTTCCTGAAGCGGCGCTACAAGCACGTCGAGATCGTCTTCATCCGTCACACCGATCGCGCCGAGGAGGTCGACGAGCAGACCTTCTTCTATGGTCCGGCCTCGGGCGGCACGCTGGTCTCCAGCGCGCTGCAGGCGATGCACGAGATCGTGCGCGAGCGCTTCAATCCGTCGGACTGGAACATCTATGCGGCCCAGGCCTCCGACGGCGACAATTCCTATTCCGATGGCGAGCTCGCGGGCATGCTGCTGACCGACAAGATCCTGCCGGTCTGCCAGTTCTTTGCCTATCTCGAGGTCGGCGAGGCCGGCGGCAGCGCGTTCGATCTTTCCGACTCCTCGCTCTGGACCCTCTACGAACGCCTGCGCAACAGCGGCGCACCGCTCTCGATGCGCAAGGTCAGTGAGCGCAGCGAGATCTTTCCGGTGTTCCACGACCTGTTCCAGCGCCGCGAAACCCAGGAGAAAGCCGCTCCATGACGGAACGCTTGTTCGAAGGCGCGGATTGGGATTTTCACACCTTGCAGCGCATCACCGATGCCTGCGAGGAGGTGGCGACCAACGATCTCGGCCTCGACGTCTATCCGAACCAGATCGAGGTCATCACCGCCGAGCAGATGCTGGACGCCTATTCGTCGGTCGGCATGCCGCTGTTCTACAAGCACTGGTCCTTCGGCAAGCACTTTGCCTATCATGAGGCGTCCTACCGCAAGGGCCTGATGGGCCTCGCCTATGAGATCGTGATCAACTCCTCGCCCTGCATCTCCTATTTGATGGAGGAGAACACGGCGACGATGCAGACGCTGGTGATCGCGCACGCCGCCTTCGGCCACAATCATTTCTTCAAGAACAATTATCTGTTCAAGCAGTGGACCGACGCCGACGGCATCCTCGACTATCTCGACTTCGCCAAGAACTACGTGATGAGCTGCGAGGAGCGCTACGGCCGCGTCGAGGTCGAGCGTACGCTCGATGCCGCGCATGCGCTGATGTCGCACGGCATCGACCGCTATCCCGGCAAGAAGAAGCTGGATTTACGCGAGGAAGAGAAGCGGGCCGGCCGCCGTCGCCAGCACGAAGAGGAGGTCTTCAACGATCTCTGGCGCACCGTGCCAAAGGGTGCCTCGAAGACCCGGACCGCAATCTCCCTTGAGCGCCGCCGCAAGCTGCTCGGCCTGCCGCAGGAAAACCTGCTCTATTTCCTGGAGAAAAGCGCGCCCAGGCTCGCACCGTGGCAGCGCGAATTGCTGCGCATCGTCCGCCACATCGCGCAATATTTCTATCCGCAGAGCCAGACCAAGGTGATGAATGAGGGGACGGCGACCTACGTCCACTATCGCATCATGAGCAAGCTGCATCAGCAGGGCCGCATCACCGACGGCAACTTCCTCGAATTCCTGCAATCGCACACCAATGTGGTGTTCCAGCCCGAATTCGACGACCAGCGCTTTTCCGGCTTCAACCCCTATGCGCTCGGCTTTGCCATGATGCAGGACATCGAGCGCATCGTCACCAATCCTGCCGATGAGGATCGTGAATGGTTCCCGGATATCGCCGGGAAGAACGACGTGATGGGCGTGCTGCGCGACGTCTGGGCCAACTATCGCGACGAAAGCTTCATCGCGCAGTTCCTGAGCCCGAAGCTGATGCGGCACTTCCGCATGTTCCATCTGCACGACGATCCCGAGGAGCGCGCCGGCATCCGGGTCGATGCCATTCACGACGACCGCGGTTTTCGCCGCGTCCGGCGCGAATTGGCGCGACAGCATGACGTCGGCTACATCGATGCCAACATCGAGGTGGTCGATGTCGACCTCTCCGGCGACCGCCGGCTGATCCTGCACCACCGCGTCATCAAGGGCTCGCAGCTCAACGAGACCGACGCCAAGCGGGTGCTGCAGCATCTCGCCGATCTCTGGACCTACGACGTCGCGCTGATCGAGGTCGACGCCAACGACAAGGTGCTGCGCGAATACGTCGTGAGCCCGCGCCCGATCACCGCGGCGGCGTAACGCCGCTGATCATGCGGAGCGATACGGCGAGATGCGTGTCGATGTGCCCTCGCCCCTTGTGGGAGAGGGCAGCGACGCCGGTAGACGCAAGCTCACTGGGGTGAGGGGTATCTCTCCGCACTTTCATGTGTTGATAGAGACCCCTCATCCGGCGCTTCGCGCCACCTTCTCCCACAAGGGGAGAAGGGAAGGCGTTCGTGCTGCACCACAGAGCTGGTCTATGCGGAACGTTTGGTCGCCTTCTTCTTCGCCTTTGACGTATTCAACTCCACGGCCGCATGGATCAGCGCTTTCAGCGCCTTCTCGTTGATCTTCGCGCCCTCCTGAAAATCGATCGCGCGCCGCACATTTCCCTCGAGGCTGGAATTGAACAGGCCGGCGGGATCTTGCAGCGCCGCGCCCTTGGCAAACGTCAACTTCACGACGGACTTGTAGGTCTCGCCGGTGCAGATGATGCCGTCGTGCTCCCAGACGGGAACGCCGCGCCACTTCCATTCCTCGACCACATCTGGGTCGGCCTCCCTGATCAGGCCGCGGATCCGCGCGAGCATCTCGCCGCGCCAGTCGCCGAGCTCCTTGATTCGGCCATCGATCAGTTTTGAGGGCGAAGGCCCATCCGTCTTCGTCGTGCTGCTGCTTTTCGCGGTCACGGCCTTCTTCATGTTCACGCCTCTTGTCGGGCGCCGCGGCGGCGGCCGAGATATGGCAGCGCGAACATGTAGAGCCCGGTCGCAAGCAATGGGATCAATGGGACGAAGGCGAGCAAGCCGATCCACGTCGCCTGGACTTGCAGCGTCAGGGCGACGATGTTGGCGATGACGGCAAGCGTGAAAGCGATCGACAGCCAACGATGGATCTGCCGAATCCACATATTTCCAGTCAATGAAACCTCCTCTTGAGATGATCGAATGAAGGCAGGTGGTCGATCTACTCTGCCCTTGCCAGCAACTCGTCGAGCTTTGCGAAGAACTGCTTCCAGCCGGCATGCGCGCCGCCATAGGCCTGCTTCTGGCTCGGACGGAAGCCCGCCTGCTCGACACGCAGATGCGTGCCTGCGTCGGTCGGCGTCAGCGTGAACGTCACCACGCTCTTGAGATCGTACGCCGCATCCTCATGCGTGAAATTCCAGGTGTAGGCGAGGGATCGCTGCGGCTCGATGGCCAGGACCTCGCAGTCCAGCACGCCGCCCCACTCGCCGCGAAGATTGAAGCGGTGGCCGACGCTGGGCTTAAAGTCGTTCTTCATCAGCCATTCCTCGATCAGATGCGGTTGGGTCAGCGCGCGCCAGAGCCGCTCCGCCGGAAAAGCGAATTCGCGCTCGATGACCACGGAACGGGTTTCGGTCGCAGCATCTCTCATTGGTCCATCCTCTTCAGGAGATCGTCGAGCGCATCGAGCCGGTTCTGCCAGAACCCGGCCATCTGGCTGGTCCAGTCGACCAGCGGATCGAGCGCACCGGGTTGTGCGCTGTAATGCGTTTGCCGTCCCTCGTGGCGATCGCGCACGAGGCCAGCCTGTTTCAGCGCGCCGAGATGTTTCGAGACCGCGGGCTGGGAGACGCCGGATCGCGCCGTTAGTGCCCCGACCGTCTGCTCGCCTTCGCGGCAAAGCCGCTCGAAGATCGCCCGCCGGGTCGGGTCGGCGAGCGTCCTGAACAGAAGGTCGGGTGCGGCGGACATGCGGTATCCATAACCGGTTAGTTATGGATTATTCATAACCATGGAGTTATAGATGTGTCAAGCACGGTGCGGATATGTCGGGAAGTGGGCCCCACGGACTCCCGAACCTCTCCCGCTTGCGGGAGAGGTCGACGCGTCCGGGCGATGCGAAGCATCGTCCCGCGCGTCGGGTGAGGGTTCTATCCTCTTGGGGGTTCTCGATTGCGGAGACACCCTCGCCCCGACCCTGCCCCGCAAGCGGGGGAGGGAGCACACCGAACTTCACGCCGCCCCTACGGCCGCAAATAAAGATAGCCCTGCGACTGAAGCTCGGCCAGGCGGACCACGCCGCCTTTTTCCGCGCTGACGAAGCCGGGCAGCAGATCCGTTAGCGTGATGTTCTGCGCCTTCATCGTGTTGCCGCAGGCGGCGAGCTCGACGCCGTCCTTGGAGAAATCGCCGATCCGCTTGCTGATGTCGGGATTGGCCTGCGCCCAATGAAACGCCTTCAGCGCCGGCCCGTGGATCACCAGCGCGATGGTGACATGGTCGGGACCGCCGACGCCGTCGATGTGGTTCTGGATGTTGCCGAGCACGAAATTGACCTTCTCGGCGTCGCTGAGATGATAAACGACCTTGAGCTTGTCCGACGGCGCAGCCTCGGTCGCGGCCTGCGCACGCGATGCGGCAAAGGCCGTGCCCAGGGCCGAGATGATGCTCCACAAGATGTTCCGGCGATTCATGGCGATCTCCCTGCATGATCCGGAACAGCGCGAAGCGGTTTTCCGGAAAGCTCATGCCTCAACGACAACTGAGCCTGACTCCGCCGGACACATATCATTTGTGGCGCAGCGCGGCGAGTTCCTTGCGGTCGGTCACCAGCGCGGCGCACTCGCTGGCGTCGGTGCGGTCGAGGCGGAAGATCCCGTCGTCGGCGCCTGCGACCAAAGATCGTTCGGCATCTTCATCCGGCTTGTTGTGCTGCCAGACCCTGACCCGTTCGAGCCGCACGATGGCCGACTTGTCGTCCTTCGACAGCGCCACGTCGATACCGCCGCCCTCGCAATCGACACCGCAGCCCAGGCGTACCTCGTTGCCTTCCATGGTGAACACCGTGTGGTGACAGGAACCGCTGGAGTCGAAATCGCCCGAACGGTGGCGATATCTGAAGCCGAGCCGGAACGAATTGTGGAGCTGCTTGTCTTCGCCGTCGACTTCCGCCGAGACCAGCAGCTTCATGGAGGCCGCCTTCTGCTTCGGATGTTTCGCCAGATGCTCGGCATCGTAGCGGCGCACGAAGCACGCATAGGCCTTGTCGCCGGGCGTGCCTGCATAGATCCGCGCGTTGAAGCTCTCGGCCTCGGCCTTGCTGGCCTCGCGGACATGATCGGCCTCCTCGGCGCGGGCGACGCCGATGAACGCGGCAAAGGCAAGCGGAGGGACGAGCGCAAGCTTCATGTTCGCACCGTGAACAGCAATTGGGCCTGCCACGTTGGACGGCGCAGGCCGGTCTGCCGTTAGTCGCAGGCGAGGTGCGCTGCGTTCAAGTTCACGCGTGCAGGTCAGGCCAAACCCTCGGCGGCAAAGATTTGCCATTCGCCGGGAATGCCCTTCAGCGCGGTCGTGCCGCGGCTTGCGAAGCGCAGGCCTGAGCCGGCGACGAGATCCTTCACCGTCCCAGAAACCAATACCTCGCCTGCGCCAGCCAGCGCTGCGACACGTGCTCCGATGTGGACGGCGATGCCGCCGACGTCGTCGTCGATCATCTCGCATTCGCCGGTGTGCAGGCCCGCACGGATCTCGATGCCGAGCAACTTGATCTCATCCGAGATCGCGCAAGCGCAGCGGACGCCACGCGCTGGTCCGTCGAATGTCGCCAGAAATCCGTCGCCCGTGGTCTTGACCTCACGGCCCCTGAAGCGCGCGATGTTGCGGCGGATCACGGCGTGATGCTCATCCAGGAATGCGCGCCAGCGGCGATCGCCCAGCGACGCAGCCTTTTCGGTCGAGCCGACGATGTCGGTGAACAGCACCGTGGCAAGCACGCGATCAACCGCTGGAGAGCCACGTGTCCCCGTCAGAAATTCCTCGATCGCGTCGGAAATGTCGTCGGCATTCTCACCGACATAGAACAGGTGGTCGGTGCCGGGAAACTCGGCCAGGCGCGCTCCGGGAATCTTCGCGGCGACATCGCGGCCGCCTTCGACGCGCACGACCTGATCGTCAGTCCGGTGGATGACGAGCGCAGGAACGCGAACCGCCGGCAATACGCCGCCAATTCGATCTGGCTGTTCATGCGCATCAGGGCCATCACTGCGGAGGGACTCGCACCCAGCCGCTCGTTTCGTCCCCACCAGCGCTGAAACGCGGCGTCATTCGCCCGCGACGGCGCAAATCTCTGGATACTGCCGCCCGTGCCCCAAGCCTTCTCGACATAACCGAAGAACGTCTCTAGCGCCTTCTCGGTGGGAAACCAGTAGGAAAAGCGTGAAAAGCTTCCGTAGAGCACGATCGCCCGGCATCGATGCGGATAAGTGGCCGCATACATGATCGAAAGCGGCGCTCCTTCCGAGATGCCGAGCAGGGCCGCCTGCTCCATGCCGGCCGCGTCCATCACCGCACGCAGATCGTCCATACGCACGTCGAGTCCCGGAAGCTCTGCGACACGATCGGAGCCGCCGGTACCGCGTTTGTCGAAGGTGACGACCCGGGCGTAGCTCGCGAGGCGCGTCAGGAACCGAGCGAAGTCGGGTTGCTCCCAATAGTTCTCGACATTGGATACGAAGCCGGGCACCAGAACCAGGTTGATCGGACCGTCACCGAAGGCATGGTAGGCGATATGGACGTCTCCACTCCTCGCGTATTGCGTAGCGGGCTGCATACATCGTCCTTTCCTGCCGGAAGACCATAGCAAACAAGCGTTACGGGCGGATAGCCGCCACTTCGCCAAAAAGGCGAAGGCGCGCTCGTACGATGAGCGCCTCTAAATCGCGCGCAAATTGGCGATCGCCGCCTGGCTTGAACTTGTCCAGCACCGCCGAACCCGGGCAGAGCGCGACGGCTCCCACCGAGCTGTCTGGATACTCCGCGCGGTGCCTTAGTCGCAGTTGCACCGGGAAGGTTCAGGCCAATGTCGCGCCCAGCTTCTGGAACTCGATATCGACGATTGCTTCGATATTGTCCGAGTTCGTCAATGTGATACCCTTCACAGACGAAGGTTTCTCCAAGTCGTAGGCTGGGGCGGCGTCTGGTAAGCTTGTGGAGTCCCGCCGCCATGGGCGAAATTCGCAACTTCAGATCCGGAAATCAGGATGGTCCGCCTCCACACGGTCCAATACCGCGTCGCCTCGCGGCTATCATCGTCGGTGACATCGCTTCCTACAGCCGCCTGATGCAGGCGGACGAGGAGGGCACGCATGTCCGCGTCAAGCGGATCGAGCGGGATCTCATTCAGCCCAGCATCGTCGAGCACCATGGATCGCTGGTGAAGACGACGGGCGATGGCTTCATCGCGATTTTCGATAGTCCTGTCGAGGCCGTCCGGTGCAGCATTGTGATCCAGCAGAATCTCGTAGGCCGCAACGCCTCGCTTCCAAAGGATTCCCGGATCGAATATCGGATCGGCGTCAATCTCGGCGACGTCATCGTGGAGCCGGACGATGTCTACGGTGACGGCGTCAACATCGCCACGCGTATCGAGGGGATTGCCGAGCCCGGCCAAGTCTATATCTCAGGCGCGATCTACGAACAGATCAAGCACAAGGTGGTGTGCGGCTACGAGTCGCTTGGTGACCGCAGGGTCAAGAACATCACCGATCCCGTGCGCATCTATCGCGTGCTGCCGGACGCAGACGCCGTGCGAAGAACGCGCGGCCGGCGCGAGAATACGCTGCTGTTCCTTCTGGCCCTGACACTGATTGTGATCGCGACCGACGTGCTGTGGTATCTGCTCATGCAGCCGTACGGTCGCCCCGGCGAACAGGCGGGGGCTCCCCTGTTGCCGGCTCCGGCAGCATCGCCGACGTCGCAATCCGTTCAAGCCGAACCCGGTTCGTCGACGCAGGCGCCGCGGACAGCACCCGCGGCTTCTCCCTCGCCGACAGCAGCGGCGGCAAGCGCGCCCTCGCCGGCCCCGTCGCAATCCACGGTATCGATCGTGGAACCGGACATGGTTGCGATCCGCGGGGGCAGTTTCGCAATGGGCAGCAACGATGATCCGACGGAAAGGCCCGTCCATCAGGTCGCGATCAAGCCGTTCGCGATCGGAAAATATCCCGTGACCGTTCGTGAATGGAACGAATGCGCGGCAGCGAAGGCATGCGGTTTTACAGCGACCGGGAAGGACGATGTCCCTATCACGAATGTGAGCTGGGCCGACGCACAGCAATATGCGGGCTGGCTCGCGCAGGCGACGAAGAAGTCGTACCGGCTTCCAAGCGAAGCCGAATGGGAATATGCGGCGCGGGGCGGAACGCAGAGCAAATATTGGTGGGGAGACAAGCTCCAGCCGGGCATGGCCGAGTGCAAAGATTGCGGTGACGTCGGAGCCGAGCAGCCGGCGAAGGTCGGAAGCTTCAAGCCGAATCCATTCGGACTCTATGACATGGGCGGCGGCGTTGACCAATGGGTCGAAGACTGCTGGCACAGGACCTATCAGGGCGCGCCCAATGACGGTTCGGCATGGAGCGGTGGAGACTGCAACTCGCACGTCCTGCGCTCGGGCTCCTGGAAGAACGACTCGAGATACGTACGGCCGTCCAACCGCGACGGTTACGACACCAATGTTCGCTATCCCACCCATGGATTCCGCGTCGCGCTCAGCCCCTAACTGCCGGAGTAGATTGATGCAAATCCTTCGTTGCGTGGCGCTGTCGGCGATGCTCGCATTGCTTCCGGGCGTCGCCTATCCGCAGGGCAAGGCGGCTCCAAAGGACGCAAAGGTTTATTTTATCACGCCGTATGATGGGCAAAAGATACGCGGCGGATTCCTGGTCCGGTTCGGCTTGCGCAATATGGGCGTGACGCATGCCGGCGACGACTACCAGAACGCCGGCCATCATCATTTGCTGATCGACGTCAACGAGCCCATCGATCCGAAGGAACCGATCCCGCAGGACAAGTCGCATCTGCATTTCGGGGCAGGGCAGACTGAAACATTCCTCGAGCTTCCGCCCGGGACCCACACCTTGCAACTGGTGCTGGGCGATGCGAAGCACTACCCGTTCGACCCGCCTGTCGTGTCGGAGAAGATCACCGTGCGCGTCAGGTCTCAGCGCGGCAAATAGTCAGCGCAGGCTGGCGTTGAACTTGTCCAGCGCCGCCGATCCCGGGCACAGCGCGTCGGCTTCCAGCGTATTCAGCGGCGTGTCGACCGTGTTGAGATGGGCGTGCAGGTCTTCCGCGTCGGGATCGACGTACAGGAGCCCGGTGACGATCTGGCCCTTGGCGGCGTGCTTCTGCAGGAACGTTTGCGCACCGAGCCGGTCATGCGGATCGTAATCGGCGTCGATCTTGCGCAGCGCGACCTTGCTGCCGTCATGCTGCTCGACCACCTGCACCGTGCCCGGCGCGTAATCGACCGCGATCGGGTCGCGGCCGACCAGCACGTCGAGCCTGTTCACCGCGTCATTGTGCTCGCGGACATAGTCGAAGCTCTTGGTCGAGCCGGCATGGTTGTTGAAGGCGATGCAGGGGCTGATGACGTCGATGAAGGACGCCCCCTTGTGGCCGATCGCGGCCGCGATCAGCGGCACCAGCTGGCTCTTGTCGCCGGAGAAGCTGCGCGCCACGAAGGTTGCGCCCAGCTGAAGCGCGATCGCGACGAGGTCGATGGCGTTGTCGGTGTTGGTGACGCCCTTCTTGGATTTCGAGCCGCGGTCGGCGGTCGCGGAGAACTGGCCCTTGGTCAGGCCGTAGACGCCGTTGTTCTCGACGATGTAGGTCATGTTGACGCCGCGCCGGATCGAATGCGCGAACTGGCCGAAGCCGATCGAGGCGGAATCGCCGTCGCCGGAGACGCCGAGATAGATCAAATCGCGATTGGCGAGGTTGGCGCCGGTGAGCACCGAGGGCATGCGCCCGTGCACGGAGTTAAAGCCGTGCGAATTGCCGAGGAAATAATCCGGCGTCTTCGACGAGCAGCCGATGCCGGAGATCTTGGCCACCCGATGCGGCTCGATCGAGAGCTCGTAGCAGGCCTCGATGATCGAGGCCGTGATCGAGTCATGGCCGCAGCCGGCGCACAGCGTCGAGATCTTGCCCTCGTAGTCGCGATGGGTGTAGCCGAGTTCGTTCTTCTTCAGGCCCGGGTGATGGAATTTCGGCTTTGCGATGTAGGTCATGACACGGCCTTGCGGAGCGGGGTCACCTTGAGGTGATCCTGGTGGTCGCCAATGGCTTTTGCGATGTAACGGGCGGTGATCGGGGTGCCGTCGTAGTGCACGATAGGAATGAGGCGCACCGGGTCGATGCCGTTCTCGTTGACAATCAGAGAGCGGAGCTGGCTGTCGCGGTTCTGCTCGACCACGTAGACGAAGTCGTGCTCGGCGAGGAAGCTCGCCACGCTGGAGTGGAACGGGAAGGCGCGGATGCGCAGCCGGTCGAGCTGGTGCCCGCGTGCCTCCAGCAATCCGATCGCCTCGTCCATCGCCGGCGAGGTCGAGCCGAAATAGATCACGCCGTATTTGGTCGACCGTTCCGCATTGGCCTGCAACGGCCGCGGCACGAGATCCTGCGCGGTCTCGAACTTGCGCACCAAACGCTGCATGTTGTCGGCGTAGACCGAACCTTCCTCGGAATAGCGCGCATAGCGGTCACGCGAGGTGCCGCGGGTGAAAAAGGAGCCCTTGGTCGGATGGGTGCCGGGATAGGTGCGATAGGGGATGCCGTCGCCATCGACGTCGAGATAACGGCCGAAGTCGCGGCCTTCCTCCAGCATCTCCGCGGTCATGACCTTGCCGCGGTCATACTGCTTGGAGTCGTCCCACTTCAGCGGACGGCAGAGCCGGTGGTTCATGCCGATGTCGAGATCGAGCATCAGGAAGATCGTGGTCTGGAGCCGCTCGGCGAGGTCGAACGCGGCGGCTGCGAACTCAAAAGCTTCCGCGGGATCTTCGGGGAACAGCAACACATGCTTGGTGTCGCCATGCGAAGCGTAGGCGCAGGCGATGATGTCGCATTGCTGGGTGCGGGTCGGCATGCCCGTCGAGGGGCCGGCGCGCTGGATGTTCATGATCACGGCCGGGATCTCGGCAAAATACGAAAGGCCGATGAACTCGGTCATCAAGGAGATGCCGGGGCCGGATGTCGCGGTGAACGCGCGCGCGCCGTTCCAGGACGCGCCGATGACGATCCCGATCGAGGCCAGCTCGTCTTCGCCCTGCACGATGGCGTATTTCGCCTTGCCGGTCTCCGGATCGTGCCGGTACTTCTTGCAGTGGGCGGTGAAAGCCTCGGCCACCGACGAGGACGGCGTGATCGGATACCAGGCGCACACGGTGGCGCCGCCATAGACCGCGCCGAGCGCGGCGGCGCTGTTGCCCTCGATGAAGATGCGGTCACCGACCTTGTCGGACTTCTTGACGCGCAGCCCGATCGGGCATTTCAGGTTTTGCAGCGCCCAGTCGCGGCCGAGATGCAGCGCGTGGACGTTGGAGGAGAGGAGCTTCTCCTTGCCCTTGTACTGCTCGCCGATCAGCTGCTCGATCAGCTTCGGGTCCATGTCGAGCAGCGCCGAGAGCGCGCCGAGATAGATGATGTTCTTGAACAGCTGGCGCTGGCGCGGATCGGTGTAGGTCGAGTTGGTGATCGCCGTTAAGGGCACGCCGATCACGCTGATGTCGTCGCGGAATTTGGTCGACGGCATCGGCTTGGTGGAATCGTAGAACAGATAGCCGCCGGGCTCGATGCCGGCGACGTCCTTGTCCCAGGTCTGCGGGTTCATCGCCACCATCATGTCGACGCCGCCGCGGGCGCCGAGATGGCCTTCCTCCGTCACCCGCACCTCGTACCAGGTCGGCAGGCCCTGGATATTGGAGGGGAAGATGTTGCGTGGTGACACCGGCACGCCATGGCGCAGGATCGCGCGCGCGAACATTTCGTTGGCGCTCGCCGAGCCCGAGCCGTTGACGTTGGCGAAGCGGACGACGAAGTCGTTTACGCTGCTGATCGGCTTTTTGTCGGACATGCTGAACCTGCGTGAGTCATCTCGATAAGATATTTTTGCATGTCCCAGGCGCCGGTGGGACAACGCTCGGCGCACAGCCCGCAATGCAGGCAGACATCCTCGTCCTTCACCATCACGCGCCCGGTCTTGAGATCGGACGACACGTAGAGGTCCTGGTCCGGATGCGGCGAGGGCGCCTTGAGGCGGGCGCGCAGATCGGTTTCCTCGCCATTCTCCGTGAAGGTGATGCAATCCATTGGGCAGATGTCGACGCAGGCGTCGCATTCGATGCAGAGCGAGGTCGAGAACACGGTCTGGACGTCGCAGTTCAGGCAGCGGTGCGCTTCGCCGAGCGCGAGCTTGACGTCGTAGCCGAGCTCGACCTCGGTGCGGATGTCCTTCAGCGCGATCACCTTGTCGCGATGCGGCACCTTGTAGCGCTTGTCGATGGAGATGTCGTTGTCATAGCTCCATTCGTGAATGCCCATCTTCTGCGAGGAGACATGCACCTCCGGCAGCGGCCGCTCGGTGATGTCCTCGCCCGAGAGCAGCTTGTGGATCGACAGCGCGGCATCGTGGCCCTGCGCCACCGCCCAGATGATGTTCTTGGGGCCGAACGCAGCATCGCCGCCGAAGAACACTTTTGGGTTGGTCGAGACGAAGGTCTTCGGATCGACCTTCGGCATGTGCCATTTGTCGAACTCGATGCCGCAGTCCTGCTCGATCCAGGGGAAGGCGTTCTCCTGGCCGACCGCGACCAGCACGTCGTCGCATTCGAAGGTCTGGTCGGGCTCTCCTGACGGAACGAGATTGCGGCGGCCCTTGGCGTCGTATTCGGCCTTCACCTTCTGGAAAGTGACGCCGGTGAGCTTGCCGTTGTCATGGATGAAGGCAACCGGGACCAGGAAATTGAGGATCGGGATGTCCTCGTGAAGCGCGTCTTCCTTCTCCCAGGGGGAGGCCTTCATCTCCTCGAAGCCGGAGCGCACGATCACCTTGACGTCTTCGCCGCCGAGCCGGCGCGCGGTGCGGCAGCAATCCATCGCGGTGTTGCCGCCGCCGAGCACGATGACGCGCTTGCCGATCTTGTCGGTGTGGCCGAACGACACCGAGGACAGCCAGTCGATGCCGATATGAACGTGGCTTGCTGCTTCCTTGCGGCCGGGAATGTCGAGCTCACGTCCGCGCGGCGCGCCGGAGCCGACGAAGATCGCGTCGTATTTCTCCGCGAGCAGCGCCTTCATGCTCTCGACGCGGTGACCGCCCTTGAACTCGACGCCGAGGTTGAGGATGTAGCCGGTCTCCTCGTCGATCACCGAATCGGGCAGGCGGAATTTCGGAATCTGCGAGCGCATCATGCCGCCGGCTTGCGGATCGGCATCGAAAACCGTGCAGTGATAGCCGAGCGGTGCGAGATCGCGCGCCACCGTCAGCGAAGCGGGGCCGCCGCCGACGAAGGCGACGCGCTTGCCGTTTTTCGCCGCGGGCCGCGGCAGGCGTTGCGTGATGTCGTCCTTGAAGTCAGCGGCGACGCGCTTGAGGCGGCAGATCGCCACCGGCGTCTCCTCGACGCGTCCGCGGCGGCACGCCGGCTCGCACGGACGATCGCAGGTGCGTCCCAGGATTCCGGGAAACACGTTCGATTTCCAATTGACCATATAGGCGTCGCTGTAGCGGCCTTGCGCGATCAGTCGGATGTATTCGGGAACCGGAGTGTGCGCAGGACAGGCCCATTGGCAATCGACCACTTTGTGAAAGTAGTCGGGGGCCGCGATATCGGTCGGTTTCATTCCTACCCTGTCCGCACGGGCTCAAAGACCCGGCGGCCTTTTCTTGAGCTTGTCGAACGCTAACGCGCGGCGATCTGGTTTATGAATGACGTCATTGGGTTAGCTTATTAGAACCGCTCCGAAGTACAACGGCAAATTTCCGCGATCACCCGCTTTCATGGGAGCTGCGCGTAGACAGCATTAACGGCCGCGCGCGGCAAATGCGGCGCTGCAATATGTTGCGGTGCAGATGGCTGCGTTAGCGCGGCGCCTTCGACGCAAGATCGGCGATCGACTTCATGACCGCGTCCCGCACGCCGGTATCATAGAGCGAGTGCCCGGCCTCTTCCACGATCCGAATCTCTGAACCAGGCCACAGCTTCGCCAGCCGCTCGGATGTTTCAGGCGGGCACAACAGATCATAGCGGCCCTGGACGATGATGCCGGGGATGCCCGCGACCCGGCCGGCGTTCTGCAGCAGCTGGTTCTCGGTCATGAAGCTGTCGTTGAGGAAATAATGCGCCTCCATGAACGGCGTCGCGGGCAATGTGCGCCACACGTTCAATGACGCCAGGTCCAGTCGCGTCTTTGCCGGCTTGTGTTCCGACAAGGCGCGCTCGGTGTCGTGCCAGGCCCGCGAGGCCGGCCCATGGACGGCCGGATCGGCGTCGAGGATGCGGCGCCAATAGGCGTCCACCGGCCGCTCCTGCTCGTCTGGCGGAAGCACGCTCAGAAAGTCCGCGTGCAGCGCCGGATAGAACTGCTGAAGCCGCGAGGTGAAAGCCGTCTCGACTTCCGCCCGCGTGCCCAAAAACGTCGCGCGCAGCGCGATGCCGGACACGCGATCGGGATGCGCTTCTGCATAGGCCAGCGCCAGCGTCGCGCCCCAGGAGCCGCCAACCAGCATCCAGCGCGTGAAGCCGAATTTTTCGCGGATCTTCTCCAGGTCCGCGATCAGATGAGCCGTCGTATTGTGCGCGCGCGAGCCCTTGGGACGGCTGCGGCCGCAGCCGCGCTGGTCGAACAGTACCGCGCAAAATCGTTCGGGATCGAACAGGCGGCGATGATCGGGCTGGCAGCCGGAGCCCGGCCCGCCATGCAAATAGACCGCAGGAATGCCATCAGCGCGGCCGACGCTCTCGACGTAGAGTTCGTGGCCGTCGCCGACGTCCAGCATGCCGGAGGTCAGCGGTGCAAACGGATCGGCGCGTTTGACCGAGTTGGACGCATCGGCGTCAGGCGTCATTCCCGGATTCCAAAGTGCCGCCGGCGAAGTTGCGGTAGACGAAGCGGTTGGTCTCGCCCTCGGCCTCGCGCTCGGCCTGCTTGAAGATGGTCTCGTGCAGCGGCGACAGCGCGCAGGCCGGGTCGGTATTGGCGGCGTCACCGGTCAGCGCAAAGGCCTGGCAGCGGCAGCCGCCAAAATCGATCTCGCGGAATTCGCAAGACTTGCACGGCTCCTTCATCCAGCCGGTGCCGCGATAGCGGTTGAAGGCCTCGGAGTTCTGCCAGATCCAGGCGATCGAATGATTGGAGCGCACCGATTCGAACTCGAGCCCGGTGATGCTCTCGGCGGCGTGGCAGGGCAGCACCTTGCCAGCCGGCGAGATGTTGAAGAACTGCCGGCCCCAGCCGCCCATGCATTTCTTCGGCCGCAGCGCGTAATAGTCCGGCACGACATAGTCGATCGCAAGCGTACCCTTGAGCCGCTCGCGCGCGTCCTCCACGATGCGGGTGCATTCGTCGAGCTGCTCCACCGTCGGCATCAAGGCGGCGCGGTTCTTCAGCGCCCAGCCGTAATATTGCACATTGGCGACCTCTAGCCGGTCGGCGTCGAGATCAACAGACATCTGGATGATGTCGGGGAGCTGATGCAGGTTCTGCCGGTGCATCACCGCGTTCACGGTGAGCGGCAGGTCGAGTTCGCGAGTCCATTTGGCGACTTCGAGCTTCTTGCGGTGACCGTTCCGGTAGCCGGCGACGCGGTCGGCGAGACCTTCTTCGACACCCTGGAAGCTGATCTGCACATGACAGAGACCGGCATTGGCAAGCTCGCTCAATTTCTCGCGCGTCAGCAGCACCGCCGAGGTGATCAGATTGGTGTAGAGGCCGACGTCGGTGGCATGCTTCACCAGCTCGACGAGATCCTTCCGCGCCGTCGGCTCGCCGCCGGAGAAGTGCACCTGGAGCACGCCGATCTCGGCAAGCTCGCTCAACACCTTCTTCCATTCCTCGGTGGTCAGCTCCTTGCCGGAACGGTCGAGCTCGACCGGATTGGAGCAATAGGGGCATTGCAGCGGGCAACGATGCGTGATCTCGAGCAAGACGGCGAGCGGAATGCCAAAGGTCTCCGCGGTCGAGCGGCTTTTCTCCAGCACCGCGAGGCTGTCGCTGGCGTCAGCTGGAATAGCCGGATTGCCAAGCACATCGCTCATGGCGTCTTCTCCCGGGCTTCGGTGAGAAAGCCCTTGTCGGCGAGGTCCTGGAGCATCGCGATCACGTCGGTCAGGATCGCCTCGCGCGGTGCGGCATATTTCGCGGCGAGCTGATCGGACACGTCGCCCACGCTGCGCTCGCCATCGCAGAGTTGCAAGACCTCGACCGCGATCTCGTCCGGCGCCAGCACGCGCTCCGGCGCCAGGATCACCCAGACCTTTCGCGTTTCGTCGTATTTCAACTTGGCGTGCCGCGGCAGCACCGGGCGGCTTGCTTCGCTGACGCTGATATGACGCGGCCCGGCCATGGCTCCTGTTCCCTAGCTCGCTTTGGGCACGAACGCGCCCGGCGGAATGTGGCCCTCGACATAGGCGTGCTGGAGCGCGTCGAGCTGCACCCACAGCACGTTGGTCTTGAAGATCAGCGCATTACAGACGGCGGCGCGCTGCTCCGGCGTCGTGGCGTGCGCCTTGACATAGTCGAGCGCGAAATTGGCATCGCGCGGGGCCTGTGTCAGCCGGCGCTTGAAGTAGCTCATGATGTCCGGATTGACGAAATCGTAGTGCTCCAGCATGCCGGAGATGCGCTCTTCATGCAGGTTCGGCGCGAACAGTTCCGTGAGTGAGGAGGCGATCGCCTCCAGCGGTGACTTCTCCCGGCAATAGTGCACATAGGCTTCCACTGCGAAGCGCGTCGCCGGCAAAATCCCCTCAGTCGATTCCACGTAAGATGTGTCGAGCCCGAGCCCTTCGGTCAGCTTGAGCCAGCGCTCGATGCCGCCTTCGCTGCCGACGTCGCCATCATGATCCTCGATGCGGTGGCGCCATTCCACGCGCGTGGCGCGGTCGCGGAAGCGCGAGATCACCACCGCGTCCTTGATCGGGATCGTGCTCTGGTAATAATAGCGGTTCAGCGCCCAGGCCTGCACCTGGCCTTTGTTGAGCTTGCCGCCGTGCAAGAGCTTATGGAACGGATGCAGGCTGTGATAGCGCGTCGCACCGATATGGCGCAGCGTCTCCTCCAGCTCCTCGGCCGAGTTCAGCCGGATGTCCTTGCCGACCGAGAGCGCGGTCATTCCTGTCAGTGACGCGGCATTCACAGCACGATCTCCGTTCCGTCGGCGGGTATCTGCCAGCCCGCCTGCTCAGCGGCCTTGCGCTCGGGTGAAGCGGGCAGCAGCGCCGGGTTCGAGTTATTGATATGCAGAAATAGCTTCCTGTCGAGTGCGAGATCCGCAAGCCGCGCGATCGCGCCGTCGTCGCCCGACATCGCGACATGGCCCATGCTCTTGCCGGTCTTGTGGCCGAGCCCGGCCCTGATCATCTCGTCGTCGCGCCAGACCGTGCCGTCAAAGAACACCAGCGCCGCGCCGTCGATCTCGGCCTTGAGCGCATCGGTCACCTCGGCGCAGGCGGCAATGAAGTAGAAGCACTTGCCGGTCGCCTTGTCGGTGATCTTCAGGCCCACCGTATCGCCGTCGCCGGTTTCGCCGCCGGGATGTGCTTTGCCTTCGAGATACCAGGCCGACTTGCCGGAGACGGCGAACGGCAGCACTTGCAGCCCCGAGCGCGCGCCGTCCGGCAGCCGCGGCTCGAACGGCTCGTTGATCGCGATCGGCTGCCGCAGCACGTACTTGTCGTTCAGCACATTGAAGATGCTGTTGGCGTTCAAGATCGCCAGCACCTTCTCATGCGCGTAGACCGTGAACGGCGAGCTCTCGCGCATCGACAACAGTCCAGCCACCGCATCCACCTCGCCATTGGTCAGGATCACGCCGGCGATCGGCGTGTGACGTAGCGCGCCCGCCTTGGGATGCAGCTGTGGCGTGGCATTCAATTGCTGGCGCAGGTCGGGCGAGGCGTTGATCAGGAACCAGTGCTCGCCGTCGCCGCTGAAGGCGACCGAGGCTTGGGTCCGTTGCAGTTCATGGCCGTTGATGCGGGCCGCCCGGCACCCCTCGCAGCCGCAATTCCACTGCGGCACTCCGCCGCCGGCTGCGGCGCCCAGGACGACGACGCGAAGCATGATCCGTCTCCTGGCGGCAACGTCGCGCGGTGGATCTCACGTCGACACAAAATCTGTCTTCCGGAAACGTATCGTGACCGGAAGAAAGAGCGCGATCGAAAGACCCACCTGCGCTGAACGCGAACTGACCAACCGCTTACTTGCGGGTGGCGCTCACATACATGTTGATTTCCATGCCGCAGGGCACTTCGATGATCTTCGGGGTTTTCCAGGCCATTTTGGCTCTCCATTTTCAGAATTCGGACGTGTCCGCCCACGGTTAAAGTAATGCGGGGGGAAAAGTTCGCCAGTTAAATCTTGCGGGACCTAGGTAGTAGTGCCGGCGGAATTGCTGCGGTGCAAAGACCGCGATAGCGTAGTGGCGCCGCAAAGACCGCGGACAAGTCATGCAAAACTGCCGATGTGTCGTGATGCCTGCCGGGATAAACCAGTTGTGAGTGTGGGACAGCTTTCAATCGGCGACATGCGCCCCAATTGGAATTCGTGATGCCAAGATATTTCTTCAACACCCGGATCGGCCAGGAATTGATCGTGGATCCCGAAGGCGAGGATCTGCGCAATCCTGATCGCGCCTGGGAGGTCGCGCGCCAGATGATCCTGGAGGTGCTGAAATCCGAGGGAACCCAGCCGGCGCTCATGCAGGCGGTGATCGAGGTCACCGACCGCGAAGGCGACATCGTGCTGGAGTTCCCGTTCACCGAGGCCTTGCTGGACGTACCGGATCAATCCGCCACGCGGCATTAGGGCTCGCTCCGTCCACCGTCATTGCGAGGAGCCCTTGCGACGAAGCAATCCAGACGGCTTCCGCGGAGGGATTCTGGATTGCTTCGCTTCGCCGCTTCGCTCGCAATGGCGGCGGTACCCCTGCGAAATCCGCATGGCTTTGCCGCGTTTCCGGCGCTAAAAGACGCCGGTTATACGGAGCAAGCCATGCAAGACCTCTGGCGCCTGTCGGCCGCCGACCTCGCCACCCTCGTCAAAGCCAAAAAGGTGTCCGCCAGGGAAGCCGCGCAGGCCGGCCTCGCCCGGCTCGATGCGGTCAATCCCAGGCTCAATGCCGTGATCGATCACCGGCCGGAAGACGTGCTCAAGCAGGCCGACGCGGTCGATGCCGTCATCGCCCGTGGCGAGGACCCCGGTGTCCTGGCCGGCGTGCCCGTCACCATCAAGGCCAATGTCGACCAGCAAGGCTTTGCCACCACCAACGGCCTGAAGCTCCAGCGCGACCTGATCGCCCGGGAAGACAATCCGGTGGTCGCCAATTTCCGCAAATCCGGCGCCATTCTCCTTGGCCGCACCAATTGCCCGGCCTTCTCCTACCGCTGGTTCACCACCAATCTGGTCCATGGCGACACCAAGAACCCGCGCGACACCTCGCTGACCCCGGGCGGCTCGTCGGGCGGCGCCGGCTCGGCGGTCGCGGCCGGCATCGGCCACATCGCCCATGGCACCGACATTGCCGGCTCGATCCGCTACCCTGCCTATGCCTGCGGCGTGCACGGCCTGCGCCCGACGCTGGGCCGCATTCCGGCGTTCAATCCGGCGCTGCCGGAGCGTCCGATCGGGCCGCAGATCATGGCGGTGTCGGGTCCGCTGGCCCGTACCGTCAACGATTTGCGCATCTCGCTCGCCGCGATGTCGGCGCCCGACATGCGCGATCCCTGGTTTGCACCGGTGCCGCTGGAAGGTGAAGTGCGGCCGAAGCGCGCCGCGCTCTGCCTCAACCCGGATGGCCTTGCGACCACGCCCGACGTGAAGGCGGCCGTGACGGATGCCGGCAAGCGCCTCGAGCGTGCCGGGTGGACCGTCGATACCATCGAGAACACGCCGCCGATGCGCGAAGCGGTCGAGTGGCAGGTCAAGCTGTGGCTTGGCGATGGCTACGAGGCCCAGCTCGAGATGGCCGAGCGCGAGGGCGATCCCGGAGCGCTGGCCTGCCTGCGCGGCAACCGCGCCAAGGTCACGCCGCTCGACCAGGCGAATTATGCCAAGGCGCTGACCCGCCGCGCCACGCTGACCCGCGACTGGATGCTGTTCTTCGAGCAATATGCGGTGGTGCTGACGCCGGTGTCCGGCGAGCTGCCGTTCCCGGATCATCTCGACCGCAAGGACGACGACTCGTTCAAGCGGGTCTGGGAGGCGCAGCTGCCGCAGATCGCCATTCCCTTCATGGGATTGCCGGGCCTCGTGGTCTCGACCGGGCTCGTCGGCAAGGCGCCGGTCGGCGTTCAGATCGTGTCCGGCCGCTATCGCGAGGACCTCTGTCTTCTTGCCGGCGAAGCGATCGAGGCGGGCGGCGTGCCGCCGTCGCCGATCGACCCGGTGGGCTAGCGATGTCTGCCATTTACGACTTCAAGGCCAATTCGCTCGCCGGCGAGGAGATCGCCCTGCGGCGCTTCGAAGGCCAGGTGCTGTTGATCGTCAACACCGCGAGCAAATGCGGCTTCACGCCGCAATATCGTGGCCTGGAGGATCTCTATCGCGATCTGTCGCCGCGCGGCTTTTCGGTGCTCGGCTTTCCCTGCAACCAGTTCGGCGCGCAGGAGCCGGGGCAGGCGGGCGAGATCCAGACGTTCTGCTCGACCAATTACGAGGTCACCTTCCCGCTGTTCGAGAAGATCGACGTCAACGGCGCCAAGGCGCATCCGCTGTATGAGTATCTGAAACGCCAGCAATCCGGCCTGTTAGGGGCCTCCATCAAATGGAATTTCACGAAATTCCTGGTGGACCGCGCCGGCAAGGTCATCGCGCGCTATGCGCCGACCGCACGGCCCGAAGGATTGCGGCAGCAAATCGAGACCCTGTTATGAGCGAGACAATCATGAGCGACGAATTCCCCGACCGCCTGTCGGTCGATCCGAACAGTCCCTATTACAACGCGGACATTCTGGCGCGCGATGTCGGCATCCGCTTCAAGGGCGTCGAGAAGACCAATGTCGAGGAATACTGCATCAGTGAAGGCTGGGTCCGCGTCACCGCCGGCAACGCCAAGGATCGTCACGGCAATCCGCTGACCATCAAGGTGCATGGTCCCGTGGAGCCGTATTTCAGGGACAAGAAGTAAGTCCAACCGCCGTCATTGCGACGTGGCGCACCCTCTCTCCTCGTCATTGCGAGGAGCCCTTGCGACGAAGCAATCCAGACTGTCTCCGCGGATGCATTTCTGGATTGCTTCGCTTCGCTCGCAATGACGAAAGCAAAAAGGCAAACCCCATGTCCGTCCGTATCGTCGACGTGCGCGAGATCACCAAGCCGATCTCCTCGCCGATCCGCAACGCCTATATCGACTTCAGCAAGATGACGACGAGCCTTGTCGCCGTGGTCACTGACGTCGTCCGCGACGGCAAGCGCGTGGTCGGCTACGGCTTCAACTCCAACGGCCGCTACGGGCAGGGCGGCCTGATCCGCGAGCGCTTTGCCTCGCGCATCCTCGAAGCCGACCCGAACTCGCTGTTGAATGCGGCCGGCGACAATCTCGATCCCGACAAGGTCTGGGCCGCGATGATGACCAATGAGAAGCCGGGCGGCCATGGCGAGCGCTCGGTCGCGGTCGGCACCATCGACATGGCGGTGTGGGACGCGGTGGCGAAGATTGCGGGCCAGCCGCTGTTCCGCCTGCTGGCCGAACGTCACGGCCGCAGCGCCAATCCGCGCGTGTTCGTCTACGCCGCCGGCGGCTATTATTATCCCGGCAAGGACCTCTCGGCGCTACGCGGCGAGATGCGCGGCTATCTCGACCGCGGCTACAACGTGGTCAAGATGAAGATCGGCGGCGCTGACATCGAGGACGATCGCACCCGCATCGAGGCGGTGCTGAAGGAGATCGGCAACGACGCGCAGCTCGCCGTCGATGCCAACGGCCGCTTCGATCTCGAAACCGGCATCGCCTACGCCAAGATGCTGCGCGACTATCCGCTGTTCTGGTACGAGGAGGTCGGCGATCCCCTCGACTACGCGCTGCAGGCCGCGCTCGCCGAGTTCTATCCGGGACCGATGGCCACCGGCGAAAACCTGTTCAGCCACCAGGACGCCCGCAACCTCATCCGTTACGGCGGCATGCGCCCGGATCGCGATTGGCTGCAATTCGACTGCGCGCTGTCCTACGGCCTCTGTGAATACCAGCGCACGCTGCAAGTGTTGAAAACCCACGGCTGGTCCCCGAGCCGCTGCATCCCGCATGGCGGCCACCAGATGTCACTCAACATCGCGGCCGGCTTAGGCCTCGGCGGCAACGAGAGCTATCCGGACCTGTTCCAGCCCTACGGCGGCTTCCCCGACGGCGTCCGTGTCGAGAACGGCCACATCACCATGCCCGACCTCCCCGGCATCGGCTTCGAAGGCAAGTCGGATCTGTACAGGGAAATGAAGGCGCTGGCGGAGTAGCCGGGCGCTTGGGGGACGACGGCCCCGCCAAACACTCCGCTGTCATGCCCCGGCTTGACCGGGGCATCCAGTACGCTGCGGCGGATGTGGTTACGGCGAGCTCTTTAACGCCGGCCTCTGGAATACTGGATCGTCCGCCTTCGCGGACGATGACATCGTCACTGGAGCGACATCTCGGCGCCTACGACAACCGCATATCCAGCAGTCGTCGCCCGTCGCCCTTCAGCAGCTTCTTCACCGCGCTCGAGGCCACGACCTCGCCGTCATTGGCATAGGCTTCGTGGTTCTTCTCGATGTCTTCGAGGCGGTAGAGGTAGTTGACCATGATGCCCGCCGACTCCCGGAGGCCCTTGGGCGAGACATCGCCGAGCCAGTTGATGCGCTCCAGCCGTGCGCCGTTGCCGAGATGGAAGCGCGCGACCGAGTCGATCAGGCGCCCCTTCGGCGTGCGCGCCTTCAGGAAATAGTAGGCGGCGAGCGGTTCGACGACGCTGCGCAACAGCGCGGCGGCCTCCGCATCTTCGAACCATTTCGGCTCGTCCAGGCGCTTCAGCAGTTCACGGTCCTCGTCCGTCAGCGGCAGGTCCTTGTCCTGCTTGATCCACGGCATGAAGCCGGGCACCGGCGACAGCGTCACGAAATTGTCGAGTCTTGGCAATTCGCGGCGCAGCTCCTCGACCACCTGCTTGATCAGGAAGCTGCCGAAGGAGATGCCGCCAAGGCCGCGCTGGGTGTTGGAGATCGAATAGAACACGGCGGTGCGCGCGCGCTCGATCGGGACCAGCTGGCGGTCGACCGCGAGCAGCGGTGCGATCGCGCCGGGGATGGTCTCGGTCAGTGCCACCTCGACGAAGATCAAGGGTTCGTCGACCATCGCCGGATGAAAGAAGGCGTAGCAGCGGCGGTCGACCGGATCGATGCGGCGGCGCAGATCGTCCCAGTCGCTGATCTCGTGCACGGCCTCGTAGCGGATGATCTTTTCGAGGATGTTGGCCGGGGTCGACCAGTCGATCCTGCGCAGCACGAGAAACCCCCTGTTGAACCACGAAGAGAGCAGATGCGACACGTCGCGATCGAGCGCGGCGAGATCGGCGTGCCCGTTCATCATGCCGAGCAGATCGGCGCGCATCTTGACGAGATCGCCGGTGCCGCCGGGCGCGCGATTGAGGCGGCGGATCAGTTCCTGCCGCCGCGGCTCCGAGGCGAAATGCAGCGCGCTCGCGTCTTCGTCGCCGGGCTGGGCGCGCCATGTTTCGATCGCCTTGGCCAGACGCTCCCGGTCCGGGCCGAAATCGCGCACCAGCGCTTCGAAGAAGGCGCGGCGTCCGGCCGCATCGAGATCCTGGTAGAGGTCGAGCACCTCGCGTGCCATGGCCGTGCCGGAGGCTTCGCCCCGGCCCGACAGCAGCGCGCCGCAGAGCTCGATCAGCCCGTCGGCGTCCTGTTTTGTGTCCGCGGAATCGCGGCGCAGCAGCGTGCGGCCACGTTCGGAGATGGTGGCAAGCAGATCGGAGAAGAAGGCGTTGGCCATCTGGGCTTTTCGAATCCGGGTTTGTGCGATGCGGAAGCTTACACGGGATTTAGGCGGAAGCCGATCACATTCAAGCTGGGGGAATTGGCAAGTTGAGTTAGGCCGCGCGTTTCGAGAATGCTGTCATGCGCAGCAACGCGCCGTCATGCCCCGGCTTGACCGGGGCATCCAGTACGCCGCGGCGTCTCCGTTCAATCACTACTGTCTCGGAGTACTGGATCGCCCGGTCAAGCCGGGCGACGACACCGAGTGTGAGGCGGCAACGGACCGAAGGGCGGCTGCCTCACCCCTTCCCGGCAAACTCCCTCGGCGTCCGCCCGGTCACCTGGCGGAATGCGGCCGAGAAAGCCGGCACGCTGGCATAGCCGAGCTGGGCAGCGAGCTGCTTCACCGAGACATTGGCATCCGTCGATATCAGTTGGATGGCGGCCGCAACCCTTGCGCGTTGGCACCAGCTCTTGAAGCTCAATTGCGTCTCGGTCGAAAACAGCCGCGACAGCGTGCGCGCCGACGTTCCGATCTCGCGCGCCAAGCCATCGATGTCGTGCGCCCCGGTCGGATCGTCGAGCACGATCATCGCGGCGCGCCGGCAGCGCGACTCCTGCGGCAGCGGCACGAAGGTCGCGGAATCCTCGGCCTGGTGCAATTCCAGCATCACCAGGCGCACCAGCAGCTCGGTGCGCGCTTCCGTGCTACGTGAATCGAACAGCGCGAGGATCGCCTGGTGCAGCAACGGCGACACCCGCACCACGAACTCCTTGGCGAGGCCGTCATAGCGCTGCTCGCGCTCCAGCCAGGGCAGGTCGAAATACAGCGTGCGCATCTCGATGTCGGCGAGCACGTCGATGGCGTGCTGGAGTCCGGCCGGCACCCAGACCGCGCGGTCCGGCGGTACCAGCCAGCGCCCCTTCGGCGTCGTCACCTGCATGGTGCCCTTCGCAGCATAGACCAGCTGCGCCTCGCGGTGCATGTGCGGATCGAGCCGCAGCCCCCTGGGATAGTCGCGCGCGACCAAATGCACGCCCGTCGGGGAGCGGTGGTTGCTCCGGACCTCGCGGAGGATTGGCGTTTCGACGACAGTCATTGGCAGCATCCCGTCATTGGCACGACATATAACTCATTTCGGAGCAGGAGAGGATTCGCAATGAACAGCCCCGGCCGGGTGATCGGCTTCGTCAACGCAGGCCATTTCATCGACCATTATGCGATGCTGATCTTTGCCGCCGCCGTGATCATCATGGGCCCGGCGCTCGGCATGGCCTATTCGGAACTGCTGCCTTACGCGACGCCGGGCTTCGTCGCCTTCGGCGCGGGCTCGCTTTTGACCGGCTGGCTTGGCGATCGCTGGAGCCGCCGCCACATGATGCTGATCTTCTTCATCGGCATCGGACTTGCGATGATCTCGGTCGGCTTGGTGCAGACGCCGCCGCAGCTCGGTATTGCTTTGTTCGCGATCGGCATCTTCGCCTCGATCTACCATCCCGTCGGCACCGCCATGATCGTGTCCTATGCCGAGAAGCTTGGCCGCGAGATGGGGCTGAACGGCGTCTGGGGCAATCTCGGCGTCGCCTCGTCCGCGCTGGTCACCGGCGTCATCGGGCAATATTTCGGCTGGCGCTTTGCCTTCATCGTGCCCGGCATCGTCACCATCCTGATCGGCATCGCCTTTGCGGTTAGTGTCGTGCACGAGGACCGCAAGGGCTCGAAGCAGGCGGCGGCGCAAGCGCGAGTGGCCAAGCAGGATATGTGGCGCGTGATCCTGTCGTTGCTGATCGTCGTGATCGCGATCTCCACCACGTTCAATGCCGTCACCGTCGCGCTGCCAAAGCTGTTCGCGGAGCGGCTCGCCGATCTCACCAAAAGCCCGGCATTGCTCGGCGTCATCGCGGCCTGCGTCTACGTGTTCGGCGCGATGACGCAGTACACGATCGGCCGGCTGCTCGACCGCTATTCGCTGAAGACGGTGGCGCTGCCGTTGTCCTTCATGCTGGCGCCGTTCCTCTATCTCGCTGCGAGCCTGTCCAATTTGCCGCTGATCTTGGTGTCGATCGGCATCGTGATGGGCGCATTCGGGCAGGTCACGGTCAATGACGCCATGGTCGGTAAATACACCAGCGAAGAATGGCGCTCGCGCGCCTACGCGGTGCGCTATTTCGTCGGCTTCACCGCCGCCGGCGCGTCCGTCGGCCTGGTCGCCTGGCTGTACGAGCAGGGCGGCTTCGTCACCATGCTGCACGCCTTCGCCGGCCTGTGCCTGCTGGCGATCGCAGCCGCCATCATCCTTCCGCGCGAGGTCAGGACGCCGCACGCGGCGTGATGCCATGAGGCGCGTGGCTGCCTCCGCATCGTCATGGCGAGCGCTGCGAAGGCGCGGGGCTGCTTCCAGATCGTCGTTGCGAGCGTAGCGAAGCAATCCAGAATCTTTCCGCGGAGGGACTCTGGATTGCTTCGCTGCGCTCGCAATGACGAAGAAGCCGGTGATCGCAGGGGGATGTCGCTTCACCCACTCTCTGCCGATGATGTCATTCTGCCGGTGTTTTGCCCGACGAGTCAAACGCCTCAGCGCGGCTGAATCAAAAGCTCAGCCTTGTCAATCCCATCTCTACTGTGCATGGGGTTGTTTTCGCGCTTTTAGGTCTTCACCTCGGCGATCGGCTGCGCCTCCGGTGTCTTCCGCGACGCGCGCCAGTTCTCAAACCGCTGCACCACCACGAAGAAGGCCGGCACGAACAGCACCGCAAGGCAGGTCGAGGCCAGCATGCCGGAAAACACCGTGATGCCGATCGACTTGCGAGCGCTGGCGCCGGCGCCGGTCGCGATCACCAGCGGCACCACGCCGAGGATGAAGGCGAACGACGTCATCAGGATCGGACGGAAGCGGGCGCGCGCCGCCTCGATCGCGGATTCCGCGACCGGCTTGCCGTCGCGGCCGTGCAGCTCGAGCCCGACCTCGACGATCAGGATCGCGTTCTTGGCCGACAGCGCGATCAGCAGGATCAGGCCGATCTGGCAATACAAATTGTTGTCGATCTTCAAGCCGTTGAGGATCAGCATCGGCCCGATCAGCGACAGCGGCACCGCGAGGATCACCGAGATCGGCGCATACCAGCTCTCGTACTGGCCGGCGAGCACGAAATAGACCAGCAGCATCGCGAGCCCGAACACCCAGTAGATCTGGCTCGAGACCGCCTTCTCCTGATACGACATCGCGGTCCATTCGAAGCCCGTGCCCGGCGGTAGCGTCTTGTCCGCGATCTCCTCCATCAGCTGCAGCGACTGCCCCGACGAATAGCCTTGCGCCGGCAGGCCGACGATGGTCGACGACGGATAGAGATTGTAGAGGCTGATCAGCGACGGGCCGGTGACCGGCGTGATCGTAGCGACGGTGCCGATCGGGATCATGTCGCCGTTCTGGTTGCGCACCATCATGTTGGCGATGTCGCGCTCGGTGACGCGGAACGCCGGATCAGCCTGGGTATAGACCTGGAATACGCGGCCGAACTTGTTGAACTGGTTGACGTAGGACGAGCCGAGATAGGTCGACAGCGCCGAGAACACCTGGTCCGTCGTCACGTGCAGGGTCTGGGTCTTGATGCGGTCGATCTCGACGTTGAACTGCGGCACCGAAGAGCGGAACGAGGACGACACGCGCTGCAGCGCGCTCTGGCTCTGCGCGTTGGAGACCATCGCACCGGTGATCGCCTGGAGCTTTGCGAAATCGCTGTTGCCGTCGCGCAGCTCGACCTGCATCGAGAAGCCGGCGGCGTTGCCGATACCCTGGATCGGCGGCGGCGGCAGCACCAGCGTGCGCGCCTCCATGATGGTCGCGAGCTTGTCGTTCAGCCCGAACACCAGTGAGCGCAGGTCCTCGCCGGGGCCTTTGCGCGCGCCCCAGTCCTTCAGGATGATGTAGGCGACGCCGGCATTGGCAAGGCTCGCGCTGCTGTCGAGCGCGGAGATACCGGCGATGGTGATGACCTGCTGGACGCCCGCCGTGTCCTTGATGAGTTCGCTGGCCCGGTCGAGCACCTTTTGCGTTCGCTCCAGCGAGGCGCCGTCGGGCAGCTGCACCGCGGCGATCAGATAGCCCTGGTCCTCGATCGGAAGGAAGCCGGTCGGCACCCGCGACAGGCCGTAGCCGCCGATCGCGATCAGGACAAGCGCAACCGCGACCGACACCGTGGCGTGCCTGACCAGGACCCCGATCAGCCGGATGTAGCCCCGCTCGACCCGGTTGTAGATCGCGTTGAAGCCCCGGTAAAAGAAGTTGCGCTGCTCCGGCGGTACCGTCGGCCGCAGCCAGAGCGCGCATTGCGTCGGCTTCAGGGTCGCCGCGTTGATGGCGGACAGCAGCGCGGTTGCGGCGATCACCAGCGCGAATTGCGAGTAGATCCGCCCGGTGAGGCCGGCCAGGAACGAGGCCGGCAGGAACACCGAGATCAGCACCAGGGTGATGCCGACGATCGGCGCGAACAGCTGGTCCATCGCCTTGATCGCGGCGTCGTGGCCGTTCATGCCCTGCTCGATATTGTGGGCGGCGCCTTCGACCACGACGATGGCATCGTCAACCACGATGCCGATCGCCAGCACGATCGCAAACAACGTCGACATGTTGATGGTGAAGCCGAGCGCCGCCATCGCGGCGAACGCGCCGATGATGGTCACCGGGACGGTCGTCGCCGGCACCAGCATCGCGCGCCAGTCTTGCAGGAACACCAGGATCACCACCAGCACGAGCAGGCCGGCTTCGATCAGCGTCGTGTAGACCTCATGCACCGAGGCCTGCACGAATTTCGTGGTGTCGAACGGGGTGTCGTACTTCATGCCTTGGGGGAAGGCCTTGGCGAGCTCCGCCATTTTCTTCTCGACGGCCTGCTCGACCTGGAGCGCGTTGGCACCGGGTGACTGGAACACGCCGATGCCGACCGCGGGCTGCTTGTTCAGCGAGAAGATCTGGCTATAGGTCTGCGCGCCGAGCTCGACCCAGCCGACATCGCGCACCCGCGTGACATCGCCGCTGGTGCCAGACTTGACGATGATGTTCTCGAACTGGCTGGTATCGTCGAGCCGGCCATTGACGTTGAGCGTGTACTGGAACGCCTGACCCGGCGGTGTCGGCGGCGCGCCGACCTGGCCCGCCGACACCTGCTGGCTCTGCTGCTGGATCGCCTGGATGACGTCCTGCGGCACCAAACCGCGGGCCTGGAGCTTGTTCGGATCGAGCCAGATCCGCATCGAATACTGGCCGGCGCCGAACACCGTGACGTTGCCGACGCCGGGCAGGCGGGACAGCTCGTCGCGCAAATTGATGGTCGCGTAGTTGCTCAGATACAAGCTGTCGAACGTCGAGTCGGGCGAGGTCAGCGTCACGAACAGCAGGATCGAGGTCGACTTCTTCTGGACGGTGACGCCCTGGTTCTGCACGGACGTAGGCAATTGGGAGAGCGCGCTGGAGACGCGGTTCTGCACCAGCACTTGCGCGAAGTTGAGGTCGGTGCCGATCTTGAAGGTTACGGTCAGGGTATAGGTGCCGTCGGACGCGCTGTAGGACTGCATATAGAGCATGTCCTCGACGCCGTTGACCTGTTGCTCGATCGGGAGCGCAACGGTGTCGATCACGGTCTTGGCGCTGGCGCCGGGATAGCGCGTGGTGACCTGCACTGTCGGCGGCACCACGTCCGGGTATTGCGAGATCGCGAGATTGAACAGCGCCACGCCACCGATCAGGATCATGAGGAGCGCGATGACGTTCGAGAGGACCGGCCGCTCGATGAAGAATTTTGAGATCATGGCCGGCGACCCCTCACTTGACTGATCACTTCGCAGTTCACTTGGCAGACGCTTGCGGTTGTTCGATCTTGGTCAGCTGCGGATCGATCTTCTGGCCTGGAATCACCCTGAGCAGCCCCGCGATGACGATGCGGTCGTCCGGCTTCAGGCCGCTTTCGATCACGCGCAGGCCGTTGTCCACGGCGCCGATCTGCACCTTGCGCTGCTCGACCAGGTCGTCCTTGTTGACCACCAGGAGATAGCGGCCGCCCTGGTCGCTGCCGAGCGCGGTGTCGGGAACGAGCAGAGCGTTCTTGTCCCGGTCGAAGGGCACGCGGACGCGGGCGAAATAGCCGGGCAGCAGCACCCGATTGTCGTTGGGGACGAGGCCGCGCACCGCGAGCGTTCCGGTCGACTGGTTGAGGGTCGGCGCGACATAATCGAGGTGGCCTTCATGGGGATAGCCGGTCTCGGTCTGGAGGCCGACCTCGATCGGAAACTGCTTGAGATCGGCGGGGGTCAGCCCGCGGCGCTGCGCCTCGGCACGAATCCGCAGCACGTCCTGCTCGTTGACGGTGAAGTTCACATAGATCGGCTCCATCGCCACGATGGTCGCGAGCTGGGTTGGCGAGGCGACGCCGACAAGCTCGCCGATCGAGACCATGTGCGCACTGACGATGCCGTCGAACGGCGCGACCACCTTGGTATAGCCGTAGTTCACCTCGGCGAGCCTGGTATTGGCCTGGGCCTGCTGGAGATTGGCCTGGGCGTTGTCGCGGGTCGACGTCGAGGTGTCGAGGGTGGCCTGCGATACGGCCTGCCGCTGCACCAGTTCGCTCTGTCGCTTGAAGTCGGCTTCCGCCTGCCGCAGCGAGGCCTGTGCGCCGGCTTCGGCCGCCTGCGCCTGATCGAGCTTGAGCTTGTAGGTCTCCGGCTCGATCGTGAACAGCTGGGTGCCCTGCTTGACGAAGGTGCCGTCCTGATAGTCGATCGATTGCAGAAAGCCCTGCACCCGTGCCACCAGATCGACGCTCTTGATCGGCGCGGTATTGCCGGTGGCCTCGACGTAGCGCGTGACCGGGCGCTGCACGGGTATGGCGACGTCCACCTTAGGCGGCGGCGGCGCCACGAAGCTGTTCTTGTCCTCGCAGCCCGCGAGCGCGACTATCGCCGCGACAGCAGCTAGCCGGCCGATCTGCCGCCACTGCCTCTCGCGTCGAACAGGAGAAGTGAGATTCGAGCGCGTCATTCGGTGGCCCCCGATGGCTGTCTGTCGGTGCGACAGGTTAGCAACAAATGACCGGTCGTGGAACCACCATAGCCATGGCAGTCGCAGGCCTTGCACCGCAAACAGCGGCGTGGCCTTTGGCAGTTTTCGCTTTTCATCACGAACGTGGTCGACCAGAATTGTTTCAAACGCCGCGCGACTGGGGCGGGTCCTGGCTGCATGACACATGAGATAGACATTCGCGCCTTCGCGCCGCCCGATGCAGCCCCCGTCCACGAGCTGTTCATCCGGGTAAACCGGCTGTTGGCGCCAGCCCACTTGGTGGAGGCGTTTGAAAGCTACATCGCTCGCTCCCTCGTCGAGGAGATCGATCGGCTCGCCGACTATTACTCCAGCCGGAACGGCGGCTTCTGGGTCGCTCTCGATGGCGACGAGATCGTCGGCATGTTCGGTCTGGAGGCCGCAGGCGAGCATGCGATGGAGTTGCGGCGCATGTATGTGGCGCCCGACGCGCGGCGCCGGGGAATTGCGCGAAAGATGCTGGCGTTCGCGGAGAATGAGTGCCGCCGACGCAATCGATGGCGACTTGAGCTGAGCACGTCGGAACTTCAGAAAGATGCACTGGCCCTGTATCGAAGCGCAGGATACGAGAGCGTACGCGAAGAGATTGCCGACGCGGCCAGCAACAAGACCGTAGGCGGTGGCATTCGTCGCTACCACTTCAGCAAGAGGCTCTGAGTCCTGCCGGCATAGGCCGGCTTGAGATCAGGAACGGCGGATCCCTGGCAAAGCGGGGTATGAAATTCTGTCCGAACAGCTGCGCGAAGTGTCTCTCGCGTCAAACTGACACAGCTCTGTCAAATGCGATCGCTAGGGTTTGCCGCGTCACTTCTTCGGGGCAAACAAAGATGAAATCCAGATTTTTGACGACGGCTGCGATTTTCGCGGCCGCGACGGCAGTTACGTGCGCCATGCCGGTTCTCGCAGACGATTTCGGCCGGGATCGGGATCACGATCGCGATCATGGTCGCCATCCGCACGAGATCCACACCGAGACGCCGATCAAGCATCTCGTGGTCATCTTCAACGAGAACCGCTCGTTCGATCATTACTTCGCGACCTATCCCAACGCGGCCAATCCGTCCGGCGCGATTCCCTTCGTGCCGAAGCCGCATACGCCGAAGGTCAACAATCTCGCCAACGCCAATTTGCTGGTGAACAATCCGAACAACAATCCCGCCAACGGCACCGGCGCGACCGATCCGTTCCGGCTCGATCGTACCCAGGCCAACACGCGTTCGCAGAACCACGCTTACACGCCCGAGCAGCAGGCGGTCGACAACGGCAAGGACGACCTGTTCCCGAAATTCACCGGCCGCGGCACCGCCGGCGGCGCCGGCGCGTTCGGCACCAACGGGCAGGTGATGGGCTATTTCGACGGCAACACCGTCACAGCGTTCTGGAACTACGCCCAGCACTTTGCCATGAGCGACAATGCTTGGACCGATACCTTTGGTCCGTCGACGCCGGGCGCGCTCGAGGTGATCTCGGGCCAGACCAACGGCTCCGTGAATATCGTCGGCACGTCGACACAGACCGTTCCCGACGGCCAGGGCGGACTGACGCTGATCGGCGACACTGATCCGGGCATTGACCCCTGCTCGAGCACGACCAGCACGGTCCTGATGGACGGCAAGAATATCGGTGATCTTCTCAACGACGAGCACATCAGCTGGGGCAGCTTCATGGGCGGCTTTGATCTCACGCTCAAGAATGCCAACGGCACGACCGGGTGCGCACGCAGCACCTTCTCGACCGTCGTGGGCGCCGCCACTGCGGACTACATTCCGCACCACGCCTGGTTCCAGTACTACAAGTCGACGGCCAACCCGACCCATGCGCGGCCGAGCTCGGTGCACGCGATCGGCCATACCCACGACCTCAATGGCAAGATCGACCCAGCCAATCACGGCTATGATCTCGAAGACTTCTACGCTGCGGTGAAGGCCGGCAATTTTCCGGCGGTTTCCTACATCAAGTTGCCGGCTTACCAGGACGGTCATGCCGGCTATTCTGATCCGCTCGATGAGCAGATCGGGAGTGTCGAGCTGATCAACTTCCTCCAGAAGCAGCCGGAGTGGCGCGAAACCGCGGTGATCATCACCTATGACGACTCCGACGGCTGGTACGACCACCAGTACGTCGCGCCGAAGAGCGCGTCCTATGATCCGGCCGCCGATCAGGTCAACGGTCCGGGCTTGTGCGGCCTCGGTCCGCAGAAGCAACCGGCGCCGAACGGCCTCAACGGCAAACCGGTGAACGGCCGCTGCGGGCCCGGCACCCGCGTGCCCTTCATCGTGGTCTCGCCCTACGCGAGGGCGAACTTCGTCAGCCACAGCTATATCTCGCAGGCGTCGGTGGTGCGGTTCATCGAGGACAATTGGCTGCACGGCAAACGTCTGGGCGGTGGCTCGTTCGATGCCACGACCGGCTCGATCATGGACCTGTTCGACTTCGATCAGGACCACCGCCACGACTTCCGCACCGACGCGCTGTTCCTCGATCCGACCGCCGGCACGGTCATGGTCAGCCCGCCGGACGAGCACCATCACCACTAGTCCGACAGGACGTCATATGCACAGCCGCACTTTGTGGCTCCTCGGCGCCGGCCTGCTCTCGCTGGCCGGCGCTGTTTTTGCGGCCGTGACGCAAGCACCGGCCGAAGCGATTCCGTCGGGCCTCAATCCGAACCCGGTTCATCTCTACCGCCCGCCCTCCGAACCGCTCTCGGCGATGGCGCAGCTCGGCAAGGCGATCTTCTTCGACGCATCGTTGTCTTCGTCCGGTGCGCTGTCATGCGCATCCTGTCACAGTCCGGATCACGCTTACGGCCCGCCCAATGACGCCCCGGTCATGCTTGGCGGCGCCGATTTGTCGCGGCAGGGTGCGCGTGCCGTTCCGTCGCTGACCTATCTGGAGCGCCAGCCGAATTTCAGCATCGGCCCGGACAAGGGCGACGACGACCACGTCATGGACCTCGCGCAGATGGCCGCGCTCGGCCGGCAGTCCGCACGCACCACGAAAACCGCTGGCGGGAATGCCGCGTCGGCGGCGAACATCGTGCCGCAAGGCGGGCTGTTCTGGGACGGCCGCGCCGACACGCTGCAGGACCAGGCGCTGTTCCCGCTGCTCGATCCCAACGAGATGGACGGCGGCAGCCTCGAGATCGTCGCGGACAAGCTGCGCCATGCGTCTTACGCCCAGCGTTTCGTCGAGCTGTTCGGCGCCCGCGTGCTCGACAATCAGCGGCTCCTGATCGCGGAGGCGATGTTTGCGGCGGCGCGCTATCAGGTCGAAGAGCCGAGCTTCCATTCCTACAGCAGCAAGTACGATCACTGGCTCGAGGGCAAGGCGCAGCTCAGCGAGAGCGAACTGCGCGGCCTGCAATTGTTCAACGATCCCGACAGGGCCAACTGCGCCGGCTGCCATCCCTCGGCGCCGACCCGCGATGGCCTGCCACCGTTGTTCACCGACCATCAATACGAGGCGCTCGGCGCGCCGCGCAACGCAGCGCTCGCGAATAATCGCGATCCGAACTATTTCGATCTCGGCGTCTGCGGGCCGCATCGCACCGACATCTCCGAGCAGACGCAATATTGCGGCATGTTCCTGACCCCGACATTGCGCAACGCCGCAACGCGCCACGCCTTCTTCCATAATGGCGTCTTCAGCACTCTCGAGCAGGTACTCGATTTCTATAATTTCCGTGACACCAACCCGGGAAAATTTTTTCCGCGCGCCGCCGACGGCACGGTGCAGAAGCACGACGACCTGCCGCGAAAATATCACGCCAATGTCGACGTCACCGATCCGCCGTTCAATCGTCATGCCGGCGAGAAGGCGGCAATGACCGAGCAGGACGAGGCCGACATTATCGCGTTCCTGAAGACGCTGACCGACGGCTACAAGGCGGAAAACTAGCTCGTCTCCCGCAGGGTACGGCCCTATCGTGGCTTGATCTCCGCGTATTTCGCCATCGCCTTCTCGAACTTCCGCTTGAACAGCCACATCGCGCCGAGAATCTCGCGGAAGCTGGCCGAGCTTCGCGCGCGGTCTGCCTTGCCGAAGGCGAAGATGCTGTTGTTGCGCAGGTGCTTCATGATGGTGGGATCTGACACCCTGTAGTTCAAGAAGTCGCCCGACTTCAGTGCGGAGCGCGTCGGCGTCGGGATGATCTGGATCAGCTCGAACAGCTTCATCTGCTCGATCGGATCGGGTAACGTCTTGACGATCGCGGGGATCTCGGCAAACAGCTCCGCATGCGCGTTCATGAGGCCGTCGCGCACATTGGTCCAGTGATTGAAACGGCGATCGGTGCCGCGGGACCGCGCCTCTTCCTTGTCGTCGCGCGCGTTCAACGCGGGATCGGCGGCCGCGATCGCGCCCTTGATGGCTTCCCATTTGCGCTGGCCGTTGCGGTCCTCGGACGGGCCGGTCTGGAGGCTGCCCATATAGGTGTTCGAGCGCCCGTTGCGGACGTTCTGCTTGCCGTTGGTCTCGGCAAAGAACAGGCCCAGACTGATGCGGCCTGCAGCTTCAGCGTGGGCCGGCGCAAGCCCCTTGGCGCGCGCGATCGCTGTGGCGAGATCGACCACGTCCCTGAACGGCGTCGCCGAGTTTTGTGCGTTTGCGGGCGGCGCCTCCATGATCTCGAACAGATCGGCATATTCGTCGACCAGCGGTTCGATCTCGGCATCGAAATAGGCCGGGGGAATCTCGAACTTGTTCGGCCTTCCGATCCGCGACGGCATGGCGTCGGTGAGATCCTTGTACGTGCTGATCACCGCGACGCGCGCGAGATAAAGTGCCTGGCCCGGCAGGTTCGGCAGCACTTGCTTCGTCTCGATCTGGCGGCGCCGCTCGGCAAGGACCGATTTGAAATCGGCCAGCGCGCGATCGTAGGCGGCTTGCGCCTCCGATTGCGTTGGCGTCAGCGCTTGCGCCTGGCTCGCGGCAAATGTCGCGAAGAGCAGCGCGAGCGCCGCGATGGCGCGACCTCCTGCACGCATGGCCGGTTTCCCCAACGATTCGTCCGTCAGGGCATCATAGCCTAGTCGTTGGCTTCCGGCGGCAGGAAGTCGACCTCGTGCAGGGCCGAGATGCGGACGACCTCGGCGGGGTCGGTCAGATTGTGAAGCTGGTTGAACAGCGCCTCGAGCTTCTGCATCGGCGAGACCCAGAACAGCGCGCGGGCCGGCTTGTCGGACTTGTTGAAATAGCCGTGCGGGATACCGCGCGGCAGGCGCACGAGGTCGCCGGCATGGGCCTTGACCCACTGGCCGTCCAGCTTGAGGTCAAGCGTGCCTTCCTGCACCAGGATGAATTCGTCCTGGGTCGGATGGATGTGCACCGGCACGAATTGACCCGGCTCGCTGTTGGTCTCGAATGCGAAGGTGGACTCGGTGACGGCCTTGGGGAAATAGACCTGGCCCAGGATGTTCCAGCTCTTGCCGCCATAGCCAGTGCCGTTTGCAGTAATGCCTTTTTCAAGTGCGGTCATGGCTCGCCTCCAAATGGATCCCGATGGGCGGCAGCATCGGCTGTGGGCGGGTGCTTGTCTATCGCGAAACGCATCCCGAGCCGACCAGCGGCTTGCCGCACGCTCGGAGGTCGGCCGCTCGCTCACGGCACCGCGACATGCCTCATCTTCCGGGGCCGAGGCGGCTATCATCAGGCTGCCTCGGCCCCGTGGTCCATTGCGTATGGCAGCCGCGGCGGCCGTCACCGGCGCAGATGATCCGGCACGCATCGTCCATGGCGCAGTCGACATAGAACCACACGAAATAGGAGACGATGACGATAAAGGCGATCCACAGCGTTGCCCTGGTCTGTCGATCCATCTGCCTACTGAACTCGTCTTGAAGTTTTGCCGCGCTTCAACCTGCCGGCGAATCGGTCTGGTGCAGTGTCGTGACCCAGATCACACGCGCCGCCTGCTGCGTTGGGTTGTCGAACATGTGCGGCACGGTGCTCGGAAAGCGGAAACTGTCGCCGGCCTCCAGCAAATGCGCCTGGTTGTCGAGCCACAGCCGCAGGCTGCCGGAGATGATATAGCCGGCCTTCTCACCGGTGTGCTGCAGGAAGTCGGTGCCGGAGGACGCGCCGGGATTGAGCGTGAGTTCGTACAGCTCGAGCTGGCCCTTGTCTGACGGTGTCAGCGCCTCCTTGACGACGCCGCTCGCAGTGAGCCGCAGCAGGCGCCGGCTGCTCTTGCGCACGATGTAGCGCTGCACGTCGGCGGCATCGGGCGTCTCGAAGAAATACGAGATCGGAACGTCGAGCGCGATGCTGAGCAGCCGCAGCGTGCGGATGGACGGCATGGCGCGCGCGCGTTCGAGCTGGCTGATCATGCCGTTGGACAGACCGGTCTTGTTGGCAACGTCCTGGATCGAGAGGCCGGCGCGCTGACGCAGCAGCCGCACGGTTTCGCCGAGGCGCTGGTCGCTGGCCTCATCGCCGTCCATCGCTGGAGCGTCCTTCGGACCGCTCGTGTCGCCGCGACCATCCATGTCGCTCTCCCATGCATCGCCTCGCCGCCGGAATGCGCCGGCGGCGTTCAGTCGAGGTGAAAACGTCGCGCATCCTAGCAATGCGATTGACAGCTGTATTTAGTCATGATGAACTTTTGGGAGAAAAATTTAGAAGCACTAAAGCCCACTCCTGTCCCTTTGCCGGGGTTGGGGGCGCGGGAGACGGTGCCGTGTGCGACAACGGAGAGTGGTCATGGCAGACGACACCGGTAGGTTCGGCGTTGGGGCACTGCATCTGGGCATTCCGAATCGGCGTCAGTTTGTCCAGCTCGGTGCAGGCGCGGCGGCGGGATGGACATTTGCAGGCAATGCCTTTGCCCAGACCGAGCGCCCCACCAATCCACCGGACAAGCCGCGCGGGCAGGTGATCGCGGCACTGTCGCAGGAGCCGACGGTGTTTCATCCGCTGATGCCCGGCATCGAAGTCGATCAGGGCATCTGGTGGCAGGTGTTCTCGCCGCTCTGGTTCATCGACCCCGACGGCAACTTCATTCCCGATCTCGCCCGCGAAGTCCCTACAATCGAGAACGGCGGGCTGTCGGCCGACGGCCTGACCTGGAAGATCAAGCTGCGCAGCGACGTAAAATGGCACGACGGCACACCGTTCACGGCGGACGACGTGAAGTTCTCGCTCAACTTGATCAACAGTCCGGATTTCCGCGCGCGCAGCCGCGTCGGGCATCATCTGGTGAAGGACGTCGACATCGTCGCGCCGGACGAGATCCATTGGCGGATGGAGACGGCTTATTCGCCCTACATGTCGATCCTGGCGGCGCTGACCTTTATCGTGCCCAAGCACATCCTGGAGAAGGTGACCGATCCGAACGCTTCACCGTTCCACAACGCGCCGGTCGGCACCGGTCCGTTCCGCTGGGGCGAGCGGGTGCCCGGCGACCACATCCAGTTGAATGCAAATGCCGGCTACCACGGCAAAGGACCTTACGTCGAACGCGTGGTCTTCAAATACATCCCGGATCTCACCGTTCTCTACACCCAGTTCCGCACCGGCCAGGTCGACTACACCGGCCTGCAAGGCATTTTGCCGAACTTCGTGCAGGAGGCGAAGACGTTGAAGGGGCGCAAGATCTTCGTCTCCTCGACGTCCTCGGTCGAGCACATCGCGCCCAATCTGGAGTTCGGTGCGTTCGCCGACCGCACGGTGCGTGAGGCGCTGTATCTCGCGATCAACAAGCAGGCGATCATCGATGCACTGAACTACGGCCTGCCGACCCAGACCGAAAGTTTCGTGCCGCAGCAGGCCTGGTCGTTCCAGCAGGGCCTGCCGCAACACAAATATGATCCGGCAAAAGCCAATGCGCTGCTCGATGCCGCCGGATGGGTGCGCGGCGCGGGCGGCGTGCGCGAGAAGGGCGGCGTCAAGCTCGAATTCACCAATTCTACGACATCCGGCAATGCGGTCCGCGAGCAGACCCAGCAGCTCCTGATCCAGGACTGGCGCGCGATTGGTGCTGCGATGCGCGTCAACAACATGCCCGCCGCGGTGATCTGGGGTGATTTCTGGCAGCAGTCGAAGTTCAACTCGGTGATCGTGGGGGTGAACTTCATGCTGGGCAGCGACCCCGACGTGACGCCGCGGTTCGGCTCTGGTGCGATTCCCGCCAAGGGCGGCCGCGGCTACAACACCTATCAATACCAGAGCGCGGAAGCCGACCGGCTGCTTGCCCAGGGCGCCAGGCAGTTCGATCTCGCGCAGCGCAAGACCACCTATGGCGAACTGCAAAAGCTCGTGCGCAACGACCTCGCCATCCTGCCGCTGTTCCAGGGCTTCATCGCCGAAGGCGTGAAGGAGGGGCTCCAGGGTTTCCGTCCCAACATCAACATGTCGATCAACTGCTGGAACATCCGCGAGTGGTATTGGGCCTGATGCATCCGATCCGCGGGATCGCCTGAGATGGTCCGTTACGTCGCCAATCGCCTGGCGCAGGCGATCATGCTGCTGGTGATCGTCTCCGCGATCGGCTTTGCCGTCGTGCACCTGGCGCCGGGCGGGCCGCTGTCGCAATTTGCCGCCTCCGCGCAGATGACGCAGGAGGATCTCGAGCGCGTCAGCAGGCAGCTCGGCCTCGATCGCTCGCTGCCGATCCAGTACCTCGATTGGTTCGGCCGCATGCTGAAAGGCGACTGGGGCCGCTCGTACCGCGACGGCGAGGCGGTGCTCTCGGTGATCTCCTCGCATCTCGGCGCCACGCTGGAACTGATGGCGACGGCGACCATCATCGCGGTGCTGCTCGGCTGCTGGATCGGCGTGCTCGGTGCGCTGCGCCGCTATTCGCTGTTCGATACGCTCGCAACCGTCGGGGCCATGATCGCGCTGTCGATCCCGACCTTCTGGTTCGGCCTCGTCACCATCTACGTCTTCTCGGTGAAGCTCGGCTGGCTGCCGGCCGGTAATCGCGAGACCATCGGCGACGGGTCGCCGCTGGACCTGCTGCATCATCTGATCGCGCCGGCGCTGGTGCTGGCGCTGGTCGAGACCGCGATGTGGGGGCGCTTCATGCGCTCCGCGATGCTCGAAGTCATCAACCAGGACTACATCCGCACCGCGCGCGCCAAAGGCATGCCGGAATGGCGCATCCTCACCGTGCACGCGCTACGCAACGCGTTGCTGCCGATGATCACCGTTGCGGGGCTTCAATTTCCGACGCTGCTTGGAGGAGCGCTGGTTGCCGAGACCGTGTTCACCTGGCCCGGCATGGGCCGGCTGTTCCTCGATTCCATCGGCTATCGCGATTATCCCGTGGTGATGGGCATCCTGATGTTCTCGGCCACCATGGTGCTGATCGGCTCGCTGCTTGCCGACATCCTTTACGCGGTCGTCGATCCGCGCATCCGGGTGGGCTAGGCGATGGCGACTGTAGTCGTGTCCACCGCTCAACCCGCACCCGGCCAGGCCGCGTGGCAGCGATTCCGCCGACACCGGCTTGCGCTCGCGGGCGCGGTCATCATTCTCGTCCTTGTTCTCGGCTCGGCGCTCGGCCCTTATCTGCTGCCGTTCGACGACACGTATATCGACATCATGAAGCGGTTCGCGCCGCCGCTGTCGGGCGCGCACATTCTCGGCACCGACGAGCTTGGCCGCGATGTGCTGGCCCGGCTGATGATGGGCGCGCGCGTCTCGCTGTCGATCGGCATCGTCGCGATGGTGATCGCGATGGCGGTGGGCATCGCCGTCGGCGCCTTCGCCGGCTTCTACGGCGGCGTGGTCGGCGCGGTCCTGATGCAGCTCGTCGACGGCGTGCTGTGCTTTCCGACCATCTTTCTCCTGCTCGCGCTGGCGGCGCTCACCGAGCCCGGCGTCGTCACCACCACCGTGCTGATCGCAGCGACCGCCTGGATGTGGGTGGCCCGCGTCGTCGAAGCCCAGGTGCGCTCGCTGCGGGAGCGCGAGTTTGCGGTGGCCGCGCTCGCGTTCGGCTCGTCGAACCTGCGGATCATGTTCCGCGAGCTCGTGCCCAATGCGATGGCGCCGATCGTGGTGGCAGCGACGCTGAACGTCGCCAAGTCGATCCTGCTGGAATCCTATCTCAGCTATCTCGGCTACGGCATTCAGCCGCCGGCCGCGAGCCTGGGCAACATGCTCAACAACGCGCAGATCTATCTCACCAGTGCGCCCTGGCTTGCCATTGCGCCGGGCGTTGTCATCACGCTCGCGGTGACGAGCTTCAACTTCCTCGGCGACGGGCTGCGCGACGCGCTCGACCCGCGGATGAACATCCCATGATCTGCAAACCAGCGACGAGCAAGCTTGCATCGATCGAACCGACTTCCAGGAGTGTCCTATGTCCCCGCCGCTCAACCGTATAAACAGCGACGAACGCCTGCCGGCGCAGGTGGACATCGTCGTCATCGGCGGCGGCGTGATCGGCGTCTCGGCGGCCTATCATCTCGCGAAGAAGGGGCTTTCCGTCGCGTTGGTCGAGAAGGGGCATGTCGGGGGCGAGCAGTCGAGCCGCAACTGGGGCTGGTGCCGGCAGCAGGGCCGCGCGCGGGAGGAGATTCCGCTGGCGCGCGAAGCGTTGCGACTGTGGGAGGACATGCAGAACGACGCCGGCGTCGATGCCGGCTTCCGCCGCACCGGCGTGCTGTTCCTGACCAAGAGCAAGGACGAGCTCGCCAGCTGGGAGCGCTGGGCGGCGATGGCGCGCGAACAACAGGTTCACTCCACCGTGCTGACGCCGGCCGAGATCGCCGAGCGCCTGCCCGGCAATGCCGAGACGTGGGTTGGCGGCCTGCACACGCCGAGCGACGGGCGCGCCGAGCCCTCGATGGCCGTGCCCGCGCTTGCGACCGCTGCGCGAAAACACGGCGTCACCATCCACCAGGGCTGCGCCGCGCGCGGATTGGAGACGCAGGGCGGACGCGTCAGCGCCGTCGTCACCGAGAAGGGGACCATTCGCACCCAATCCGCCCTGCTGTCGGGTGGCGCGTGGTCGTCGCTGTTCTGCCGCCGCCATGGCATCGAGCTGCCGATCGGCCTCGTCAACGCCACCGCATGCCGGACCACGCCGGGTCCGGAGATCACGTCGGGTGCGCTTGGCACCGATTTCTACTGCATCCGCCGCCGCCTCGACGGCGGCTTCACGCTCGCGCTGCGCAACCGCGGCACGGTCGAGCTGTCGCCCGACCTGTTCCGCTACGCACGCACCTTCTGGCCGACCTACCTGCATCGCCGCAACGGCTTGAAGATGTCGTTCGGCAAGTCGTTCTTCGACCAGCTCGCGCGCGGCACGAGCTGGGGCTTTGACAAGCCGTCGCCGTTCGAGACCGAGCGTGTGCGCAATCCCGAGCCTGACATGTCGCTGGTCAATGCGGCGCTGGCTTCGCTGATCAAGTCGAACCCCGAGCTGAAGGACATCGAGATCGCAGAAGCCTGGGGTGGCACCATCGACTGCACGCCGGACACGATTCCGGTGATCTCGCAGGTCGACGCGCTTCCGGGCTTCTTCCTCGCCACCGGATTCTCCGGCCACGGTTTCGGCATCGGCCCTGCGGCCGGCAAGCTCGCCGCCGATATCGTGACGGGGTCGACGCCGCTGGTCGATCCGGCAGCTTACAGCCACACGCGCATGATCGACGGCCGCCGGCTCGCGCCGGTCAGCCCGTTCTGAGGCTTTGACAGTATGACGGTTCTCTACAAGGCCAACATGGTGCGCGGCGCGGAGTGGGCGCGCTTCTTCGCGGAGCGCGCGCCCGACCTGCCGTTCCGGCTCTGGCCCGACATCGGCGATCCCGCGGAGGTGCGTTACCTGGTGGCGTGGGTGCCGCCGGATGACATCGCGGCGACCTTTCCCAATCTCGAGCTGGTCTTCTCGGTCGGCGCCGGCGTCGATCAGTTCGACACCACGAAAGTTCCGCGCCACATCCCGCTCGTCCGTATGCTTGAGCCGGGCATTGCCGAGACGATGGTGGAATACGTCACCATGTCCGTGCTGGCGCTGCATCGTGATCTCCTGCACTTCATCAGCCAGCAGAAGGCGCAGGTCTGGCGCGAGATCCGGATCACGCCGGCGAAGCGTCGGCGCGTCGGCGTCATGGGGCTCGGGCAGCTCGGCCAGGCCGTGCTCGAACGCCTCAAGGCGTTCGAGTTTCCGCTTCTCGGCTGGAATCGCTCGCCGCGCGATATCGAAGGCGTTGCTTGCTATGCCGGCGCGGAGACACTCCCAAAATTTCTCGCGCAGGCTGACATTCTGGTGTCCCTGCTGCCGCTGACCGACGACACTCGCGGTATCCTCAACGCGGACCTGTTCGCGCGGCTGCCGCGCGGTGCCTCTCTCGTTAACGTCGGCCGTGGCCCGCATCTGGTCGAAGCGGATTTCCTCGCCGCGCTCGATAGTGGCGCGCTTTCAGGTGCGGTGCTCGACGTCGCCGAACCCGAGCCGCTGCCAGCCGGTCATCCCTTCTGGAGCCACCCGCGCATCCTGCTGACCCCGCACAATGCCAGCATGACGACGCCGGATACGGCGGTCGATTACGTGCTCGACGTCATCGCACGGCACCGCCGCGGCGAAGAGCTGCCGGGGCGTGTCGATCGTAGTCGCGGCTACTGAGGGCGCAATGGCAATGGTGACATCAGTGCAGCCACGAGCTCAGTTCACCTCTCCCGCTTGCGGGAGAGATCGGCGCGCAGCGCCGGGTGAGGGTTCTCTCCTCTTGGAGGTCCTCGATCGTGGAAGCACCCTCTCCCCAACCCTTCCCGGCAAGCGGGGGAGGGAGCGCACCTTCGTTGCGGCATGCATCAGGTGCTTCGCATGAACACCGGCGCAAATGCATCCGAGCAGGTCGTCGCCGAAGCACAGTGTCCCATGCTGTCGGTCGCAGGCCTCACGACCTCGTTCATGCGCGAGCAGCAATGGGTCCCGGTCGTTCGCAACGTCTCGTTCGACATTGCCGCGCGGGAAACCGTTGCCATCGTCGGCGAGTCCGGGTCGGGCAAGAGCGTCACCGCGCTCTCCATCATGCGCCTCATTCCGAAGGAGAGCGGCCGTATCGAGGGCCGCGTCGCGCTTTCCGGCCGCGATCTGCTGACGCTGCCCGAAGCGGGCATGAAGGATATTCGTGGCAACGAGATTGCCATGATCTTCCAGGAGCCGATGACGAGCCTCAACCCGGTGCTCACCATCGGCTTCCAGATTGCGGAAGCACTGATTCAGCATCGCGGACTGTCGCGCCCCGCTGCCGAGACCGAGACCATCCGTCTGCTCGATCGTGTCCGCATCCCCGCAGCGAAGTCGCGTTTCCACGAGTATCCGCATCGCTTCTCGGGCGGCATGCGCCAGCGGGTGATGATCGCGATGGCGCTCGCCTGCAAGCCCAAACTCCTGATCGCCGACGAGCCCTCCACGGCACTCGACGTCACCATCCAGGCCCAGATCCTGGAGCTTCTGAAAGAGCTCCAGCGCGAGGAGGGGATGTCGATCCTCTTCATCACCCACGACATGGGCGTGGTCGCCGAGATCGCCGATCGCACCGTGGTGATGTATGCCGGCCAGGCGGTGGAGACCGACGCGACTGCGCACATCTTCGCATCACCCTCGCATCCCTACACAAGCGCGCTGCTCGCGGCCGTGCCGCGCCTCGGCTCGATGGACGGACGCGCGCGGCCGATGCGTTTTCCGATCGTCGACAAGATGACGGGGACGTCCGACGATCCGACGGAAACGCCTGATACGGTCTCGACCGCCGAACGCCCGCTGCTCGAGGTGTCCAATCTCACCACGCGCTTCGCGATCCGGTCGGGATTGTTCGGAAAGGTCTCCGGCCGGGTCCACGCGGTCGAGAACATCTCATTTACGCTACGCGCCGGCGAGACGCTGGCGCTGGTCGGCGAGTCCGGGTGCGGCAAGTCGACGACGGGCCGCTCGATCCTCAAGCTGATCGAGCCGGACAGCGGCACGGTTCTGATCGAGGGCCAGGATGTGCTCGCCATGAACGGCCGCACCTTGCGGGACTTCCGCAAGAAGATGCAGATCGTGTTCCAGGATCCGTTCGCGAGCCTCAATCCGCGCATGTCGGTGGGAACGGCGATCGCCGCGCCGCTGCTCGCCAACGGTGTCGCCACCGCCGCTCAGGCGCGCGACAAAGTCGCCGATCTCCTCACGCGCGTCGGCCTGACGGCTGACATGGCCGCGCGTTTCCCGCACGAATTCTCCGGCGGCCAGCGTCAGCGCATCTGCATCGCGCGTGCGCTGGCGCTCGGACCGAAGCTGATCGTCGCCGATGAGGCCGTCTCGGCGCTCGACGTCTCGGTGAAGGCGCAAGTGGTCAATCTCATGCTCGACCTACAGGCCAGCATGGGCCTGGCCTATCTTTTCATTTCCCACGACATCGCGGTGGTCGAGCGCATGAGCCATCGCGTCGCGGTGATGTATCTCGGCGAGATCGTCGAGACCGGTCCGCGTGCGGCCCTGTTCGGCAATCCCCAGCATCCCTACACGAAGAAGCTGATGGCCGCCGTGCCGGTGCCCGATCCTGCTCGGCGCGGCACCAGGCGCGAGGCCGCCAACGACGAAATCAGAAGTCCGGTGCGCGCGCCGGATTACCAGCCGCCGGTGCGGCAATACCGCGAAGTGTCGCCGGGTCACGTCGTGCAGGTCTGGGGCGCGGAGTGGTCGGCCTGAGGCGCGGAGCCGGTTGTTGAGGCGACCACACCGCCGTTGGTTGCTCGATCTTGATCATCTCCACGCGAACGCGACGGACAGCCGCGCCGAAAACTGGAGCCGCTATCAGCGTGCCAGGCTCGGGCACGCGGACGGCGCTGAGCGGACCGTCCGTGCCGGGAAATCTCCTATAGAAGATTTGTCTTTTATAATAGAAAATTTCTGCTAGGCTTCGTTTTGTGAAGGCGCAGTCAAAGACGCCACGCAGGGACGACAACGTAAACAGGGGGTCGCCGTGAGACTGAAGTCAGCGGTACCGGCCGCAGCATTGCTGCTGGCCGCGGGAATGCCTGTTGCCTGCGCGCAGGCGCAGCAGTTCGGAACGATCTACGGATTCGGCGACAGCCTGCTCGACGTATCGCGCAATTGCCCGATCGCGTTTCCGCAATCGGCGCCCTACGGCGCCTGCGGCAATGGACGCGGCTCGCTGCAATGGCTGTCAATGCTGACCAGCTACAGCTTCAGCAAGCCCAACGATTACGCCTACAACGGCGTAGGCAACGGCGTCTTCCCCGCATTCAACGGCGGCCCGACAGTGGCGCAACAAATCGTGGAGTTCACGAGCGGGGGGCGGAGCTTTCAGCCGAATGACCTCATCGTGGTCGGCGGAATGCCGAACAACTGGGCAGCCATGTTCCTCGGGATTCCCGATCCGAACGGGGCGCCTTACACGCCGCAAACGCTGTCGGCGGCTACATTGTCTCAGCAATACAATAACATCTCGCAACTGATCAAAGCGGGCGGGCACAATTTCATTGCCGAGAACATGTTTAGCTCGTCGACCTATAACTGGTATAACGTCGGTGGATTTTACCCCTTTGGGCCGCCCTACAATCAGATTCCGGATCTGCCGATCGCTCGTCAGTTCTTCGAACTGGTCAACGACAATCTCGCGGCAACTCTCGCGCCACTGGCGCGGCCGGGCGTGCGCATTCACGTTGTCGATCTCGCCGCAATCTACACCAAGGCCTACACCGACCCGAGCAGCCTTGGATTCAAGACCGGTACCGCCTGCATTTTCGACGGCAGCTGCCTGACGGCGTCGAAGGACGTGCAGAACCAGCATTTCATGTTCGATCTTCATCCGACCGATGCGGGCTACGCGGTGATTGCACGCTACGAGGCCAATCTGCTCGCGGCGCAGGACGGCATCGCCGCGCAGGGCGACGTCGCGCAGCTCACCGCACAAAATTTCTCGAACTCGATCTTCTCGCGGCTCGACGCCTTTCGCGCCAACGATCCGCGCGTAACTGGGGCGGCGCCACCATCTCAGGCCTTCGCCTTCATGGACCGGCCCGGCATGAGCACCAAGGCACCGCCGCGTCTTGCGCCCGAACTGCCGCTCTCGGTCTATCTGGCCGCAGCCTATGGTAGCGGCAGTCGCGGCGACCGCTTCAGCGCCGATGGCAACGCCGTCGGTTTCGACTACACGCTCGCGGGCGGCACCTTCGGCGCCGACTACAAGGTCGATCCGAACATCCGGATCGGAGGCGCGCTCAATTACACCAATCCGATCGCGAATCTGCATGGCGGCACCGGTCATCTCAATCTCGACAGCTACCAGATCGGCGGCTATGCATCCTTCACCTACGCGCATCTGTTGACGGATGTCGTCGCGACCTACGGCTACAACAATTACCGGATTGATCGTCCCGGGGTCGTCGATACGATCCGCGGCAGCACCAGCGGCAACACCGTCACAATCGGCGCCAAGTCAGCCTATCTGTTCGATGTCGGCGCGGTCCGGGTCGGCCCGCTGGCGGGGCTCGTCTACGATTACACCAACGTCAATCCGTACACCGAGACCGGTGATCCCATCATCACCCAGGCGGTCGCGCGGCAGAAGCTCGAAGGGCTCACCGGGAGCGCGGGCGTGCAGTTTCGTGCGCCTTTCGTGGTTGCTACGCGCCCGATCAACTCCTTCCTCAACCTGACCGCCGAGCACGATTTCCTCGGCGGCGCGCGGACGCTGCTTGCGGCGGAAACGGTCGCGCTTGCTCTGCCGATCTACACCGTCGTCCAGGGCAATCCTGATCGCACCTATGGCAAGGTGGTGGGCGGCCTCAGCACGGCTGTGTCGGGCAACATCAACGCCATGCTCACGGCGGCCGGAACGTTCGGCACCAGCAATCCGCAATTCGCGCTGCAAGGCGCAGTCAAGGTAGCTTTCTAATGACGATGAGAATGAAAAATCAGCGATATCTCAGGGAGGGAATTATGACCTTGTCACTGCTTCGCGCGGCTGCGCTTGCAATGCTGCTGGGCGCCGCTCCTGCCGCGGCGCTCGCCGAAGATGCGCCGTTCCGGATCGGCGTCATCGATGACATGTCCGGCGTCTATTCCGGCAATGGCGGGCCTGGCACCGTGCTGGCCACCAAAATGGCGGTGGAGGATTTCGGCGGCAAGGTGCTGGGTCGTCCGGTCGAGGTCATCTCGGCCGATCATCAGAGCAAGCCCGACATCGGCGCGGCGCTCGCGCGCCAATACATCGAGCAGCAGGGCGTGAGCGCGATCATTCCGGGTGGTGCGAGCTCGGTTGGGCTTGCGGTGCAGGCCATTGCGCGCTCGCTGAAGAAGACCACGCTGGTCAGCGGCGGCTATGCCTCGAATTTCAGCGGCGACGGCTGTTCGCCCTACGGCACGCAGTGGGCGCCATCGACCAGCGAGCTCTCCAAGATCATCGCCAAGGGCATCGTCGATGCTGGCGGAAAGAAGTGGTTCTTCATCGTCGCCGACTATGTCTTCGGCAAAAATCTCGCGGCCGATGCCGGCGAGACCGTCAAGGCCTCCGGCGGGCAGGTCGTCGGCCAGGTGCTGCATCCCCTTAATGTCACGGATCTCGCCTCGCAACTGCTGGCGGCGCAGGGCTCCGGTGCCGACGTGATCGGGCTGGCCAATGCCGGGCCCGATCTCGTGCTCGCGATCAAGCAAGCCAGGGAATTCGGCGTCAGCGCCAAGCTCGCGACCATGCTGGTGTTCGAGAACAACGTCACTGCGCTCGGGCTTTCCACCGCGCAGGGGCTGCGGCTCGCCGCCTCGTTCTACTGGGATCTGAATGACGAGACCCGCGCCTGGTCGAAGCGCTTCATGGCCCGCAACGGCAACGCGGTGCCGACCATGGGGCACGTGCTGGCCTATCTCGCCACCACCCACTACCTGAAGGCGGTCGCCGCAATCGGCTCCGACGATGCCGCACAAGTGCAGGCCAAGATGCTGCAGCAGCCGATCGAAGGCAATTTGATCCAGCACGCCCATATCCAGCCCAATGGCCGGGTGGTCTCCGACATGCACATTTTCGAGGTGAAGAGTCCGCAGGACTCCAAGAGCCCCGCGGATCTCTACAGGTTGGTCGCGACCCTCCCGGGTGATGGCCTGTTCGTCTCCGCTGAGAAGAGCGGATGTCCCTATCTCGCCGTGCGGTGAGAAGAACAAAGTTGGAATCGGAGTGTTGGTATGAATACTGAAGGCTCGAAGCGCGCGACGTCGTCGCCTGTCGAGGTGCGGGGCGACGTCCCGCACGAGCTTGAAGTCTTCAAAATGTACATCGATGGTGAATGGTGCGAATCCGCTTCGGGCCGCTGGCTGGAGACTAAAAACCCGTTCACGGGAAAGCCATGGGCCGTCATTCCCAGGGGAAATGCGGAGGACATCGACAGGGCCGTGCAGGCGGCGAACAGAGCCTTCGTTGCCGGTCCCTGGGCCAGCACCCATCCGAGCGATCGCGGCGCGCTGTTGAATCGGCTTGCCGACCTGATCGCTGCGAACGCGGAGCGCCTGGCCGAGCTGGAAGTGCGCGACAACGGCAAGCTCAAGGTGGAGATGCTCGGCCAGATGAGATATCTGCCGCGCTGGTTTCAGTATTACGGCGGCCTTGCCGACAAGATCGAGGGCCGCATGCCGCCGACCGACAAGAAAGGCATGCTCCACTACGTCTCCTACGAGCCGGTCGGCGTCGTCGGCGCGATCACGCCGTGGAATTCGCCGCTGCTGCTCACGGTCTGGAAACTCGCACCCGCGCTTGCCGCCGGCAACACCGTGGTCATCAAGCCGTCCGAATTCGCGTCCACGTCTCTGCTCGCATTGGTCGAGCTGTTCGAACAGGCAGGCTTCCCGAAAGGCGTGATCAACGTCGTCACGGGCCTCGGCGCCGAGACCGGGGAGCCCCTTGTCGAGCATCCCCTCGTCGACCGGATTGCCTTCACCGGGGGGAATCTTGCCGGTCGCAAGATCTATGAAGCGGCGGCGCGGCAGTTCAAGCGCGTCTCGCTCGAACTCGGCGGCAAGTCGCCGAACATCGTATTCGCAGATGCGAGCATCGAGGATGCAGTCAAGGGCGTCATCTCCGGCATCTTCGCCGCAAGCGGGCAGACCTGCATGGCCGGCTCGCGGCTGCTGTTGCACTCCTCGGTCTACGACGCGTTCCTTTCGCGTCTCGTCGAGGTGATGAAGGTGGCGCGTCTCGGCGATCCCAACAGCCCCGAGACCGACGTCGGGCCGGTTGCCACCGAGCAGCAATTGCAGAAGGTGCTTCACTATATCGAACTCGCCAAACTCGAAGGCGCTCGCTGCGTTCTCGGAGGCCGGCGGGCCTTTCGGCCGGAATGCGGCGACGGCTGGTTCGTGGAGCCGACCATCTTCGCCGACGTCACCAACGACATGCGGATCGCGCGCGAGGAGGTGTTCGGTCCGGTTCTCAGCGTGATCAGATTCGATTCCGACGACGAGGCGGTCGCGCTCGCCAACGACACGCCGTTCGGCCTTGCGGCGGGCCTATGGACCACCGACCTCGGTCGCGCGATCGCGATGCCGAAGCGGCTGCGGGCAGGCACGGTCTGGGTCAACGCCTATCGCGTCGTCAGCTATCTCTCACCCTTCGGCGGCTTCAAGGAGTCCGGCATCGGCCGCGAGAACGGGCTCGATGCGATCTACGAATATCTGGAACCGAAGAGCGTCTTTATCAATCCGACGCCGTCGATCTCCAATCCGTTTACGTTGCAGTAGGACGGAAGCAATTCGGGTCAGGCGCGACGGCGCCGGATGACGAGATAGTACGCGCATGGAGTCCCGCCCGCGTTGATAAAGCGGTAGGATTCGCGCACATCGAAGTAGAAGGAGTCGCCGGTATCGAGGACGTAATTCGCCTCGCCGGTATGCACCGTCAGCTGGCCCTCGTGCACGACCAGATATTTTTCCGTCGCCACCTTGTAGGGCGGCAGCTCGCCGGAGGATTCGCCCGGCGGAATGCGATGCAGCAGGAACTCCAGGTCGTTGTCCAGATGGGACGGCGACAAATTGTGACGCTCAAAGCCGGTCTCGGGGTCCTTGAAAGCCAATCGGTTGGCTCGGCGGATCACCGCGACCTGGGCGGGATCGGGCTCCGCGCCCATCAGCGTGGACATGGAGACGTTGAGTCCCTTGGCGATACGCACGATGATCGCGAGTGTCGGGCTCTTCTCGCCGCGTTCGACCTTGGACAGCATGGCACGGCTGACGCCGGATTGCGCCGCAAATTCCTCCAGCGTCAGGCCCGCCTGGGTCCGCAATCGCTTCACCCGGCCGCCGAGTTCGACAATGATGGCATCGTCACCCGCGCGGCCAGTCCGCGGCTGCCGCCGTGATTTCGTTGGTGCTTTGCGCGAAATTGCACCCTCGTTTCCGGGCGCTTCCGAAGTCTTCTCTCGTCGGGCAGGCGATCTGTCGTGCATGCGGCGCATATTTTCAGAAGTTGGGGCGCCTCACAAGGTTGTATGTGCCTCGGCTCTCCCTGGAGCGCCGTTTCGTTGCATCAGATCGTCTGTGGTGTCCGTCGCGGCGCGCGCCGCGACGAATGCACCTTACGAAGTGACCCTCACGAATTGACGTGCACGAAATCCCGCAGCAGCGGATAGATCTCGTTGTTCCAGCGTTTGCCCGAGAACACGCCGTAATGGCCGACGCCGGCCTGCATGTGGTGGACGCGGCGATAGGCGCGCACGCCGGTGCAGAGGTCTTGGGCTGCGAGCGTCTGGCCGATCGAGCAGATGTCGTCCTTCTCGCCCTCGACCGTCATCAGCCCCATGCGGCTGACCGCCTTGGTGTCCACCGGGCGGCCCCGATGCATCAGCTTGCCTTGCGGCAGCAGGTGCTCCTGGAACACGTCGCGCACGGTTTCGATGTAGAACTCCGCCGGCAGGTCCATCACGGCGAAATATTCGTCGTAGAAGGTCTTGATGCTGGCGGCCTTCTCCTTCTCGCCCTTGGCGATGTGATTGGCGAGATCCATGTGCTGCTTGATGTGCCGCTCGAGATTCATCGAGACGAAGGCGGTGAGCTGCACGAAGCCCGGATAGACCTTGCGGAGCGCGCCGCGGCACTGCACCGGCACATAGTTGATGAGGTTGCTCTCGAACCAGTCGATCGGCCTGCTCTTGGCGAACTCGTTGACCCTGGTCGGCTGGATACGGGTGTCGATCGGGCCGGCCATCAGCGTCAGCGTCGCAGGCCGTGAGGGGTGATTGCCCTCGCACATGATCGCGGCGGCGGCGAGCGCCGAGACCGACGGCTGGCAGATCGCGACCATATGCGGCCGCGGCCCCAGCTGTCCGAGGAAGTCGATCAGATGCTCGGTGTAGTCGTCGAGACCGAAGCGTCCTTCGCTGCGCGGAATGTCGCGCGGATTGTGCCAGTCGGTGATGTAGACGTCGTGATCCTGCAGCAGCGTCTTCACGGTGCCGCGCAGCAGCGTGGCGAAGTGGCCGGACATCGGCGCCACCAGAAGCATGCGCGGCTGCTCGCCGACGCCCTCCTTCTTGAAACGCAGCAGCGAGCCGAACGGCGTCGCGTAGGCGATCTCCTCGGTAACCGCAACCTCGCGATTGCCGACCATGACGCTGTCGATGCCGTAGGCCGGGCGATGGTAAGTGAGGGTGGACCGCGAGATCAGCTCCAGGGCAGCCGAGAGTCGGCCCACCACCTGATCCGACATGCCCCGTGGCACCAGATGGAGGAATTTGAGCGCGGACGAGGCGCCCGCCCGCCACGGCGCCGTCAGATCCATCTGGTTCTGAAAGGTCTGATAAAACATCGACATCATACTGAAGTGCCCACCTGTCCGATGTTGCCATGCAATATCGAAGCCAAAGCTGGGCCAAATCGCCCGGAAAACTGGCACATCGCTTGCTATTCAAGCTGAGCGAGCCACTCGGGAAGCACAGGCAATGGGCACGCCGGTGGGCCCGGCGGGGGTGCATCACAGGCGTGAGGGAACGGCCATATGGCGAAAGCGACACTGACCATCAGCAGCAAGAACTACTCATCCTGGTCGCTGCGTGGCTGGCTGCTGACGAAGTTTTCCGGGCTCGATTTCGAGGAGATCGTGACCGCGCCGGACGACGCATCGGCGCGCGCCGAAATCCTGTTGCTGTCGTCCTCGATCCTGGTGCCATGCCTGCGGCACGACGGCGCCACGGTCTGGGATACGCTGGCGATTGCCGAATATCTCAACGAGGCGATGCCGGATGCCGGGCTGTTGCCGGCGGATCGCGTCCAGCGGGCGCATTGCCGCTCGATCTGCGGCGAAATCCATTCCGGTTTCACCACGCTGCGCGCCTCGCTGCCGGTCAACCTGAAGGGCCACTTCCCGGCCTTCAAGATCTGGTCGCGCGCGCAGGCCGATATCGATCGCGTCTGGGCGATCTGGCGCGACTGCCTGGACAAGTCCGGCGGCCCGTTCCTGTTCGGCGAAAAGCGCACCATGGCGGATGCGATGTATGCGCCGGTGGTGACGCGCTTCGTCACCTATGACGTCAAGCTCGAGCCGCAGCTGAAGGCCTATGCCGATGTCATCATGGCCATGCCCGAGATGAAGGAATGGATCGCGGCAGCCAAGGACGAGCCGGCCGAGATCGAGGAGCTGGAGGTCGAATATTAGGCAGCCGCGCCCCGTCCTGCCCGTTTCGGCGGCGGAACTGGGGCGTGCAGGGCTGCGCCTCGGGAATTAACGTTTGCAGTCGGCGATGTGCTCAGGCCCGCCCGCGCCTCTCGCAGATGTGGTACGCGCGCACGGGCTGACTTCGATATCTAGCCGTGAACAGGCGTGGACGGAGCCATCAGGCTGATTCGGACGCGATTCGTTCGAACCGCGTTCCGAAGGTTAAGGTGCCACGCGTCGCCGTCGCATTTCGGGACAGGTGCGAGCTTTCAGGCGACCCCGGTGTGCTTCATGCGCGGCAGCCGCCATCCGATCACGGTTGCTTCCACCGCGACCCCGGCCGCGTCATTCTGCCAGCGCCCCTCGACATAACGGCATGCGAACGGCAGCTGATACGTACCGCTGTGGTCCTCGCACAAAACCTCGACCGGCAGGCCGGGTGGCGGTTCTCCGGCGCCATCGAATTCCGCCAGACGTCTGTCGCGCGTTGCCATTCCAATAATCTCCCCTCATCAAAGCTGCGGAACGAGCGCCCACTTCTTCCGCGTACGGTTCATTGCTCCCTGTCCGAGGGAACATGCCAAGCTCAACGCGAGAATGCGGTACGAGTGTGGTAGCTTCGCCAAGGCGCGCCCAATCGGCGCAAATTGCCGTGATCAATTTGGCAAGGAACCTGGATGCCGCGCACGTTGGCTGCCGTTTGTTTCGCGATCTTACCGCTCGTCACGCCGGCGCATGCGCAGGACGTGCCCGGCATCGAGATCTGCACGGTCGAAAAGACCATGGAGCGTCGCACCAGCTGCCTTCAGAGCAATGTCGATTTCCTCCAGAAGACGATCACGAAACTTAACCTCGATCATCAGCAGAAGCTCGATGCCGCCAATCGCCAGATCGATGCGTTGAAGGTGACGCTTGCCGGCTTGCAGAAGACCATCGGCGATCTCCAGGCGGCGCAGACGAAGATCATCGAGGATGTGAAGAAGAAGCAGGACGCGCCGGCGCCGAAGGATGCGAAGTAGGTTTTGTAGGCTGGCAAAGCGAACCGTGCGGGAGCAATCCTGATCAAGCGAAGCGCGCGGGGACGGCGCATGATCGCCCCGCTTCGAATGAGAGGCGCAACCCATGAACCCAGCCCAGCGCGCGCTCTGGTACATCGAAAGCCATCTGACCGAGCCGATGACGCTCGACGAGATCGCTGCGATCGGCGGCGTGTCGCGGTTCCACATGGTGCGCGCGTTTGCCGCGGCCACCGGCTTGCCGGTGATGCGGTACGTGCGCGCACGCCGGCTGAGTGAGGCGGCGCGCAGCCTTGCCAGGGGCGCGCCGGACATTCTCAGCCTCGCGCTGGAGGCGGACTACGGCTCGCACGAAGCATTCACCCGCGCGTTCCGCGACCACTTTGGCACCACACCAGAAGCGGTGAGGGCGGCGACGTGCATCAGCCATCTCAAGCTTCAGGAGCCGATCCTCATGGACTCCACCGCATCAGACAACCTCGTCCCGCCCCGTTTCGAAACCGCAAAGGCCTTTCTTGTCGCCGGCCTCACTGACCGCATTGCCTGCGACAACGGTGCGATCATCCCCGGGATGTGGCACCGCTTCCACCAGGAGGTCGCCGACATTCCCGCGCGCATTGGCAAGGTGGCCTATGGCATCTGCTGCAATGGCGATGATGCCGGCAATTTCGACTACATCGCCGGTGTGGAAGTCGCCGACTTCTCGGATCTGCCGCGCCGCTTCGGTCGCATTCGCATCCCCGAGCAGCGCTATGCGGTGTTCACCCATTCCGATCACGTTGCCTCGATCCGCCGCACCGTCAATACGATCTGGAATCAATGGCTGCCTGCCTCTGGCCTCAAGGCCGCGGATGCGCCGAACTTCGAGCGTTATGACGAGGCGTTCGATCCCATGACCGGCAATGGCGGCTTCGAGATCTGGGTGCCGGTGAAGGACTAGCGCGCAACGCTGGCATACCTTCCCGGTTGCTTGGCAAGACGGACCTGCTTTGCCATAACCGCAGGCAAATCTTGTGTGCGAGGCCCATGCCGGACATCCCGCGCAAGCCATAACAAGCAGCCGGGAGGGTCTCCATGTCCGATGTCACGTCCAACGTCCGTGTTCTCGCCACCGACCTCGAATTTCCCGAAGGGCCGGTGGTGATGCCGGATGGTTCGGTCGTGCTGGTGGAAATCCGCGGCCAGCGTTTAACCCGGGTGTATCCTGATGGCCGCAAGGAGATCGTGGCCAAGGTGCCGGGCGGCCCGAATGGTGCGGCGCTCGGGCCCGATGGCAAGATCTACATCTGCAACAATGGCGGCTTCTCCTGGATCCCGACCCGCAACATGATCATGCCCGGCCCGCAGCCGGATGATTATCTGGGCGGTTCGATCCAGCGGGTGGATCTGCAATCGGGCAAGATCGAGACCGTCGTGACCAAATGCGGCGAGCACGAGCTGCGCGGGCCGAACGATCTGGTGTTCGACAAGCACGGCGGTCTCTGGTTCTCCGATTTGGGCAAACGCCGCGCGCGCGAGATGGATGTCGGCGGCATGTATTATCTCAAGCCCGGCATGACCGAGATCGTCGAGGTCGTGCACGGCGTGCTGCCGGCCAATGGCATCGGGCTGTCACCGGACGAGAACACGGTTTACATCGCCGAGACGCCGACGGGGCGGCTCTGGGCTTATGAGCTCTCCGCGCCCGGCACGCTCAAGCCGCGCGACGCGATTTATCGCGGCGAGCGGGGCAAGCCGATCTGCGGGCTCGGCGGCTACCAGATGTTCGACTCGCTCGCGGTGGAAGCGAGCGGCAATATCTGCGTCGCCACGCTCGTCTCCGGCTGCATCTCGGTGATTGCGCCTGATGGCGCGCTGGTCGAGCAGGTGCCGACCGGCGACCGCGTCACCACCAACATCGCCTTCGGCGGCCCCGGGCTCAAGACCGCCTACATCACGCTCTCCGGCAAGGGCGAGCTGATCGCGATGGACTGGCCGCGCGGCGGTTTGCCTCTCAATTTCCTAAACAAATAAACGGTGCTAGTTGTCGTCATTGCGAGCGAAGCGCAGCAATCCAGAAATGCGGTCCGCGGAGACAGTCTGGATTGGTTCGTCGCTTCGCTCCCCGCAATGACGTAAGGAGAGAGTTCAATGCCCTGGCCCGATCCCATCACCCTGCGCGGACAGCACGCGCGTCTGGAGCCGTTGTCGCATGATCATCGCGAGGCGCTGACGAAGGCGGTGAAAGACGGCGAGCTGTCCAAACTCTGGTACACGGCGATCCCTCTGCCGGAGAACATGGGCAAGGAGATCGACCGCCGCTTGGGCCTCCAGGCCGCGGGCTCCATGCTGCCGTTCACCGTGTTCGACGGCGGCGGCAACATCGTCGGCATGACGACCTACATGAACATCGATGCCGCCAACCGCCGCGTCGAAATCGGCTCGACCTGGTACGGCAAGGGCGCGCAGCGCGGGCCGCTCAACACGCAATGCAAGCTGCTGCTGCTCACCCACGCCTTCGAGGCCCTGAGCTGTATCGCGGTCGAATTCCGCACGCATTTCTTCAACCACCAGAGCCGCCGCGCCATCGAGCGCCTCGGCGCCAAGCAGGACGGCATCTTGCGCAGCCACCAGGTCGCGCCGAACGGCGCACTGCGCGATACCGTGGTGTACAGCATCATCGCCGCCGAATGGCCGACGGTGAAAACGCATTTGAATTATCAACTCAACGACAAGCCGCGCTAAAGCGGCCGAGGCACCATGGACAGATTTGATTATGTTATCATCGGCGCGGGTTCGGCCGGCTGCGTGCTCACCAGCCGGCTGAGCGAAGATCCCGGCACCAGCGTCTGCGTGCTCGAGGCGGGCCCTTCCGACTGGCATCCCTACATCCACCTGCCGGCGGGCTTCATCAAGACCTTCCACATGAAGAGCATCAACTGGGCCTACCAGCAGGAGGTCGGGGCCTGGACCGGCGGCCGCAGCATCTACGCGCCGCGCGGCAAGACGCTCGGCGGCTCGTCCTCGATCAACGGCCACATCTACAATCGCGGCCAGCGCATGGATTTCGACACCTGGGCGCAGATGGGCAATCGCGGCTGGGGCTATGCCGACGTGCTGCCCTATTTCCGGCGGCTGGAGAAGCGGGTCGGCGAGGGCGAGGAGATTTATCGTGGGCGCGACGGCAATCTCATCGTCACGACGATGAACTGGCGCGATCCGCTGTGCGAAGCCTTCATGGAAGGAGCGGTCTCGCTCGGCATTCCCCGCAACCCCGACTACAACGGCAAGACCCAGGAAGGCGTCTCTTACTGCCAGCGCACCATCGACAAGGGTCTGCGCGTCTCCGGCGCGACCGCGTTCCTCAAGCCCGCGATGAAGCGGCCGAACGTGCATGTCCACACCCACGCGCATGCGACCGAGATCATTTTCGAGGGCAAGCGCGCCGTCGGCGTGCGCTACATGAAGGGCGGCCGTGGCGGTACGCCGGTCGAGGTGCGCGCCAACAAGGAAGTGATCCTGTCGGGCGGCACCTATAATTCGCCGCAGCTGTTGCAGCTCTCCGGCATCGGCTCGCCGGACCTGTTGCAGGCCCATGGCATCCAGGTGCGTCACGCACTTCCCGTGGGCGAAGGACTGCAAGACCATTACGCCCCGCGCACGGTGGCGCGTGTGAAAGACATCAGGACCATCAACGAGCTCCGCCGCGGGCTGTCGCTCTGGGTCGAAGCGCTGAAATGGGCCACCACGCGCGGCGGGCTGCTCTCGCTGTCGCCGACCATGGTCTATTGCTTCTGGCATTCCGGCGAGAGCGCGGAGAGCTCGGACTTGCAGCTCACCTTCACGCCGGCCAGCTACAAGGAAGGCGTGCAGGGTCAGCTCGAGGACGAACCCGGCATGACGGTCGCGTCCTGGCAGCAGCGCCCCGAGAGCCGCGGCTATGTCCGCATCCGCTCGGCTGATCCGTTTGCCCCGCCGATCATCCAGACCAATTATCTCGACGCCGAGCTCGACCGCCGCGTCATCGTCGCAGGCATGAAGCTCGCACGGCGCCTTTTGAAGTCGGCGCCGTTGTCGCCCTATTACGCCTACGAGGATTTCCCGGGCCCGAACATCAACACCGACGACGAATTCCTGGCGGCAGCCACCGAGCGCGGCACCACCACCTTCCACCCCGGCTGCACCTGCCGCATGGGTCCGGCGGACTCCACCTGGGCGGTCGTCGACGACCAGCTCCGCGTCCACGGCCTCCAAGGCTTGCGCGTGATCGATGCCTCAGTGATGCCGCGCATGATCTCGGCGAACCTGAATGCATCCACGATGATGATCGCCGACCGCGCCTCCGACCTGCTCCGCGGCAAACAGCCGATGGAAGCCGCGCGCGTGCCGGATGCCGCGGTGGCGTAGAAATCGGCAAGGTAGACCGGATGGTCCTGTAGCCCGGATGGAGCGTAGCGCAATCCGGGATGACTGCACCGGTTTGCACGACTTACCCGGATTTCGCTGCGCCCCATCCGGGCTACTTGGCCGTCGGGCAAAACACCCGCCATCTCGTCAATCCCTCACCGCAAAAACATTCCACTTTACCGAAATTCGGAATTGCGGCATAAATCGAAACAGCCCGGCCTACGGAAGAGGGGCGGTTCGCGAGTCGTTCGAAACGCGGGCCGGGTTGCGGTGGACGCGGCAGCGTCGGCACGAGAGGTGCGGGCAGGGCGGGTAGTCCCTGTGAGTTCGCGGCCGCGTGTAGACGGACGACGCTGAACGCGTACGGCAAAACCGTGTGGTCCTGGCCGTCGTTGCTGCGGTCAAGCCTGTCGCGGAGGTGCGAGCGAGCCCAACCGGGCAGACTGCATCATCCAATTCGCGGGGCGAGGGAGGCCAGAACGAACTCGGCTCCCGGGAGAGCACGGCATAAGCCGTCCAACCATCGCGCAGGGAAGGCCGTGTGTTTGGCTTCACCTGTATGCCGCTGTGCAGTCCTTTTGCGCTATTTGCGCACAGCGGACCGTGGGTGCCAGCCGGCACCCGGCCTTCCCTGCGCCCTCTTTTTTGGGGGGTGTGAAGGAGAGAGCATAGCTCGGGCGGAATGCGCCGCGAGGATGCGAAGGCGTGTCTGCGACTGAAATGCAAGTTGGTGATTGATGCAGTTGCCCCTTGCTCCGTCATTGCGAGCGCAGCGAAGCAATCCAGAGTCCCTCCACGGAAAGACTCTGGATTGCTTCGCTGCGCTCGCAATGACGAGGTGGAGGGAGGCTCGCACCATACTCTCACCGTCATCGCCCGCGAAGGCGGGCGATCCAGTATTCCAGAGGCGGTTGTGATTGAACCGAGAGGCCGCGGCGTACTGGATTCCCCGCTTTCGCGGGGAATGACGGCGGTGATCGGAGCGGCGGCAGCGCGCCGACGCAGGAAGGCAGTGACTCTAAACTTCCCGCCGGCTCAAAAACGCCAGCCGCTCGAACAGATGCACGTCCTGCTCGTTCTTGAGCAGCGCGCCGTGCAGCGGCGGGATCAGCTTGCGCGGGTCGCGTTCGCGGAGCTGCTCCACGCTCATGTCTTCGTTGAGCAGCAGCTTCAGCCAGTCGAGCAGCTCGGAGGTCGATGGCTTCTTCTTCAGGCCGGGGACTTCGCGCACCTCGAAGAAGATGCGCAGGGCTTCCTCCACCAGGCGCTTCTTGATGCCGGGGAAGTGGACGTCGACGATGCGGCCCATGGTGTCGGCGTCGGGGAACTTGATGTAGTGGAAGAAGCAGCGGCGCAGGAAGGCGTCCGGCAGCTCCTTCTCGTTGTTGGAGGTGATCATCATGATCGGGCGCTGCTTGGCCTTGATGGTCTCGCCGGTCTCGTAGACATGGAATTCCATGCGATCGAGTTCGAGCAGCAAATCGTTCGGGAATTCGATGTCGGCTTTGTCGATCTCGTCGATCAAGAGCACCGGACGCTGCTCGGCGGCGAAGGCGTCCCAGAGCTTGCCGCGCTTGATGTAGTTCTTGATGTCGGACACACGCGCATCGCCGAGCTGGCTGTCGCGCAGGCGCGACACCGCGTCATATTCGTAGAGGCCCTGCTGCGCCTTGGTGGTGGACTTGATGTGCCAGGTCAGCAGCGGCGCGTTCAGCGCCTTCGCCACTTCCTCAGCCAGCACCGTCTTGCCGGTGCCGGGCTCGCCCTTGATGAGCAGCGGACGCTCCAGCACGATCGAGGCGTTGACGGCGACCTTGAGATCGTCGGTCGCAACATAGTCCTTGGTGCCGGTAAATTTCATCGCGCGTCCTTGTTGGTCGGCCGCTGTCGCGGTCCGACAAAAGGAACGGCCGCGCGAGGCGGCCGTTCCTGGTTCGGTCAGGCTTTCAGACCCGTTTTATCAGCGAAAGGATGACGAGCACAATCACCGCGCCGATGGTGGCGTCCAGGATCGAGCCGAGCGTCCCCGTGGCCAGCGCGACGCCAAGCTGTGGCAGCACCCAGCCTGCGACCAGCGCGCCGATGATGCCCACCACGATATTGCCGAGCAGGCCAAATCCCGCGCCGTGGACAATTTTGCCGGCAAGCCAGCCGGCGATCGCACCAATGATGAGTGCTGCGAGAATTCCCATTGTAAACGTCCCCAAGACAACCCCGTGAGGCGCCAATTCTAGAGCAAAAAGCCTCCCGGTCCAGCGCGCAAGCGGCATCTCCGCCCCTTGACGTCCGTCATCCGACGGGCAATCTGTCATCCATGTTCCTGCAATTCTTCACCTCTCTGCGCGATGCGCAGGTCCCCGTGACGCTGCGCGAATACCTCACGCTGATGGAGGCGCTCGACGCTGATCTGTCGGACTATTCGGTCGAGAATTTCTACTATCTGTCGCGCACCTCGCTGGTGAAGGACGAGCGCAACCTCGACAAGTTCGACCGCGTCTTCGGCACGGTGTTCAAGGGGCTGGAAAGCCTGCTCGACGCCATGGAAAAGGCGGAGATCCCCGAGGAGTGGCTGAAGAAGCTCGCCGAGAAATACCTCTCCGAGGAAGAGAAGAAGCAGATCGAGGCCATGGGCTGGGACAAGCTCATGGAGACCCTGAAAAAGCGGCTCGAGGAGCAGAAGGGCCGGCACCAAGGCGGCTCGAAATGGATCGGCACGGCCGGCACCTCGCCGTTCGGCGCCCACGGCTACAATCCCGAAGGGGTCCGCATCGGCCAGGAGAAGAACCGCAACAATCGCGCCGTGAAGGTGTGGGACAAGCGCGAGTTCAAGGATCTCGACGGCAATGTCGAGCTCGGCATCCGCAACATCAAGGTGGCGCTGCGGCGCCTGCGCAAATTCGCGCGCACCGGCGCGCCGGACGAGCTCGATCTCGACACCACCATTCGCGAGACCGCCAATCACGGCTATCTCGACGTTCACATGCGCCCTGAACGGCGCAACGCGGTAAAGCTGCTGGTGTTCTTCGACATCGGGGGCTCGATGGATTCGCATATCGAGCAGGTCGAGGAATTGTTCTCGGCGGCGAAGACCGAGTTCAAGCACATGGAGTATTTCTACTTCCACAACTGCCTCTATGAAGGCGTGTGGAAGCAGAACAAGCGCCGCTTCACCGACCGCACGCCGACCTGGGACGTGCTGCACAAATACCCGCACGACTACAAGGTCGTGTTCGTCGGCGACGCCTCGATGTCGCCGTACGAGATCATGGTGCCCGGCGGCTCGGTCGAGCACGTCAACGAGGAGCCCGGCTCGGTCTGGCTCGATCGCATCATCCGCACCTATCCGCATTCGGTGTGGCTCAATCCGGTCGCCCAGAAGCACTGGGACTATTCGGAATCCACCACCATCATCAAACGCATCTTCGCCAACCGCATGTACCCGATCACGATCGAGGGGTTGGAGGGTGCGATGAAGGAATTGACGCACTGACTCGCGCCGTCATTCCGGGGCGATGCGAAGCATCGAACCCGGAATCCATTAGGCCGCAAGATCAGCCGAGAAATAGATTCCGGGTTCGCGCTCCGCGCGCCCCGAAATGACAACAAGAGGGAGAACTACATGCCCCAAAACATCAGCCGCGGCATCAAGGCGCTGATCGACGAGGCCAATGCCGAGATCGAGACGCTCACCGCCAAGGACGCGATCGAGATATCGAAGAACGGCGACGTCGTCATTGTCGACATCCGCGATCCCCGCGAGATCGAGCGCGACGGCCGCATCCCCGGCGCGTTCGCCTGCACCCGCGGCATGCTCGAATTCTGGATCGATCCGCAGAGCCCGTATGCCAAGCCGGTGTTTCAGCAGGACAAGAAGTTCGTGTTCCACTGCGCCGGCGGCCTGCGCTCGGCACTCGCCGCCAAGACCGCGCAGGACATGGGCCTGAAACCCGTCGCCCACATCGCCGGCGGCTACGCCGCCTGGCGCGATGCCGGCGGGCCAGTCGAGCAATGGGAGCCGAAGAAGAAGGGGTGAGGGTGCTGCGCTGCCGCTCCAATCTCCGGCGTCATTCCCCGCGAAAGCGGGGAATCCAGTACGCCGCGGCCTCTCGGCTCAATCACAATCGCCTCTGGAATACTGGATCGCCCGCTCCTAGTGCGCAATTGCGCACTGGCCGGGCGATGACAGCGGAGTTGGATGCGCGCTGCTTCAACCTCGCTCACGTTGCGCTCGTCCCGGAATGACAAGAAAGACCTCGCATGACCACCGATCCCCTCGTCTCCACCGAATGGCTCGCCGCCCACATCAACGACGCTAACGTCAAAGTGCTCGACGCCACCTTCAAGCTGCCGGGCGTGCTGCCGCTGCCGAAGGACGACTATCTCGCCGCGCATCTGCCGGGTGCCGTGTTCTTCGACGTCGATGCGGTGTCGGATCATTCCAATCCGCTGCCGCACATGTATCCGAGCGCCGAGCAATTCGGCCGTGACACAGGCCAACTCGGCATCTCGAATGCCGACACCGTCGTGCTCTATGATGCCGGCGGCTGGGTCGCAGCACCCCGCGCATGGTGGATGTTCCTGGCCTTCGCGCACGACAACGTGCGAATCCTCAATGGCGGGTTGAAGAAGTGGCGTGCCGAGGGACGTCCGCTCGCGAGTGGCGAGGTGAAGCCAAAGCCTGCGACGTTCAAGGCGAGCTACGATTCAAAGCGCGTCCGCAGCATGCAGCAGCTGATCGCCAATCTCGAAAGCCGCGCCGAGCAGGTGATCGACGCGCGCGCCGCCGACCGCTTTGAAGGCCGCGCGCCCGAGCCGCGCGCGGGCATCCGCTCCGGCCACATCCCCGGCGCGCGCAACGTGCCTTACAATCAGCTGTTCGATGCCGACACCGGGGTGATGAAGCCGCTCGACGATCTGCGCGCCGCCTTCACGAGCGCAGGCGTGAAGCTCGACGCGCCGATCGTGACCAGCTGCGGCTCCGGCGTCTCGGCCGGCGTGCTGACGCTCGCGCTCTATCGACTGGGTATCACCGACACCGCGCTTTACGACGGCTCGTGGTCGGAATGGGGCCAGGAAAAAGGCCCGCAAATCGCAACCGGGCCGGCGTAAACCCTATTGACGCTTGCGCGTCGTCGCCGCCGCGGCGAGCGTCGGCTGTTGCGTGAAGGGATCAAGTGCCTGCTGTACCGGCGGAGGCGGCGGGCGCCGCACGATGCGGTGACGCTTCTTCGGCTTGTGCGCACGCGGCTTGCTCTCGGGCGTCGTCCCGGCGGCTTTGGCCTTCGGCGTAAGGGTCTTGGCCGGCGCGAGCTCGTTCAGCGCAGCCATCCTGGCCGCTGCGATGTCGGCGACGCGCGATGCCGGCAGCGCTGTCGCGCTGCGCGGCAGTTCGGAGGCGATGGCTGCCGGTGCCGGCGTCATCGTGGCGATGGAAGCCGTCGTGTCGGCGGGGGTGAGTGTGTCGGCGGGCGCGGAAGCCGCAGCCTCGCTCTGGGCCGGCTCGCTCTTGGCTGGCTCGGGGGCTGGTGCTTCGGTGGCGGGCGGCGCCGCTTCTACAGCAGCCCCGAGAGCTGCGACCCGAGGCTCAGGCTGGACGTTGCCATCGAGGGTCACGGCGGCCATCTGCTCGGGCGCGGTCTCGACCGCGGGCATCCCGATGCTCGGGACCTGGTCCCGCATCGCAGGCGTGGCGTCATCGGCGGCCGGCGCGACCTGCTCCACGCGCAGGGCGGCGAGCACAGGCTGGGCCGGCTCGGGAGCCTGCGCGAACACCTGCTCCTGCGGCCCGTTCCGCCAGGACGGGTTGCTGACATATTGCTCATGGGTCGCCCGCAGCAGCGCGGCGGCCCCTAAGCCGAACACCAGGATGGAGGCTGACAGCAGGATCGCGGCAAGCAGGAAGCGAAAGCCGGGAAGCATTGACGGATTACGAATTTCCGCCCCGGCGGGGTGTGGCCAGGGCCCATGAGCCATCTGAACGCGGTGACGGTACTGATCGCCGCATTCGCCAAGCGGAAATCCGGAGCTCAAATCGATGGCGAATCAGGCTGATTCGACCATATCGCAACGTCTCCGCGCCGCTCCCTAAAATTCACGGTCGAGGACTCCGGCAATTTACGGCGAATTGCGATTTTCGCCCCGTGATGCAACGGAGCAACGGTGTGCGCTGACATCACAAATCGCCAAATCGGCGCAATTCGGCCTGTCATGTCTTGAATGTGCCGCTATCTTCGGTCATCTGGCCGTCAGCGGTCCGATAGGGCCTGGGGACCATACAAGAGCGATGATGATCAAACATTTTCTGACGATATGCGCTGCCGCAACAGTCGCTGCGGCGGGAACCTCGCTCGTGCACGCCCAGTCCTATCCGGTGCAGCAGGCGCCAAGCTACAGTGCCCCGGCCGAATATCGCCCCGGCGACCGCACGCCCAATTTCGACGCGCTGGAAGATGACGACGGCGCGATGCCGCAGGCGTCGCTGCCGCCGCCCGGCCCGGCCGACGATCCGCGCTACGCACGCCCGGCCGGCGCTCCGCCGGTCTATTCCGCTGCCCCGCCGCAGGGCCCGGTGATGTCGCCGGATGATCCGCGTTATGGTCGTCCGGCTGGCGCTCCGCCGGTCTATTCCGCCGCCCCGCCGCAAGGCCCGGTGATGTCGCCCGATGATCCCCGCTACGGTCGTCCCGCCGGTCCGCCGGCCGTGATCTATGCCGACCGTCCGGGTCAGGCGCCCGGCAGCGATGGCCTGCGTCCGCCGGAGGCAGTCAGTGGTCCGGGCGAGACCGGAACGGTCTCGCAGCAGCCCGCCATGGGCGCCGATGGCCGTCCGATGTCGATCGCCTCGTTGCCGCCCGAGGAGCAGCCCGACGCCGCCCCCGCGCAGCTGCCGCCGAACCTGCGCCGCCAGGAAGTCTCGCTGGCAACCAAGGAACCGGCCGGAACGCTGATCGTCGATACCCCGAACACCTATCTCTATTACGTGCTCGGCAATGGCCGGGCGATCCGTTACGGCGTTCGCGTCGGCCGCGATGGTTTCACCTGGACCGGCGTGCAGAAGATCACCCGCAAGGCGGAGTGGCCCGATTGGCATCCGCCGGCGGAAATGATCGAGCGCCAACCCTATCTGCCGCGCTTCATGGCGGGAGGCCCCGGCAATCCGCTTGGCGCCCGCGCGATGTATCTCGGCTCAACCGTGTACCGCATCCACGGCACCAACCAGCCCTCGACCATCGGCAAGTTCGTCTCCTCCGGCTGCATCGGCATGCTGAATGAGGACGTCTCGGACCTGTTCGATCGGGTCAAGGTCGGCACCCGCGTGGTGGTGATGCCGGGTGGCCCGCCGCCGGGAACGGCGACCGCGTCCGCCGCGCCGATGCCCGGTGCCGCTGGTCCCGCTCCGATGGCCGCCCAGGCCGGTCCGGTCCCGGGCACCCAGCCGACCGTGGTGCCGCCGCTGCCGGCGCCAGTCACGGTGCGCTGAACCGGCTCGCAAGAATTGATCTGATGACGGCGCGTGCACCTCGGTCACGCGCCGTTGTCATTTGACGCGCATGTCTCACTTGCGCGCAGGTCTCACTTGAACCGCTCCACACCTCGACTACGTCCGGGAGGATTGCAACGAATTGAGGAGCACACGATGCGCATCCTTGTTGCGGGCGCGACCGGCGCGGTCGGGCAATATCTGGTTCCGGCGCTGGTCGCCGCGGGCCATTCCGTGACTGGCACGACACGGAGTGAGGCAAAAAGAGACGTCGTACGTCGATTGGGTGCGGAGCCGGTCGTCGCCGATGGCCTCGATGCCGATAGCATGCGCGCTGCGGTCATTGCGGCAAAGCCCGAAATCGTCATCCATCAGATGACGGATCTCGCAGCCGCCACCGATCTGCGTCATTTCGATCGGGCTTTCGCGCGGACCAACGAACTCCGCACGCGCGGAACCGATATTCTGCTCGCCGCCGCACGCGAAGCGGGCGCCAGGCGCTTCATCGCGCAAAGCTTCTGCGGCTGGACTTTCAGTCGCACCGGCGGAGCGGTGAAGACCGAGACCGATGAACTCGACCTGCATCCGCCGCAAGAGCTGCGACGCACGCTCGAGGCGATCCGGTACCTGGAGCGAAGCGTCACCGCATCCACGATGCCGGAGGGCATCGTGCTGCGCTATGGATTCTTCTATGGACCTGAGACCGGCACGCTCTCGCCGGCCATGATCGATCAGCTGCGCCACCGGCGTGTACCGGTGATCGGCGATGGTGGCGGAACGTGGTCGTTCATTCACACCGAAGATGCCGCCTCTGCCACGCTTGCCGCGGTTGAACGCGGACGCGCGGGCAGCATCTACAACATCGTCGACGATCATCCGGCGCAGGTGAAGGATTGGCTGCCTGCGCTGGCCGAACTGCTCGGTGCCAAGCCGCCGCGCCATATCCCCGCCTGGCTCGCGCGCCTGCTTGCGGGTGAGCATATGGTTGCGATGATGACGGAGGTGCGCGGAGCATCCAACGCCAAGGCCAAGCGCGAGCTCGGCTGGCTGCCGGCGCATGCTTCCTGGCGTGATGGCTTTGCCGATGCGGCAAGCCAGCCCGCCAGCCAGCGCTCGGCCGCCTGAGGCCTCAGGCGAGCCGCCGCGGCAGCTCGCCGCCGTTGGTCCAGGCGTCGATCGCCTCGACCATCTGGCCGTAATGCATGCGCAACCCATCCTCGGTCGCGTAGCCGAGATGCGGGGTCAGCACCAGATTGTCGAGCTTGCGGAACGGATGATCAGTGGGCAGCGGCTCGACCGAGAACACGTCGATGCCGGCGCCCGCGATCTTCTTCTGCCGCAACGCCTCGAGCAGCGCCTGCTCGTCCACGATCGGCCCGCGCGCGGTGTTGATCAGGAAGGCCGTCGGCTTCATCCGCGCGAGATCGTCGCGGCCGACCAGGCCCCGCGAACGTTCGCTCAGCACCACGTGGATGGTGACGATGTCGGCGTTGGCGAACAAGTCCTCCTTGCTGGCGTAACCGACACCGGCCTCCTTGCACTTCTCCGGCGTCAGGTTCGGGCTCCAGGCGATCACATTCATGCCGAACGCTTTCGCGATGGCCGCCATCTTGCTGCCGAGCTTGCCGAGCCCGACGATCCCGAGGGTGCGGCCTTCGATCTCAACGCCGGCAAAGCTCTGCCAGGGCTCGCCGGCATGCATGCGCGCATTTTCGCGGCCGATGCCGCGGGTCAGTTCCAGGATCAGGCCCATGGCGAGCGGGGCGGTGGGGTCGCGCGAATATTGCGTGCCGCCGATCGCCACATTGCGCGCCTTCGCGGCCTCCATGTCGATCGAGGCGTTGCGCATGCCGGAGGTCAGCAGCAGCTTCAGCTTCGGGAGGGCCGCGAACAGGCTCTTCGGGAAGGCGGTGCGCTCGCGCATGGCGCAAACGATGTCGAAGTCGGCCAGCGCGCTGGCGGCGGCTTGCTCCGAGGCAAAGGGATGGCTGAAGACGGTGACGTCGAGGCGGTCGGCGAGCTTTGGCCAGTCCGCGACGTTCAGCGCGAGATTGAAATAGTCGTCGAGAACTGCACAGCGCAGCCGCGTCATCGGCGTTCATCCATGGCGAGAGGGGACGGCGCAAGCGGGAACGCCGTCGTCGGAACCCGGCCATGGTTGCTTGCAATCACCCAGCGCGCAAGCCGCCCAGCTCTTCAAAAATTCGACAGGGAGGGAACAGTCAGAGGTCGCGGGGCTTCAGCCGGAGCGGTGCGTTCATGCCGTGCTTGGCCCGCCAGGCGGGACCGGGGCCGCGCATGTAGTGCAGCTCGGGCCGGTAGGGGTTGAAGGCCGTGGCGAAGAAGTGCTTCCAGAAGCCCTTGATCTCCGAGACGAGCCTGGAGGCGCGTCCGGCTTCGCCCGGAACGGCAATGGAATTGGTCTCGGTCAGAGCCATGATCGGCCTCGCTGTGCTCCCCGTTCATTCTGAGCGGGTGGCGCTGTTTCCGCGCGAAACCGAGCTTTGGCCTGATTTATTAAAAGATGGTTTCAATTGTCCGGATCGGGGGCCGGATGGTGTCCGTTCCGTATTCATCCGTGGTGAACGGAGGGAAAACATTGCCCTTTGGGGGCGGGATCGCTACATCGGCGGCAAGCAAATTTCCTCAAATCGAAGGTTTTCGGGACCGATGGCGCGCCAGTTCATCTATTTCATGAAGGATCTGACCAAGAGCTATCCGACGCGCAAGCTGCTCGACAACATCAATCTGAGCTTCTACCCGGACGCCAAGATCGGCGTGCTCGGCGTCAACGGCTCGGGCAAATCGACACTGCTCAAGATCATGGCCGGGCTCGACAAGGAGTACAACGGCGAGGCCTGGGTCGCTCAGGGCGCCCGCGTCGGCTATCTCGAACAGGAACCGCATCTCGACGCCAGCTTGTCCGTGCGCGAGAACGTCATGCTGGGCGTCGCCAAGCAGAAGGCCATCCTCGATCGCTACAATGAGCTGGCGATGAATTATTCCGAGGAAACCGCCGACGAAATGACCAAGCTGCAGGACGAGATCGAGGCCCAGGGCCTCTGGGATCTCGACAGCAAGGTCGACCAGGCCATGGACGCGCTGCGCTGTCCGCCCGACGATGCCGACGTGACGAAACTCTCCGGCGGTGAGCGCCGCCGCGTCGCGCTATGCAAGCTGCTGCTCGACCAGCCCGAGCTGTTGCTGCTGGACGAGCCGACCAACCATCTCGACGCCGAGTCGGTGTCGTGGCTGGAAGGCCATCTGCGCAATTATCCGGGCGCAATCCTGATCGTCACCCACGATCGCTACTTCCTCGACAACGTCACAGGCTGGATTCTCGAGCTCGACCGCGGCAAGGGGATTCCCTACGAGGGCAATTACTCATCCTGGCTGGTGCAGAAGCAGAAGCGGCTGGAGCAGGAAGGCCGCGAGGACGCCGCGCATCAGAAGACGCTCGCCCGCGAACAGGAATGGGTCGCCTCTTCGCCGAAGGCGCGGCAGGCCAAGTCCAAGGCGCGTTACCAGCGCTACGAGGACCTGCTCAAGCAGGCTAGCGAGAAGCAGACTCAGACCGCGCAGATCGTCATTCCCGTCGCCGAGCGGCTTGGTGCCAATGTGGTCGATTTCGAAGGCCTCAGCAAAGGCTTTGGCGATCGCCTGCTGATCGACGATCTTACCTTCAAGCTGCCGCCCGGGGGCATCGTCGGCGTGATCGGCGCCAACGGCGCCGGCAAGACCACGCTGTTCAGGATGATCACCAAGCAGGAACAGCCGGACAAGGGCACCATCACGGTCGGCGAGACCGTGCATCTCGGTTATGTCGACCAATCGCGCGACGCGCTCGACGGCAGCAAGAACGTGTGGGAGGAGATCTCCGGCGGCAACGAGCTGATCCTGCTCGGCAAGAAGGAAGTGAACTCGCGCGGCTATTGCTCAGCCTTCAACTTCAAGGGCGCCGACCAGCAAAAAAAGGTTGGCGCGCTCTCCGGCGGTGAGCGCAACCGCGTGCATCTCGCCAAGATGCTGAAATCCGGCGCCAACGTGTTGCTGCTCGACGAGCCGACCAACGACCTCGATGTCGACACGCTGCGCGCGCTTGAAGAGGCGCTGGAAGATTTTGCCGGCTGCGCCGTCATCATCAGCCATGATCGCTGGTTCCTCGACCGCATCGCGACCCATATCCTCGCCTTCGAGGGCGACAGCCATGTCGAATGGTTCGAGGGCAATTTCCAGGATTACGAAAACGACAAGATGCGCCGGCTCGGACAGGACAGCATCATTCCGCACCGCGTGAAGTACAAGAAGCTGACGCGGTGATGCCGGCATGATGCGACGGGCGCTCATTGCTACGGTGGTTGCAATCACCTGCGGCTGGTCGCCCGCCCGCGCCGCCGACGTCGCCTTCTCGCAATTCATTGCCTCGCTGTGGCCGGAGGCGCAGGCGGCCGGCGTGTCGCGCGCGACCTTCGATGAGCAGACGCGCGGGCTCGAGCCCGACTACAAGCTGCCCGACCTGCTCCTGCCGGGACGGCCCGCGACCGGTGCGCCGTCGCAGGCAGAATTCGTGCAGGTGCCGGCCGATTACGTCAAGGAAGCCTCGGTCGCGCGCCTTGCCGTCGAGGGCCAGCGGCTGTTGCAGAAATATCGGCCAGCGCTCACCGAGATCGAGAAAAGCTCCGGCGTGCCCGCGCCCGTCATGCTCGCGATCTGGGGCCGCGAGACCGATTACGGCCGCTACACGCTGCCTTATGATCTCGTGCGCGTGCTGGCGACGCAGGCCTATGTCGGCCGGCGCAAGGACACCTATCGCAACGAGTTCATTCTCTCACTGAAGATTCTCGGCGAGGGCGTGGTGACGCGCAAGGAGATGCGCTCGTCCTGGGCCGGCGCCACCGGGCTCACGCAGTTCCTGCCCTCCGAATATTACAAGCACGGTGTCGATTTCGACGGCGATGGCCGCATCGACATTTGGCATTCGGTGCCGGATGCGCTGGCCTCGGCTGCACAGCAGCTCGTCAACAAGGGCTGGCAGAGCGGCGTACGCTGGGCTTACGAGGTTCAGGCGCCGGCGAGAGTCGATTGCACGATTGGCGTGCCGGAAGTGACGAAGCCAATAGGCCAGTGGCTGCGCGACGGCTTCGTGCCGGTTCGGGGACAAAAGCTCAGCGCCGCCGAGCAGGCGCAGCCCGCGTCGCTATTGCAGCCGGAAGGCATTTACGGCCCGTCGTTCCTGACCACGAAGAACTACTTCGTCATCAAGGAATACAATTTCTCCGATCTCTACGTGCTGTTCGTCGGCCATCTCAGCGACCGCATGACGAGCCCGCTGCCATTCGCGACGCCATGGTCCGCATCGAAGCAATTGCGGACCAAGGACGTCGAGGCGATGCAGCGCGGGCTGACGCGCGTCGGGCTCTACAAGGACAAGATCGACGGCAAGGCCGGCATGCAGACGCGCGCAGCGCTCGGCGCCTATCAGAAGTCGGCAGGCCTGAAGGTCGACTGTTGGCCGAGCGAGGAGGTGCTGCATTCGATCCAGGCCGCGCGCTGAACAAGCCTCGCAAAAGAAAAAAGCCCGGCCGATGCTCTCGGCCGGGCTTCGATCGCGGCGCTTGCGCGCGCGTTACGATCAGATCAGTAGCAAACGCGAACCGGGCGGACGGTCCAGCCGTAACCATCCCAATAGCGCTGGCGCTGCCAGTAGCAGGGCGGGGGCGGCGGGCCGGGCTCGGCCACATACACCGGTCCGCCATAGGCCGGACGGCTCGACGCGATGGCGCCGCCGATAATCGCGCCGCCGAGCAGGCCGGCAGCGATACCGACACCGACGCCGTCATGGGCCTGCGCGGACGGAGTGGCGGTCACCAGCGAACCGGCGATCGTCGCAACCGTGAGGGCGGCAACTAAAGTCTTCTTCATGCTCTTGGCTCTCCTGAGAGATGGACGCACCTTGTTAGAAGCGCCCGGGGTTCAAAGGTTCACGCAGACTCTGATGGAATTGGTCTTGCAGCTAGGAAGCGCGCAAATGGTCAATCCTCAGTAAACGCACCGGGAGCTGTGACGAGAAAAAGCGGTCTTTTTCAGGCCCCGAGATGAACGGCGCGCCTGTGATAACCGGTCGGCTGAAGCGGTCCGGCGTGTCTCAGCCGCAGACCCGGACGCGGCGGACGCGCCACGCATAGCCGTCCCAGAAGCGTTGCTTCTGCCAGACACAGCCGTCGCCGTAATACTCGTCGGCGGCGTAGCCGGGGTCCGGCGCGTAATAGCGGGGCGGGTAATAGCCCGGGCTGTAGCCCGGACCATATGCATAGCCGGGACCTGGTCCGTAATAGTACGGAGAGGCCAGTGCGCCGCCGACGATGGCGCCGCCGATAATGCCGGCGGCGACGCCAGCGGCGACACCGCGCTGGGCATGGGCCGGCGTTCCGGCGGTCAGGACCAGGGTGACGACGGCGGCGACTGCCAGGAGCGTTTTCTTCATGGGCTCGACCTTTCACACACCAACACGGAACCGTTGCGGCCAAGGTTCCATACTTCGCTTGAATGATCAATGAACGGCACAATTGCCGGCTGCGACCAATGGGTAGAAATCGCGGTTTTCAAGCCTGGGAGACGATCATGAACGGCGTCCTGACCAATGCCCTGATCGCGGCTGGGGCGATCGGCGTGATCGGCTATGCCCTGATCACCCATCTGCAGCACCGGGGTCCGCGCTCGCGCGCAGGGGCCGGGGGCGATCGCGGCGGTGGCGACAGCTATTCGGACAGGACGAATGACGGCTTCTCACCGGGAAGCTGGTTTTCCAGCGACAGTTCGGGGAGCTCGACGGACGGCAGCAGCTGCTCGACTGGCGATAGCGGCGGCGGAGATTGCGGCGGCGACAGTGGGGGCGGCGCTGGCGGCGACTAGGCTGCTTCAATCTTGATCCAGCGCAACGCTCGAATTTAGAGCCGTTCTAGGCTGCTCCCGGGCCAGTTTGGAATAGCTTCAAATTCCGGTTTTTCCTTTTGCATCCGGCCGGTCCCTTAAATATCGATATTGCCGCATCACCAAAGGGCCTGCTGCTTTCCATGATCGTCTGTTCCTGTAACGTGCTGAGCGATGACGACATCCGCGCCGCCGTCGCCGAGTCCGACGACGCCGTGCGTCACGCCAAGCAGATCTATGGATGCCTTGGCTGCAGCGCCGAATGCGGCCGCTGCGCCCGCACCATCAAAACCATTATCGACGAAGCGCTCGGCCCCTGCGCCAAATCCTGCTGCTCCGGCTGCCCGCACAACAACACCGTCGCCGCCAATGATGAGTCGGCCGAGCCTGCCCAGTTCGCGCTCGCGGCCTGCTGATAGCCCTCCGCATCACCGTTTGAGCTTATCCCGGACTGCGTTCCTGTTCGCCGGTTGCTCCCGTTCCTGAACTGTCTTAGAAGCCTTCTAAATTCGGTTGCCGGCCGGATCGAACCGCAAAAAGCTGGAGTGAATCATGCAGGGCGACGCGAAAGTCATCGACTACCTCAACAAGGCCCTGCGTCACGAGCTGACTGCGATCAACCAGTACTGGCTGCACTATCGCTTCCTCGACAATTGGGGCCTGCGAGACATGTCCAAGGTCTGGCGCAAGGAATCCATCGAGGAGATGGAGCATGCCGACAAGCTCACCGAGCGGATCCTGTTCTTCGACGGCTTCCCGAACATGCAGGTGCTCGATCCCTTGCGCATCGGCCAGAACGTCAAGGAAATCATCGAGTGCGATCTCGCCGCCGAGATGAGCGCGCGGGCGCTCTACCAGGAAGCGGCGACCTACTGCCACGGCGTCAAGGACTACGTCACGCGCGACCTGTTCGAGAAGCTGATGAGCGACGAGGAGCACCACATCGACTTCCTCGAGACCCAGCTCGATCTGATCGGCCGCATCGGCCTCGAGCTCTACACCCAGAAGCATGTCGGCGGGCTCGAGGGCGACGCGCACTAAGCGTCGGCCCCACACATCCGGCGTCGTCCCGGCCCGCCCCGGGACGATAATTTGTATCGTTGCGATAGCTAAAGCTGCGTCTTGTACCGCGCTTCAACCACGTCCTGCGGTTCCGGCTCACCAAGGCTGGTCTGGTCGTGGATGACTTCAGCGATGCTTGGCATCACCGAGCGCTGCACCCTCTCCGTCGACCACAGGTTCGAGCGCATCAGCGCCTTGCCGCAGTGGAAATAGACTTCGCTGACGTCGACGCTCAGCACCGCGCGCGGCGGCTTGCCGAATTCCACCATCGAGGCGAGCAGATCCGGGTTGGCCGACAGCGTGCCGCGTCCGCCGACGCGCAATGTCTCGTCGATTCCGGGGACGAAGAACAACAGATGCACGAAGCCGGAGCCTTCGACGACGTTCCGAAAGCTGTCGATCCGGTTGTTGCCGGAACGGTCGGGCATCAGCAGCCGGTTCGGGCCGGCTACATGGACGAAGCCAACGCTGCCGCCGCGCGGCGAAGCGTCGACGCTGCCGTCCGCGCCGGACGTCGCGAGCACGCAGAACGGCGACATCTCGATGAATTTCTTCGCATGCGCATCGATCGCGGGCCTCGCCTTCGCGATCACGCGCGGGGTCGGCTTCGGATAGATGGCGGCGAGGTCTTCGGCGCAAATCTCGGTCACGAAGGTCTCCCTGATTGAAGGGTTGAGGATATCATTCCGCGGCCCTGTAGAGGCGTACTAGTAGAGCGGGCCTACACCGCGTCGGCCGGCACGAAACAGCTGATGATGATGGCGCCGCGGTGGTGGACGTACCATACGACGGCCTGGCCGACCGGGTTGCCGCGGTCGCGGATGACGGCGCGGTCGGGCACTGCCATCCATTGTCCCTCGATCGGCACCCAATAGGCCCCGTTGCGCACGTCGTAGTCGGTGCGGTGTCCGTCGGAAATGTCGCAGCAGGGTACGCCGTTCGGCGCCATCACGCTCTTGAACCAGGCGCGGATGTCAGGCGCGACGTTGTCATATTGCCCGTTGTCGAATGCGAGCGCGGCGCTCGCAAGCGCGGGCATTGCGGCTAGCAGGGCGAACAGCGCAAGCTTGCGCATGCGATCCTCCTCACCGCGTCTCGTGCCAACGGCGCGAGATCGCGTCGCGTGTCGATTCGTATCGTTGCTCCAATTAAGCCCGAGCCGTCAGCGCATTGCATGCTCAAATAATATGCGCCGCACATGATGCATTGCGATATGAGGGCGCGCGCGCTGTCTTTACATCGTGCGCTGCGGCGCAGTTTGCAGCAACTGCCGGACCTGTTCGCTGTAGAATTTCGCGTTGCCGGTGGTGCCGTGGCCGCGCGTTTCGGTGCTCGCAGGGATCAGGTAAAGATGCCCGTTCTTGACCCGTTTCATCGCAGCGTCGGTGACGCCGGTCTCGGGCGGGTTGCGCTCGTCGTCGGCGGAGTTGATGAGCAGCAGCGACGCCTCGATCTGCTCCAGCCCATCAGCGGCATTGTAATCGTGCGAAGCCTCCCACTGGTAGACGAAGTCGTTGGCATCGGCCGTGATCGGGGTCGCAAGCCGCTCGTCGACGGTCTTGTCGGCCTTCGCCGCCGTCGGCGCTTGCGACTGATAGGCCAACGTTCCGCCGATGCTCGCGATGCCGTAGGCGGTGATTGCGTATTTCATCATGCGCGGCTGGCTGGTGTAGTTGCCGCCGTTGTAATCGGGATCGTTGCGGATGGTATCGAGCATGATCCGCCGCAGCATCCAGTTGCGCGATGCCATCTCGGTCGGCTGCGAGGCCATCGGGACCAGCGCGTCCATGGCCTTCGGATGTTTCTCACCCCATAGCCAGGCGTGCATGCCGCCCATCGAATTGCCGATGACGAGCCGCAGGTGCTTGACGCCGAGACCTTCCGTCACCAGCCGGTATTGCGCCTCGACCATGTCGTCATAGTCGTATTTCGGAAAGCTCGTCTTCATCCCGTCGGATGGTTTTGACGATCGGCCGTGGCCGATGCCGTCGGGAATAATGATGTAATATTTGGAGGCGTCGAGCGGCTGTCCCGGCGCCGAACAGCTCTCCTGCGAAGCTAGCCGACAGCATGCTCGCGGCCGAGCCCCCCGATCCATGCAGTACCAACACGGGCTGGCCGCTCGGCTCGCCAACGGTGGTGTAGTGCAGCCGCAGTTCCGACATCGTCTCGCCGGTGTGGAATTTGAAGTCCTTGGCGACCCAGTCGCCCTGCTTCGGTGCAGGATAATCAGCGGCCATGACCGATACAGAGGTGGCCAACGTTGAAATGGACAGCAGTATGGCCGACAGTACCGCGCAAGAAGGTTTCATGTGTCTCTCCCCATGCGGCTCGTGATCGGCGGCCGCGTTACGCGGACCTTAGCAGAACTTCCCGGAGGATGTAGAATTTCGCCTCAGCCAATCGTCTTTGAGGGAACATCGGGAGAGACTGCATGTGCCGCAACATCAGGACGCTGTTCAACTTCGATCCGCCGGCGACGGAACATGAGATCCATGCCAGCGCGCTGCAGTTTGTGCGGAAGCTATCCGGCTTCAGCAGGCCGTCGCAGGCCAACCAGGCCGCGTTCGATCGCGCGGTGGCGGAGGTGTCGGAGGCGGCGCGAAAGCTGCTGACGTCGCTGCACACCAGTGCCCCGGCGCGCGACCGTGAGATCGAGGCGGAAAAGGCCAAGGAGCGTTCGCGGCTGCGCTTCGGTTAGCTGTTCCGCAACAATCCGCTCCGTGATCCGGCTCACGGAAACAGCGGTCTTGGCGCGCGATGATGCTCACCGGGGTTTTGACAACCCGGAGCACGAGAATGAGCCGCCCCCTTCTTCCGCTGAAAGCAGGTGCCATCGTCTTCACGCTGCTGTGGACGGCGTGGATGATGTGGTGGAGCAGCTCGTTCTCGAGCGCGAACGCAGTGATCCTCGCTTTGTGCGGCGCGGCGGTCGGCTATCTCTGGTACCGCGCCATGCGCTGGCAGTTCGAGCGCATGGGCATGCTACCGCGGCGCGACGATCAGGCGAACTAACCGCTACTCCTTCTGGCCGTGCTTTTTCTTTTTCTTCTTTTTCCTGTGCTCATCGCCTTCGCTCTCGTCGCCGTCGTCATCGACGATCGCCTCGTCGGTCTCATGCACGGCGGCCTCGAGCGCGGCGCGCTCGGCGGCTTCCTGCTCGCGCTGGCGGCGGCGTTCGTCCCAGGCGTCGAACAGCTGATCGAGCCAGGGCAGCACTTGCTCGATCGAGGGCAATTGGCCGGGCGGACCGGCCTCGCCGCGCGGGCCTTGTGGACCGGCGGGACCTTGCATCCCGGCGGGGCCCTGCGGTCCGGCAGGTCCGCGCGGGCCGGCCTCGCCCGGCGGACCGGCCTTGCCCTGCGCTCCGGCCTTTCCGGCCGGCCCAGGCTTGCCCTGCGGTCCGGGCTTGCCGCGCGTGCCGTCCGGCCCGCGCTTGCCCGGGTGACCCTGCGGCCCCGGCCGTCCCGGCTCGCCCTGCCGCCCGCGCGGACCCGGAGGTCCCTGCCGTCCCTGATCGTCTGCCACGCCACTGCTCCCTTTACGGACGCAAGCTACTTAGCGGCGTTTGACGACAGCAGCAATTCCGCCCGCGCATGCCGCGGGGCGTGATCAACATCAATCGGCGCTGCGGCACGCGGCCTCGCGCGTCAATCGTGATAGGCGGGCACGTCGATGCCGGAGGCAGCATAGATCCTGATCTTGTTGCGCAGCGTGCGCACCGACAGGCCGAGCACGCGCGATGCGCGCGTACGGTTGCCGTCGCAGCGCGCGAGCGTCTGGAGCACGAGCTCGCGCTCGACCTCGTCGACGGTCGCGCCGATCAGCAGCGGAACGATCTGGTGAGGGGCAAGGAATTGCGCGCCCTGGTCGGGCACCGCGACATGAACAGTGGTCATCAACATACTCCCCGATCAACGCCCGCTTCCATCGTTGGAAGCGGATCGAGAACAAACGACCCCCAAGCCGTAGATCTACGGTGGGCGGGTTTGGTTAATGAAAGGTTAATTGCCGGGTGTTCGCACCAATTGACCTTGGGAATGCCGCAGCGCCGCCGCGATTGGCACAGGATGCATGGCGATGCGGACCGATGCCGATCGCACAACCCGCAGCCGGGCGTCGCGCCGCGCGCTCACACCGTCCGATATCCGCCATCGACCATCACGATCGTGCCGGTGACGTAAGCCGACAGATCGGACGCGAGGAAGATCGCGGGGCCGACGATGTCCTCCGGCTTGCCCGCCCGCGCGAGCGGGGTGTGATCGACGAAGGCCTGCACCAGCGCCGGATTGGTGGCGCGCACATTGGCGTTGAGGTTGGTCTCGATGAAGCCCGGCCCGATCGCGTTGACGCGCACGCCCTCCTTGCCGAGCTCGACCGCGAGCGCCTTGGTGAAGCCGAGCACGCCGTGCTTCGAGGTCGTATACGCCGCCGAGCTCGGCGTGCGCAGATGCATGAAGGACTGGATCGAGCCGATATTGACGATGCGGCCCTTGGCTGCGCGCAACGGGGCGAGGAAGGCCTGCGTCACGTTGAAGACGCCGTTGAGATTGAGCGCGATGATGTCGTTCCAGTCCTTCGCGACCGTCTCGATGTCGGCGGTGAAGGCATTGCGGCGGGTGATGCCGGCATTGTTGACCAGGATGGAGACCTGTCCGACCTTGTCGGCGACCTGCTTGGCCAGCGCAAAGCAATCGTCGCGTTTGGTGACGTCGAGCGCAAAGCTCTCGGCCTTGCCGCCGGCCTTGCGGATCTCCTGGGTTGCCTCCGCGACCGTATCGGGGTTGACGTCGAGTAGCACCACTTGCGCGCCCTCGCGCGCGTAGCCGGCCGCGATCGCCCGGCCGATGCCGGAACCGGCGCCCGTAACGACGGCGAGGTGATCTGCGAGCAAGGCCATGACATTTCCTCCCGGATTCATTTCGAAGTTTCATGAAAGGCTAACTCGAAATTAAGCGGTCGGAAACGGCGGCCTTGGCATACTGATGTTGATTGCTAAACGTTGCGCGCATGATGGAACGAGTTGAATCCTGGAAACTGGCGCTGGAGCGCCTGCGGTCGGCCGACGCCGCCGATTGGGCCGAGGCGGGCCGGCTCGTGGCCGAGATCGCCCGCGTCAGCTCCGAGGCGACGCTGCGGCAGGCCGCCGACCAGGCGCTGCCCGTGCTGCGCCAGGCCGTGATCAACGACGATCCCACCATCATCCTGGCCGCTCAGCGCCGGATCGGCGTGATCCTCGAGGTCCTCCACGATCTGACCGCGCCGCGCTTCGGCCGCCGCAACGTCATGCCGAAGAAGCTGTCGAGCGAAGACCGCGCGCGCAGGATGCTCGGCCTGCCGCTCGCCGTGCAACTGACCTGTGATGATATCAACCAGGCCTATCGCCGCGCTGCCAAGGGCAAGCATCCCGACCAGGGCGGCAGCGCGCAAGCCTTCATCGAGCTCGCCGCCGCGCGCGACATCCTCATCCACCCAGGCGTCCACAAGGACGCGTGAGCGGCCGTCGTGGTCGTCAAGATGAAGGGCGGGCCGCTCGCGCAACCCGCCCTCGAATTCGATCGGCTGTGAGCCTGCTCAGAGCGTGCAGCGGCGCTCCGCGCGCAGCTTGATCTGGAGATCGGAGGCCGCGGTGAAGGTCGGCAGCGGTTTGCTGACGACCTTGTAGGTCGACACGCCCCACTGCAACGGCTTGTAGCGCAGGTCCTCGTTCCAGACCTGGCAGATGCCGGTGTTGTCCCAGCGGATCACGTAATAGCCGGCTGCCGCCGAGGCCGGCACGGCAAATGCGGACGAGGCGATGCCGGCAACGGCACAAAGGGCGAGAACGCGATGCATGAAAATCTCCTGATGGGAATGCGAGAAGGAAACTGGTGCGTCAAAATTGCACAGCTTGCAAGCCGCTCCATGGCCGATCACGGATATGTCAGCCCGGCTTGGTTGAGCGTAGCGGCCCGTCAGGGTCGCTCCAACGAAATATACGAAAACAACCCCATGCACAGTAGACATCAAGCAGAAATCATTGATCTTTTTCTGAGTTCGGGAAAAGCAAAATATTCGTTTGCTCCGTCGGGCAAAACAGGAGCAGAATGGCATGATCGCGATGGCATTTTCGGTGGCGCACCAGGCATCCGCACCGTCATGGCCGGGCCTGTCCCGGCATCCACGCCTTGATCCACGGCACACAAGAACGTGGATGCCCGGGCCTTCGCCTCGCCGAAGCGGCTTCGGCCGCGCAGGCGGGACAAGCCCGGGCATGACGAGCGCTACGACTCGCGCCCGCGCGATCATGTTGCCGCCGCGATCGATCGGATAGATTTGCCGCAGCTGATTCGATTTCATCCTTGAACCATAGCCCCCGGAGACGCCCCATGAAGATCGCTACCACCTTGCGCGCCGCGCTCGTTGCCATTGCGGCCCTGGCCGGCCTCTCGACCGCGGCGCGCGCCGACGGCGGCACGGTGGTGCTGACGATCTACAAGGCCGGCTGGATCATCGGCGGCTCGGGCGGCGGCGGCGTGCTCAGCTTCCGCGGCCGCTCCTATTCGCTCTCCACCGGCGGGCTCGATTACGGCCTCGTGTTCGGCGGCTCCAAGACCGTGCTGCGCGGCCGCGTCTCCAACATCAACCGTCCCTCGGATGTCGCCGGCGTCTACGGCGCCGCCGGTGCCGGCCTTGCGGTCGGCCGCGGCGCCCGCGCCATCGTGCTGACCAACCAGAAGGGCGCGGTGCTGGAGCTGAGCGGCACGCAGGTCGGCTTGATGGCGAACGCGGATCTGAGCGGGCTTGCGATCACGATGCGGTAGGGGCGGGTGCCGGAGGACTCGGTGCCGTAGGGTGGGCAAAGGCGCGCAAGCGCCGTGCCCACCATGGTGCAAGCGGCATACGAAAAGTTGGTGGGCACGCTTCGCTTTGCCCACCCTACGAGACCTGCGGATTACGCGCTCACCATCGCATGAATCCGATCGCAATGTGCGACCAGATTCTTGTGCGCCTCGACAAACGCTTTCAGCGGCGTCGGGATCGGAAAGTAATGGATATTCGCGATGAAGCCGTAGATGCCGGCATCACAGCTGGTCGGCCGCTCGCCGTGCACGAAGGCCGCCGCGGGCACGATCTCGGCCAGCACCTGCAAATCGGCAAGCCCCCGCGCGTAGGCCTGTTCCGGCGTGTAGCGGCCGATACCCTGGAACTGATAACGCTGCGCATTGTAGGCCTTGGCCTTCTCGAAGCCGGCAGCGTCGATCTGCGGATGCTGCGCGATGAAGCCGTCGCGGAACGCGGGATAATAGCGCTCGTCCTTCCAGCGCGAATACGACATCACCCAGTAGAGATCATCCAGCATGCGGGTGACGAGATGATTGGTGCGGCGCTGCTCGGGTGACAGCGCGGCATCGATGGTGAGATGATATTTCGCGATCGCGTGCGCGATGATCGTCTCGCTGTCGCCGATGGTCTCGCCGTCGTCGACGATATAGGGCAACTGCCCGCGCGGCGCGGCCGAGGCATCGAACACATGCTCGTGCACGAAGGGCATGCGCGCGAGCTTCAGGAAGGCATAGACCTTGAGGCCGTAGCCATTGTTGTCGGGGACGCCGAACAGTTCCGGGTAGGAATAGAGGGTCAGCATGGTTGCTCCCTTACGCGCATGATCCGGACCCGAAGGGCCGCGCTGGCGCAAAGTGTGACGCGGTTTTCCGGAAAGATCATGCCGGTTGCGCCCGGCTGTTCCACCCAAAGTTGTTATCGCTCCCGCGCCGGGCTTGCAACAGCGATGACCTTGGTGCGCGGGGTCGTTCGATCAGCGGGCGATTGGGGGCGATCTGGAGCCTGGTCTGCGCGACAATCCGGGTGGGTCTCACCGAATGGGCCGATCCTTGCGAAAAATGCGACCCCCTCTGTCGGATCGCCGCTCGCCCGTTCGTCCTTCGAGCGGCCGCTCGTGTCGGGCGCGTCTCGTTTCACATCCCGGGATATCCGCCCATGACCTCCATCACGCCGTTTCTCTGGTTCGACAACAACGTCCCCGAAGCCGTCGCCTTCTACAAATCGGTGTTTCCCAATGCCAAGGTGGAGAGCGTCAGCGATTTCATGGCGGTGTTCGAACTCGAAGGCCAGCGCTTCAACGCGCTCAATGGCGGGCCGATGTACCGCTTCAACGAGGCGGTGTCGTTCTTCATCAGCGTGGAGACGCAAGTCGAGGTGGATTATTTTTGGAAAGCGCTGACCGCCGACGGCGGCGCGGAATCCAAATGCGGCTGGCTCAAGGACAAGTTCGGCCTGTCCTGGCAGGTGATCCCATCAGCGCTCGGCCGCTATCTCGGCGACGCGGACCGCACCAGGGCGAACCGTGTCATGCAGGCGATGATGGGGATGAGGAAGATCGTGATTGCGGAGTTGGATCGGGCGTATGCGGGATGAGTGGCCGACGGTGCCGTAGGGTGGGCAAAGGCGCGCCCTTCGCGCGCCGTGCCCACCGTCCTTCCGGTTTCGCGGCGAGATGGTGGGCACGGCGCAAGAGCGCCTTTGCCCACCCTACGAAACTGCGTATTTGAGTGAGACCGCGAGTCAATTCCTCGGTGTCGTCCTGGCGAAAGCCAGGACCATACCGCGTGATGTATCGGTTGCGGCCGGTAGAAGTACGGAACGATGAGTCTTCGCCAAACCGCTGCCTGGGGCTATGGGTCCCGGCCTTCGCCGGGACGACGACTGGGCGCGCTATCGTTAACTCACACTACGACGCGATCCACTTCGCAAGCTCCCGCCACGGCTCGATCGTCCAATGGCCGGACGCAGCACCCGACGGCGATGGCAGCACGAATATCTCCGGCAAGCTCGCATCGCGCGGTTGCCGCTCCAGCGAAATCGCAGCTGACGGCCTGCCGTAAAACAAGCTCGCAGCCTTCTTGCTCGTGAACGCAATCGTCCTCGGCCGATACTTTTCGATTTTGGCCCTGAACCCCGCCACGTCGATCGTCTCCGCCGCGATCTGGTGATCCATCCCGGCGCCGGACTTGGAGAGATCGGTGAATCCGATCCCGAGCTCGATCAGCGCGGCGAACTCGCCCGGCTGATAACGCCGCGGCGTGATCCCGGCTTCATGGATCGCGCCCCAGAAGCGGTTGCCGGGATGGGCGTAATAGTGCCCGAGCTCGGCCGAGCGGGTGCTGGCGGCGGTGCCGACGAAGACGAGGCGGAGGTCGGGGCGGAGCTGGTCGGGGAGGCGGTGGAGGGGCATCTCGATAGGCTGAAAGTCACCAATGTGTCCGCGCTTAAGGCTATTTGCCATGTGCACCACGGTTGTGGGACATCGGCGACATTCGCTTAGCTGGAGGTCGTCCGCGTTTGCGTTAATTGTAATCCAATCTCGGATGCCTTCTGGGTGAGCGTGTTTGAAACTGTATATCGATTGATCGTCGTCACCGACGATACAAACGTCCGCGTTGTTCGATAGCAAATGAAGAACGCCTTGTTCCGCCTTGTTCAGATCTTGGAATTCATCGACTAGAATGTGATTGAACTCAGTGCGCTCGGGGGCTGCGGGATTTGACCTCAAATACTCGTAAAGTTGAGGAATTACCTCCCCGATCAACATCGCCTCATGAAACAGCAGCCAAGACCGGAGGTCGGTTGTAAAGGCCGCGTCCGCCGGAGACTGGACATACCCAGGTTGTTCGTGTTGCAGTCGGGCCCATGCGGCCTCGTACGCCATTCTAAGACGCTCGACGCCTCTTTTGCCGCCATGGGCCTGCATCAAGTCGCTGACAAGCGGGGCGATTTCAAATTCATTAAGCGGGCGGGCAGTTCGGCCAGTCGCCTGCAAGACGTGATTCCTCATCAGAATCTTCAGCGAAAGGCTGTGAAGAGTGACCCCGTTCAACTCATCACATCCAGGAACATTCATTCCGACTAGCTCGCGATGTAGGTCCTCCGCAGCTACGCGAGTGAACGTTACAGGAAGTATAGTAGTCGGATCGACCCCTGCCTCTAGGAGGCGGGCGACGCGACGCTTCATTGCGAATGATTTTCCGGTGCCCGGTCCAGCGACAACCCGAATGCGAGCATTCGCAGATGAGGCAATGCTGTGCGCGGGGGTTCCGGCGACGAGCCCATCGGACCAAGGCATATAAATTCTCGTGGAATGACTGAACAAAATGAGAAGGCGGGTAAAGCTCTACTACAGGTAGTTACTTGTAAATGCGCCAAACGTATAAGGGGGCGAAGCCTTGCTTCGCCCCCTCAAATGCGACCGGGCCGAAGCCCACGCTGACAGAATTAGGTTGCCCTCACAACACCCGATTACTCTCCTTCACCTTCTCCGCATCCAGATAAACGCTTGAGCCCATCTCCTTGAACTTCGCGCTCATCCTGGCCATGCCGTCCTCAGCCGTGCCGCTCATCGACATGCCGACCGCCGCCGGATCGTTCAGCGTTGCCGCATAATCCCGGACGTCCTGGGTGATCTTCATCGAGCAGAACTTCGGGCCGCACATCGAGCAGAAATGGGCGACCTTGTGGGCTTCCTTGGGCAGGGTCTCGTCGTGGAAGTTCTTCGCGGTGTCGGGGTCGAGGCCGAGGTTGAACTGGTCGCTCCAGCGGAAGTCGAACCGCGCGCGGGACAGCGCATCGTCGCGCAGTTGGGCTGCCGGATGGCCCTTGGCGAGATCGGACGCGTGCGCGGCGATCTTGTAGGTGATGACGCCGACCTTGACGTCGTTGCGGTCGGGGAGACCCAGATGCTCCTTCGGCGTGACGTAGCAGAGCATGGCGCAGCCGAACCAGCCGATCATGGCGGCACCAATGCCCGAGGTGATGTGGTCGTAGCCCGGCGCGATGTCGGTGGTCAGGGGCCCGAGGGTGTAGAACGGCGCTTCGCCGCACTCCTTGAGCTGCTTGTCCATGTTGATCTTGATCTTGTGCATCGGCACGTGGCCGGGGCCTTCAATCATGACCTGGCAGCCCTTGTCCCACGCGATCTTGGTGAGCTCGCCGAGTGTCTCCAGCTCGGCAAACTGGGCGCGGTCGTTGGCATCCGCAATCGAGCCCGGGCGCAGGCCGTCGCCGAGCGAGAACGAGACGTCATATTTGCGCATGAGGTCGCAGATCTCGTCGAAATGGGTATAGAGGAAGCTCTCCTTGTGGTGCGCCAGGCACCACTTGGCCATGATCGAGCCGCCGCGGCTGACGATGCCGGTGACGCGGTTGGCGGTGAGGTGGATGTATTGCAGGCGCACGCCGGCGTGAATGGTGAAATAGTCGACGCCCTGCTCGCACTGCTCGATCAAGGTGTCCTTGTAGAGCTCCCAGGTCAGCTGCACCGGATCGCCGTTGCACTTCTCCAGCGCCTGATAGATCGGAACGGTGCCGATCGGCACCGGCGCGTTGCGCAAGATCCATTCGCGGGTGGTGTGGATGTTGCGGCCGGTGGAGAGGTCCATCACGGTGTCGGCGCCCCAGCGGATCGCCCACACCATCTTCTCGACCTCTTCCTCGACCGACGACGTCACCGCCGAGTTGCCGATATTGGCGTTGATTTTCGTGAGGAAGTTGCGGCCGATGATCATCGGCTCGAGTTCTGAGTGGTTGATGTTGCAGGGGATGATGGCGCGGCCGCGCGCGATCTCGGAGCGCACGAATTCCGGGGTGATGAAGGCCGGCACGGAAGCGCCAAAGCTTTCGCCGTCGGCAAGCGCTGCTTCCGCGCGCTCGAGCTGCTGCTTGCGGCCGAGGTTTTCGCGCTCGGCGACGTAGATCATCTCCTTGGTGATGATGCCGGCGCGGGCGAATTCGAGCTGAGTGATCTTGTGGCCGTCGAGGCCGCGCAGCGGCTGGTGATAGGCCGAGAAGGCACGCGCGGCCTTGTCGGTGGAGAGGCTGCCATTGTCCTCCGGCTTGATCTGGCGGCCCGCATATTCCTCGACGCCGCCGCGCTCCAGCACCCATGATTTGCGGTTGCGCGCGAGCCCTGCGTTGACGTCGATGGTGACGGACGGGTCGGTGTAGGGGCCGGAGGTGTCGTACACCGGCAGGTTCGGCTCGCCCGCGCCTTCGGACAGCATGATCTCGCGCAACGGCACGCGCAAATCGGGCGCGGCGTCAGGGGACGCGAAGATCTTTCGCGAGGAGGGCAGCGGGCCGGTGGTGACGGCGGGGATGGTCTTGTCGGGATTGGAGCGGATGTTCATGGGGATCCTCCTTAATTCAGTTCGTTGGCGTCGCTGCGCGAGAGACAAATTCCGCTGTCATCCCCGCGAAGGCGGGGATCCAGTATTCCAGAGGCTGTCGTGAGATACGGAGAGGCCGCGGCGTACTGGATCGCCCGGTCAAGCCGGGCGATGACGGCGGAGTGTGTGGCGATAGCGTGCATCACGCGGCCTCCGCGGATAGGCCGAGCCATTGCCGCACCCGCGCATCCGGATCGGCGTTTTGCGTCACATCGCTGACGACGGCGATGGAATCCGCGCCCGCGGCGAAGATCTCCGCGGCGTGCTCGAATTTGATGCCGCCGATCGCGACCAGCGGGATGGGGCCGATGCGGCTCTTCCATTGCGTGATCTTCGGGACGCCCTGCGGCTCGAAGCGCATCGACTTGAGCGTGGTGAAAAAGATCGGGCCGAGCGCGACGTAGTCGGGCCGGGCTGCGAGCGCCGTCTCAAGCTCGGTGTCGTCATGGGTGGAGATGCCGAGCGACAGGCCGGCGTCGCGGATGGCCTTGAGGTCGGCGTCGGCGAGATCCTCCTGGCCGAGATGCAGGTACTTTGCGCCGGCGACGATCGCCGCGCGCCAATAGTCGTTCACCACGAGTTTTGCCGGCGTGCCCTTGGTGATCTCCAGCGCGTCGGTGACGATCTGCAGCGCCTCGGCGTCGTTGAGGTCCTTTGCGCGCAGCTGGATCGTGCCGACGCCGAGCTTGCTCAGGCGCTCGACCCAGGCGAGGCTGTCGACGACGGGATAAAATCGATCAGGATACGCGTTGCGATCAGGATACGGCATGCCAGAACGGGGTCCCAACGACAGGGGTGGAAGGAGAGGCGAAATCGCGGGCGTTCATCAGCCCGGCTTCGTATGCGGTGCGGCCGGCCTCGATCCCGAGGCGGAAGGCGTTGGCCATGGCGATAGGATCGGCGGCTTTCGCGATCGCGGTGTTGAGCAGCACGGCGTCATAGCCGAGCTCGAGGGCTTCGGCCGCGTGCGAGGGCGCGCCGATGCCGGCGTCGACCACCAGCGTGATATCGGGCAGCCGCTCGCGCATCAGCTTGAGCGCATCCCGGTTGGTGATGCCCTTGGCGCTGCCGATCGGGGCCGCCCACGGCATCACCACCTTGCAGCCGGCATCGACCAGGCGGTTGGCGACCGAAAGATCCTCGGTGCAATAGGGGAACACTTCAAAACCGTCCTTGATCAGGAGGCTTGCTGCTTCGACCAGGCCGACCACGTCGGGCTGCAGCGTGTCGTTGTCGGCGATCACTTCCAGCTTGATCCAGGAGGTCGCGAACAATTCGCGCGCGAGCTTGGCCGTGGTCACCGCCTCGCGCACGCTGCGGCAGCCGGCGGTGTTCGGCAGCACGGTGACGTCGAGCTCGCGGATCAGGTTCCAGAACGCATCGCCGGTCTTGCCGCCGGCGGATTCGCGGCGCAGCGACACCGTGACGATGTTGGCGCCGGAGGCCCGGATCGCGCCTTGCATGATCGCAGGCGAGGGATACAGCGCGCTGCCGATCAGGAGGCGGGAGGGGAAGGATTTGCTGTAGAAGGTCACCATGTGGGAGGTGTCTCCGTGATTGACACTGTCATCCCCGCCACCGGGTCTCGCCTTCGGCGAGCCCGATGACAGGCTCCGGCGGGGATCCAGCACGCCGCGGCCGCGCGGCTAGAGCCGAGAAGCCGCGGCGTACTGGATCGCCCGGTCAAGCCGGGCGATGACAGCGGAGTGTGTGGTGACGGCACGAACAACAAGGCCGTCGTCCCGGCGAAGGCCGGGACCCATACTGCGTGATTTCTCTTGGGGCACTTTGGCAGAGACCTTTCACCACAATGAAGATTTGTGGTTATGGGTCCCGGCCCCCCGTGCGCAACTTGCGCACTAGGCCAGGACGACGAGGGGAAAGAGTGTGCGATCATCCTCACCCTCCCTGCCGCGGGGTGATGATCTCGATTTCGTCGCCGGCCTTGAGATGCGTCTCGGCCCAGCGGCTTTTCGGCACCACGTCGTAGTTGAGCGCGATGGCGAAATGGGTGCCTTCGTAGTCGAGCTCGCTCAGCAGCGCGTCGACGCTGGCGGAATTGACCTCGCGCTGCTCGCCGTTGATGATCAAACGCATTGCACGATCACCCGCATTGCATCACCTCATTGTCGATCTGGCCGCGCTCGACATAGGCAAGCGTCAGCTCGGCGAGCGCCGGCGCGATCAGGAAGCCGTGGCGGTAGAGGCCGTTGACGGCGATGCTGTCGCCGCGAACGCCGATGCGCGGCAAATTATCAGGGTAGGCGGGGCGAAGGCCGGAGCCGAACTCGACGATGCGCGCCTCGCCGAAAGCGGGATGCACGGCATAGGCCGCACCCAGGAGCTCCAGCGCCGAGCGCACGCTGACGCCGGTGTCCTCGGCCTCGATCGAGGTCGCGCCCAGCATGAACAGATTGTCTGCGCGCGGAATCACGTAGAGCGGCCAGCGCGGGTGGATCAGCCGCACCGGGCGCGCCAGCTGCACCTCGTCGGTCTCGATCAAAATCATCTCGCCCTTGACGCCGCGCAGCTGCGGTTGCTCGTCGCGCGCGCCGAGGCCGCGGCAGTCGATCACGAGGTTTTTAGGATTGAGATTCGCGAGATCGGCCGCCGTGACGTCGCTGTCGAACTTGATGGTGCCGCCGGCAGCTTTGATGCGCTCGTGCAGTTTCGGCAGCACGCGGCGCGGCTCGACATGGCCTTCAGTCGGGAAGAACAGCGCATCGCGGAAGCGGCCCTCCAGCGACGGCTCGAGCTGCGCCAAAGCCGCGGCATCGAGCCGGCGGTGGCCCTCTGTCATGCGGGCAAAGCGCTCGAAATCGTTGCGCTCGCGCGGGTGGGCGACCACGAGGGAGCCGTTGAACGGGGTGTCCGGCAATTCGCGCCGCCAGATGTCGAGCGAGCGCAGGCCGAGCCTGGAGATGATGGGTTCGGAGACTTCCGCCTCGCAATAGGGCGCGAGCATGCCGCCGGCCCAATGGCTGGTGGCATCGGTCATGGCGGCGTCGCCGCGCTCGTGCAGCGTCACGCAATGGCCGGCCTGCGCGAACAGCAGCGCCTGCCAGGCTCCGGCGATGCCTGCGCCGATGATGGATACCGGGGAATCCGGTCGTTTGGTCGTCTGCAACATCCCTGTCCCTTCGCCGGCATGACCCGGATCAGGTTCAAAGGGTCACCGCGGTCCTAGGCTCCTTTGCCCATTTAGCGGTATCTCAGCTCCTCCTCGGAGCACCCCTCGGAACGGCTCTAATGTAGGCCAGTGGGACGGGGTGGTCAACGCGTTAGCCGCAGACCTTGTCATTCCGGGGCGGTCCGCAGGACCGAGCCCGGAATCTCGAGATTCCGGGTTCGATGCTCACGCATCGCCCCGGAACGACGGTTAGCGCGGAACCTGCGCCCGGGCGTTGCGGAGCTGCTGCGCCAGCTTGCGATGCGGGGCTGCGCCGAACATCGGCTGCGGGTTGCCGTTCGGCTCCAGCTGGGGTTCGAAGCTCGCCTGCTGCACCATCTCCTGGCGCTGCCGCTTTGCGGCGTAGTAATAACCGCCCGCGAAATAACGCACGGCCCGGGCGTGGTCGCCATTGGCAGCGTGATAGGCGCCGGCGAGGTATTTGACCGCGTAGGTGAGATTGGTGTCGGGGTCGCGCAGTCCGGCGGCATCGCCGGTGTAGCCGAGGCCGCGGGCCGTCGCGAGCTTGATCTGCATCAGCCCGATGGTGCCGCCATGGCCGACGAGGCCGGGCTGATAGCGGCTCTCGCGCATGATGACCCGATGCACCAGCGCCTCCGGCACGCCGTTGGCGCGCGCATGGGCGGCGACCATCTCGGCATATTCGGCTTGGCCCGCGAATGCGGCCTGCGGCAACGTCAGTCCAGCCGCGAGCAGCGCGGCAATGCGTAAAATTTTCATCAGAAATCCCGGGTCCTGGGTGACCTGCGCCCGGCTGCCGTTAGGCCCGGGGAACACGGCGATGATGTGGCGAGACGCCGCTCGTGAGGATTTTGCGGTGCCGAGCCGCGGTTACGTCTCAATGTTGGCGTACCGGTCCCGTTGGGCGAACGAACCCCGCTCGCGGCAGCACGCCTGTCCATTCGCGCGCGAGCGCGAAAGCGAGTAAGAAAACACCGCAAAATCGGGAGAGGTGCCATGACAAAAACCAGCATGGCCACAGCACGCACCGGCGACATTCCCAGGCAGAACCCCTGTGCCCAATGCGGCACACCGATCGCACAGCCCGACTGGATCGAGCCGGGCGAGGGGCGCATTTCCTATCTCTGGAATTGCCGCGCCTGCGGATATCGCTTCGAGGCGGTGGCGATTTTTGACGAGGTTCCCATCGTGCACCCGCCGCTCGCGGCTTAAGATTACGCCGCCAGCCGCGGCTGCTGCGATACCGGCAATTGCATCCGCACGATGAGACCGTGCGGCGCGCGGTCGTGGAGCGACAGCTCGCCGCCATGCGCGATCGCGATCGCGCGCGCGATCGACAGGCCGAGGCCGAAGCCGGTGGACTCGTCCATGGTACGGGCATCGTCGCCGCGCACGAACGGCTCCAGCATCGCCTGCTTGCGCGCGTCGGAAATGCCGGGGCCGTCGTCCTCGACGTCGATGATCAGTTTGGTGCCCGCGATAGCGAGGCGGATCGTCACCTCGGCGCCGAAGCGCACCGCGTTCTCGACGAGGTTGGTGATGCCGCGGTGCAGATCGTCGGGACGCGCGGCGGCGGTCGCCGACAGCGGGCCGTCATAGTGCACGACATGGCCCATGTCGCCGAACTGGTCGGCGACGAGCTGCAGCGAGCTTGCGATGTCGACCAGCGTCACGGCTTCGATCTTGCGATCGTTGCGCAACAGCGACAGCACGGATTCCAGCATCGAGCGCATCTGGTCGAGATCGATCAGCATGCGCTTGCGGTTGCCTTCGTCCTCGATGAACTCGGCGCGCAGGCGCAGCCGCGTGATGGGCGTGCGCAGATCGTGGCTGATCGCCGCCAGCATCCTGGTGCGATCCGACATCAGCCCCGCGATCCGTTCATGCATGCGGTTGAGCGCGCGCGCGACCGAGCGGATCTCTTCCGGGCCGCGTTCCGGCAGCGGATCGGCGGCGCCGTCGAGGCTGAAATTCTCGGCGGCCGTGGCGAAGGACGACAGCGGCGCCGCCAGCGCCCGCGCGGCCCACAGGCCGAGCACGCTGACGCAGATGAAAGCGGACATCAGCGCCGTCAGCCACGGCGCGCCCCAGAACCACGGGCGCGAGCCGTTGCCGACCTGGCCCGCGATCACGGTGCCGTCGGGTAATTCCACGCCGATGCGGTGCGGGCCGCCGTCGGCGGACGCAAGCTGCACCACCCTGTAGCCGCGGCCGAGATGACGGCGCATCCCGTGCAGATGCTGGCCCTCGCTCTCCGCGGCGACGCTCACCGTGCCGGGCGCGTGCGTCTCGATGTTGAGCTTCGGGAACGCGCGCGCGAGATCGTCGAGCAGACGCGGCCGCTCGCTCTCGCTTGCAGCGCCGAGCAGCAGCGCGGCATCGGCCAATTGCGGCGCGCCGTCAGGCGCGGTGTCCGGGCGATCCGGCCGGCTGATCAGGAAGGCGGTGGTGACGACGAGATGCAGCGCGACGGTCGACGCCAGCACCAGCGCGGCAATCTGCCCGCCGATACCCTTGAGGTGGAAGAACCCGAGCGGCTTCATGCGCGCACGCCTCGTCAGCTGCTCAGGGGCGCCGCGACCGCTTCCGTTCTGGGTGTGAACAGATAGCCGCCGGAGCGCACCGTCTTGATCATGGACGGATCCTGCGGATTGGGCTCGATCTTGCGGCGGATGCGGCTGACCAGCACGTCGATGGAGCGTTCGAACGAGCCGGTGTTGCGGCCCTGCGTGAGGTCGAGCAGGCTGTCGCGCGACAGCACGCGGCCGGGCCGTTCGCAGAACGTCCTGAGCAGATCGAATTCGGCGCTGGTCACCGCGACCCGCGCGCCTTGCGGATTGCGCAGCTCGCGCAGCCGCAGGTCGATGCGCCAGCCCTCGAAGGCCAGCGTGGCGGCGCCTTCGATCGCGCTTGCGGCTTGCGCCGAGGCCTGGCGGCGCAGCACCGCGTTGATACGGGCGAGCAGCTCGCGCGGGTTGAATGGCTTCGGCAGATAATCGTCCGCGCCCATCTCGAGGCCGACGATGCGGTCGACGTCCTCGCCGCGCGCGGTCAGCATGATGATCGGCGTTTGCGCCCCCGAGCGCACCTTGCGGCACAGGCTGAGCCCATCTTCGCCGGGCAGCATCACGTCAAGGATGATGAGATCGACGCGGTGATCGGCGATGGCGCGCGACATCTCGCGGCCGTCGCTCACTGCGGTGACGTTGCAGGAATTGTTGCGCAGGTACTTCGCAATCAGCGTCCGGGTTTCGCGATCGTCTTCGACGACCAGGATGTTGGGGGAGGAAATGGCCATGAGCTTTGTTTGTCCAAGATTCGGGCCAAAAGGCGAAGATTTTTGTTTCGGATTGTTGCTGGACCTCGGCCCGCAACACCCCGCAAATAGTGCGAAGTGGGACGGCAAGGTCTCGTTAAGCGCGTTAACCATAGCGTCGTGTGGTCCGCTACGAAACCCCGCACAACCCCACGGAGCCATCATGACCTCAATTTCGGCGGCCTCGCCCAGCAGCTACCAGTCGCCACTGCAAAAATTGCAGCAGGAGCTGCAATCCGAAGTTTCCGCCGGCACGGTCTCCTCCTCGGACCAGTCCGCGCTCTCGACGGCCCTGACCGACATCGACACGGCGCTCCAGCAGAGCCGCTCCAGCGATCAGTCGAGCGGCACCAAATCGTCCAGGCACGACGTGAAGTCGAAGATCGACGACCTCATCGCCAATGAGGTGTCGAACGGGACCCTGAGCTCCGACCAGGCCACCGAGCTGAAGGGCGTGTTTCAGTCGGCGTTCGCCAAAGGTCCAGGCGGCGCCGGCGGCCCCGGTGGTGCGGGCGGCCCGCCGCCCGGTCCGCCGCCGTCGGACGACAGCGCGTCTTCGGATTCGTCGTCCGCGGATTCGACGGACAGCAGCTCGACCGTTTCCACCACGGCCAAGATCCTCGAGCAGTTCCTCCAGGCACTGCAGCAGTCGCAGTCCTCGTCAAGTTCGTCTTACGGCGCGAATGGCAGCACGGCGAGCGCGTCGAGCAGCTCGGATTTTTCAGCGCTCTTGATCGACTACAAGAGCTGACCTGGGCGAAGCAGGTCCGCACGTCCTTCGCCGCGATGATGCGTCGCCCAGGGCGCATCATCGTCGGCGAGGAACCGTGCAGGGCGAACGTTCCTGCGGGACAACGTTTCGCAGCCGACTGGAACTCTCGTTGCAATGCAGCGCCATCATCGCGCGACGAAATTGCCGCAGCTTCGGAACTGCAACTGATCGGGACCGTTCTCTCCGCACAAGGTTTCTGAAGGAGAGGACAACATGTTGATGAAATCGATCGCCGCCGGTCTCGCCGGCACAGCACTGCTTGCGACCGTCGCGTTTGCACAAAACCCGTCCGCCACCACCGACAAGTCCGCCGCGAACACCGCGACGACGAGCACCACCTCCGCCTCGGGCGACTGGCGTGCGTCAAAAATGGCCGGGTTGAAGGTCTACAATGACGCCAACGAGAACATTGGCTCAATCAACGATCTCTTGATGGACAAGAGCGGTAGCATCAAGATCGCCGTGATCGGCGTCGGCGGCTTCCTCGGCATGGGCGAGCACCTTGTCGCTATTCCCTATGACAAGCTCAAATTCGTCAACCAGGCGGTGGCCTATAATGGCACCGGCGCCAACAACAATGCTGCCACCAATACGGCTGCCAACCGGCCCGCTTCCACCACCACGACCACAGGCGCTGCGACCGGCACCGACAAGACCGCGACCACGACGACGTCCTCGTCGAAATGGTATCCGGACCACGCCGTGTTCAATGCGAGCAAGGACGAGCTGAAGAAAATGCCGGAGTTCAAGTACTCGGAGTAATGCGGGTCACGTGACGGCATAAACGAAGCGCGCCCGGTTTTCACCGGGCGCGCTGTCGTGTTCTTTTTTCTGCTGTCAGCAGGCTTTACTTCACCAGCGGGCAGCCGCCCTTGTCGAGCGGGCGGAAGGCTTCGTCGCCGGGGACGGTGGCGATCAGCTTGTAGAGATCCCACTCGCCCTTGGACTCTTCCGGCTTCTTCACCTCATACAGCGACATGTCGTGGACCATGCGGCCGTCGATGCGGATCTTGCCGTTCTTGGCGAAGAAGTCGTTGATCGGCGTGGCGCGCATCTGCTCCATCACCTTCGGCGCCTCGTCGGTCTTGATGGCGTCGATCGCCTTCAGATAATGCATCGTCGCCGAGTAGAGGCCGGCCTGGATCATGGTCGGCATGTGACCGACCTTGTCGTTGAAGCGTTTCGAGAAGGCCCGCGTCTCGTCGTTCGTGTCCCAGTAAAACGCGTCGGTGATGATCAGGCCTTGCGTCGCCTTGACCCCGAGCGAGTGAACGTCGGTGATCTCCATCAGCAGGGCGATCATCTTCTGGCCGCCTTGGGTCAGGCCGAACTCCGCGGCCTGCTTCAAGGCGTTGGTGGTGTCGCCGCCGGCGTTCGCCAGCGCGACGACTTTGGCCTTCGAAGCCTGCGCCTGAAGCAGGAAGGAGGAGAAGTCCGAGGAGTTGAGCGGGTGACGGACCTCGCCCAGCACCTTGCCACCGCTCTCCTTGACGACATTGGCGGCGTCGCGCTGCAGCGCCTGGCCGAAGGCGTAGTCGGCCGTGATGAAGAACCAGGTGTCCTCGCCGCGCTTCACCATCGCCTTGCCGGCGACGTTCGACAGCGCATAGGTGTCGTAGGTCCAGTGCACCGTGTTGGGCGAGCAGGCCACGCCGGTGATATCGGAGGAGCCGCCGCCGGAATTGATGTTGATCTTGTTCTTCTCGCGCGTCAGGGCCGAGATCGGCAGCGCCACCGACGATGTCGGCACGTCGAAGATCGCGTCGACCTTCTCGTTGTCGTACCAGTTGCGGGCGATGTTGACGCCGACATCGGGCTTGTTCTGGTGATCGGCCGCGACCACCTGAACCGGCTTGCCGGCGACCTTGGCGCCGTAATCGGCGACCGCCATCTCCACTGCGGCAAGCGATCCCTTGCCGGTCGCATCGGCATAGAGGCTCGACATGTCCGTGAGCACGCCGATCTTGACGACGTCGTCGGAAATCTGCGCCTGCGCTGCGCCGCAGGATGCGGCGATGGCGAAGCTGGCCACGACGGCGGCCCATAGTTTGTGCATTGTTGTTCTCCCTTGGGATTGTTGTATGGGATGTTGTTGCAAGGGCCCTCTAGCCGCAATCGCGGCTCGCCGCAACGTCAGGCGAGCGCAAGTGAGGGTGTTTCGCGACTAATCCCGCCACGAGGAATTCGCGGGCACGACCCCGCCGCCGCTCACACGCTGCTGCCTTTGAGCCGTTCGTTGCGGCGGCGCAAGCCTTCGAGGGTGGCGAGCAGGATGACGGAGACCGTCGTCAGAATCACCGCGGCTGCCGTGATCGTCGGGCTGATGTTCTCGCGGATGCCGCTGAACATTTCGCGCGGCAGGGTGCGCTGCTCGGGCCCTGCCATGAACAGCACGATCACCACCTCATCGAAGCTGGTCGCGAAGGCGAACAGCGCGCCTGATGCGAGGCCGGGCAGGATCAGCGGCAGGATCACGCGGCGGAACGCGTAGAGCGGCGAGGCGCCGAGCGAGGCGGCGGCGCGTGCCAGATTGGTGTCGAAGCTTTGCAGCGTCGCGCCGACTGTGATCACCACAAAGGGCGTCGCCAGCGCGGTGTGGGCCAGGATCAAGCCGAGATAGCTGCCGGTCAACCCGATCGGCGCGAAGAAGAAATAGAGACCGACCGCGGTGATGACGCCGGGCACGACGACCGGCGAGAGCACGAAAGCCAGCACCAGCGGCTTGAAGCGGCTCTTCCACTGCGCCAGCCCCAGCGCGGCCAGCGTGCCAAGCACCATGGACAGCATGGTCGAGGCGACGCCGATGATCATGCTGTTCTTCAACGAATTCATCCAACGCGGCGAATTGATGAAGTCGTCGTACCAGCGCAGGGAAAGGCCGGGCAGCGGATAGGTGAGATAGGAGCCCGAGCTGAACGACAGCGGCATGATCGCCAGGATCGGCGCGATCAGGAAGATGAACACCAGCGTGGAGACAACGATGGTCGCGGTCCACGCGATGCGCTGGCTGGGCGTGCGGAGGGAGACATGATCGCTCAATTCTTCATTCCTCCCGTGACCTGCTGTCCCTGCACCAGCTTGCCGTAGACGAGAGCGAGCAGAATGGTAGCGAGTAGCAGCACGGCACCGAGCGCCGAAGCCAGACCCCAGTTGGCGGTCTCGGTTGTGTAAAGCGCGATGAAATAGCTGATCATCTGATCGGCGGCGCCGCCGACGAGTGCCGGTGTGATGTAGTAGCCGAGCGCCAGGATGAAGACGAGCAGGCCTCCCGCGCCGATACCGGGCAAGGTTTGCGGCAGGTAGATCCGCAGGAAGGCGGTGAGCGGCGGCGCGCCCAGCGAGGCGGCGGCACGCATGTAAGCAGGGGAAATCGCCTTCATGCTGCTGTACAACGGCAGGATCATGAACGGCAGCAGGACGTGGGTCATGGCCACGCAGACGCCGAAGCGATTGTAGATCAGGCGCAACGGCTCGTCGATGATGCCAAGCCAGTGCAGGCTGTCATTGACCACACCGTTGCTCTGCAACAGCACGATCCAGGCGCAGGTGCGGACCAGAAGCGAGGTCCAGAACGGCAGCAGCACGAAGATCATCAGCAGGTTCGACGGGCCCGGCGGCAGCGTCGCCAGGAGATAGGCGACCGGGAAGCCGAGGATCAGGCAGAGTACCGTGACACTGAGGCTGATGAGGAAGGTGCGGGCGAAAACGTCGCGGTAGATGGCCTGATCCGGCGGGGCTGCGATGATCGCGCCGTCCGCGTTTCGCGTCAGGTCGAGTGCCGCCAGAAGATAAAAGCCGGTGACGGGACCGCCGGCGTCTTTGATCGTCGTCCAAGTGCTGCGCTCGTGCCAGGCCGGGTTGATCTTGCCCAGCGTTTCCTTGGCCGTGCCGGGCTCCGGCACCGCCTTCAGATTGCGCGCCGTGCTGGTCAGGATGGTGCGGAAGCCGTTCTGCGCGTAGTTGAGCCGCTTGGCCGCGATGGCAATGGTGCCGGAGGCGCGCGCCGCCAGGATGTCGCTTGCCAGCGCCGCGTAGGCCTTTTCGTCCGGCAGGTCCTTGCCATCCCAGCTTGCGAGAGCCGCTATTGTTTGCGGCAGAGCCTGACGCACCTCCCTGTCATCGACCGCGCGCCACAGCATGCCGGCGATCGGACCTGCGAAGGTGAAGAGCAGAAACAGCAGAAGCGGCAGCACCAGCGCCAATGCCTTGACCTGGCGCGCTCGCTCCGCCCGCTTCAGGCGGAGCTTGAGCGGCATCTCGGCCTTGGCATCGGCGCCGGATAAGGCGGCTGCCGTCATCGGGACCCCCATCGTGACCGGACATCTCTCGCGATTTTGGCTGTGGCAATGGCGTGTGGCCTTTCGGAGCGACCTGAGCAAGCGCCTCGTCCTTCGAGACGACCGCTTCGCGGTCTCCTCAGGATGAGGCTCTCCGAACTCGCCGCCGCACGCTCCGTCCTCATCCTGAGGAGCCCGCCTAAGGCGGGCGTCTCGAAGGATGGCCGCGACGAAACTGCTGTCGATGTGCGCCGCACGCCGGTTCGGCCGCGCTATTTCGCGGCCCATTTGTTGAAGCGCTCGGTCAGGCGGTCGATGTTCTCGAGCCAGAAGGCCACGTTGATCTCGACCGCGTTCTTGATGTTGTCAGGCGCGGTCGGCAGATCCTTCAGGACGGCCGGCGGGATCAGAGCGGCGGCGTCCTTGTTCGAGGTGCCGTAGGCGATGTTCTCCGACAGCTTGGCCTGGTTCTCCGCCTTCCCTGCGAAGTCCAGGAATTTGTAGGCCGCGTCCTTGTTCGGGCTGCCCTTCAGGATGACCCAGCTGTCGAGCGTGAACAGCGCACCGTCCCACACCATGCCGAAATTCTTCTTCTCGTTCTTGTTCGCGGTGTCGATGCGGCCGTTGTAGACCGAGGTCATCGCCACCTCGCCGGAGGCGAGCAATTGCGGCGGCTGGGCGCCGGCCTTCCACCAGACGAGGTCGCCCTTGATGGTGTCGAGCTTCTTGAACGCGCGGTCGACGCCTTCGTCGGTCGCGAGTACCTTGTAGACGTCCTTCGGCGGGACGCCGTCGGCCATGAGGGCGATCTCGAGCGTGGTCTTCGGGCCCTGACGCAGGGCGCGCTTGCCCGGAATCTTCTTGGTGTCGAAGAAGTCCGCCCAGCCCTTGGGCGCGTCCTTCAGCTTATCCTTGTCGTAGCCGAGCACGAAATCATAGAGGATGGCGCCGACGCCGCAGGGGTTGACCGACGGCGGGATATAGGCGGCCTCGCCGCCGATCTTGGAATAATCCAGCTTTTCGAACAGGCCTTCCTCGCAGCCGACCGCCAGCTCGTCGCTTTCGACCTGGACGAGGTCCCAGGTGGCGGCGCCACCCTGCACCTTGGCGCGCAGCACGCCGACGCCGCCGTCCCAGGACTCATCGTTCATGGGCGTGCCGGTCGCCTTCTTGAACGGCTCGAAATAGACCTTCTTCTGCGCATCCTGATAGGCGCCACCCCACGACACGACTGTGAGATCACGCGCCTGCGCGGCTGTCGCCAGCGCGGCGCTGGCAGTGAGCGCTGCGGCGAAACCCAGGGCAATCTTGCCAATCTTGTGCTTCAGCATGGTCCTTGTTCCTTCTTCATATGCATTGCGTTGAGGTTGGTCGATGCAGGTTCGCTTGGGTTGAGATCAGACGGGATCGAGGGCCAGGCAGTCCTCGGGGCGGAAGGTGATGAACACGCTTTCGCCAGGTGTCAGGCGTCCAGGTGTTACGCTTCCAGGTCTCAGGCCGTCATGTGCGTCGGGCTGAAGCTTGACCATGAACTCCCCGTTGCCGGCGACATCGAGCACCGCCAGCGCGTGGTCACCGAGATAGATGGTGTTCTGCACCCTGGCGGGCAGACGGTTGGGTCCCTCGCTGGAGGTGCCGTCCAGGACAATGGAGATCCGCTCGGGCCGCACCGACAGGGAAGTCGATGCGCCCGCGCCTGATACGTTGACCGCCCGTGCGGTCACGATGCCGCCGCTGGCCAGCGCGACGCGACAATAGTCCTTGTCGACCGTCTCGACGGTGCCGGCCAGCACATTGTTCTCGCCGATGAAGTGAGCGACGAAGCTGTTCACCGGATGCTCATACAGCGCGTCGGGCCGGTCGATCTGCTGCACGATGCCGTCGTTGAACACGGCGATGCGGTCCGACATGGTGAGGGCTTCACTCTGATCGTGGGTGACGTAGACGACGGTGATGCCCATGGTCTCGTGCAGTTGCTTGATCTCCAGTTGCATCTGCTCCCGCAGGCGCTTGTCCAGCGCGCCCAGGGGCTCGTCCATCAGCACGAGCTGCGGGTTGAAAACCAGCGCGCGGGCCAGCGCCACGCGTTGCTGCTGACCGCCGGACAGCTGCCCGGGCCGCCGCTGCGCCATGGTTTCCATCTTGATCATGCGCAACGCCGCGTTGACGCGCTCCTGCGCTTCCGCCTTGCTGACGTTGCGAACGGAGAGCGGGAAGGCGATATTCTCCGCGATCGTCAGATGCGGAAACAACGCGTAGTTCTGGAACACCATGCCGATGTCGCGCTTGTGCGGCGGCATGTTCTTGATCGACCGGTCAGCGAGGTAGATCTCGCCATGGGTCGGAACCTCGAAACCAGCCAGCATCATCAGCGTCGTCGTCTTGCCCGAGCCCGACGGGCCGAGCAGGGTGATGAACTCGCCCTTCCTGATGTCGAGATCGAGGTTCTTCACCACGAGGTGCTCGCCATCGTAGGTCTTCTGAATGCCGGAAAAGCGCACCAGCGCCGGCGCAGGCGTAACCATGCCGGCTTCCATGTCGTCCTCGCGTTGTCAGCCACATTGCTGTCAGTCACCTCGTCCGAGGCTGGAACAGCTTAGCATCCTCCAACGAGAATGCCAGCGGCGCAAGCGCGCGCCCCGCGAGTGAAACCGCGCTACATTCCCGACAGCTTCGTCACGTACACATTCAGCGAACCGCCGGCTTGGGCGACGATGCGCAGCGTCTTGGAATCGAAGGCGATGTCGGCGAGCGTCAGGCTGTCGATCCTGGCCTCGACCTTGAGGCCGTCCTCGCTCTTCTGGTAGTCGGCGATCGCGGCCGCGATCTTCTCGCGGGCATTGGCAGCGATCGGCTTCAGGTCGAGTGACGCCTTCTGCGCCAGCGCCTGCTGCATCTGGGGCACCACTGCGCGCGCAGCAGCCCCCAGCAAGCCGAAGGCCGCTTCGGACTCCACCGCGAGCTGGACGTCGGCAAGCCGCAGCGTCTGCTGCGCCTGGTCCAGCATCGGCCGCCCCCAGATGTGCACGGTCGCCTCGGCGCCGAGGCCGAGCCAGCTCTTCTTCTCCTTGGCGCGCACCAGGAGCGAGATCAGCAGCCGCTCGCCCGACGGGACTACGTTGACGCTTTTCACGGTGACGTCGACCGGGCCGGAGCCGTCCTCGGGATAGGTGTGGCCGACCATTTGCGCTGCGATCAGCTTGTTGATCTCGGTGAAGGGCACGTCGATGGGGACGCCGATGTTCACGCCGCTGCCGGTCGGCGGCACGATCGAGATCTTGTCGGGGAACGGGCAGTCCGGCTTGGTCGGCGTCGTCGTGACGCGCGTCTCAGCCTCCAGACCGAGCAGCAGCGTCACGGCCTGTGCGTCGACGCGCGGCTGCGCCGCGATCGCCCGCACTGGCTTCATCTCCAGCCAGAGCGGCGGCAGCGCGGCCGAGGAGCCGGTGCCTTGCAACGGGATCGAGCGGCAGGCCTTGGCCCATTGCGTCTTCGCGTTGTCGCGCAGACTCGGGTCGTTGCGAATGCGCTCGGAGACCACGTTGAGCTGCTCGCCGACCGTCTTGTCGATCAGCGGCTTCACCTGTGCCGGCACGTTGACCTTGGCGCCCGCAACCGACAGATCGGTGTTGCCGAGATTGACTTGGGCGCCGAGATTGGGCTCGAGATGCCAGTTGGCGGCAAGCTTCGGGCGCGAGGTGACGACCACGTTGCCCTTGATCTCGGCGCTGGCATTCAGGTTCTTGATATTGACCGCGCCAATTTGTTTGGCGGCATTGCCGCCGAGCACGCTGCCCAGCGCCTCGCCGAGCGCGCCAGTGGCTTTCGACGACAGCGAGCCGGTCACGTTCAGCTTCCCGGTCAGCGCGGTCGACAGCGTCAGCACGTCCTTGTCGCCGGTGGCCGACATCGGCCCGCGGACGGCGCTCCAGCCGATATCGGCGTTTTGCAGGATCTGCGAGATCGGGTTCTCGGCCTTGCCCGCGAAATTGCGCGGCGAGGCCCTCTCGGCCTGATCCCGGATCGCCGACAGCGCGATCGCGACCGGCGCCACCACGATCGAGCTCTTGGAGACGGGCGGCAGCGGCGGCAATTGCGCAATCGCCGGTGCCGAATTGGTCGCGCGCGGCGACAGCCAATCCATCGCCTTCAGGCTGATGAAAAACGACGTCGCGACCACCACGACCGCGATCAGGACAGTTTTGAAATTCAACGTCAGACGCATCAATCCCCCAAGCCGCCCGGTGGGGATTTTACAGGGCGGGCGAGGAAGGCGCTAGAGCGCACCGATGGGGTGGAATTGGGGCGAACGGGTTAACGGCTGCGGCCGTGCTGTTTCTCTGTATTCAGCCCGTCATCGCGCCCTAGCTGCGCCTGGGACGGCGCACCGCTCTCACAGTGCCGCGGTCGCCGCCGCCGCAGAACAAGCGATCGCCGCCATCGGACTCCAACCCTGAAACCATCGTCCCGGCAGGCAGATCGAGCTGCTCCAGCACTTTTCCCGTTTCGGGATCGATCCGCCGCACGTCGCTGTCGTCGCCTTCCCAGGCGCCATGCCAGAGCTCACCGTCGACCCAAGTGACCCCGGTGACGAAGCGCTTGGTTTCAATGGTGCGAAGAACCGTCCCCGTGTCCGGATCGATCTGATGGATCTTGCGCTCGCGGTATTGCCCGACCCACAGCGAGCCTTCGGCCCAGGCCAATCCGGAATCCCCGCCGCCACCGGGCGCAGGGATGGTGGTGAGCAGTTTTCCGGTCGCGGCGTCGATCTTCTGGATGCGATCCTCGGCGATCTGGAACAGGTGCCGGCCGTCGAACGCCGTTCCCGCATGTGCGGCGACATCGATCGAGCGCGCGACCTTGCCGTCGGCCGGATCGACCGCATTCAATCTGTCGCCCGATGCGAACCAGACATGCGTGCCGTCATAGGTGACACCATGCACATGCTCGACGCCGGTGAACGGTCCGTACTCGCGGATGATTTCGGCGGCTGAACGTTTCATTGCGTGATCCCTGTGAATTGATCGATCCTATGTCTTCAGGAGCGGTCCGGGGAGTAACAAGCCTGTCGGGAAACCCGGGACCGGCGGGGTCATCCAGCGGCGCGCCCGCCCGCGTCCGAACGACTGCACCTTGCCTGATCCTGCGAGCTGCTCCAGCGCGCGTTGCACGGTGCGTGGGCTCATGCCAAGCGCAAGCGCCAGCGCCGAGCTCGACCAGGGCTCGCCATCCGAGAGAAAGGCGAGCAAGGCCGCGTGCTTCTCCTCCACCGGCCGGGCCAGCACGATCACGTCGTGCGTTTTGCGCGGCGCCAGCACAAAACCCTGCTTCGTTGCGCTGATATCCGCCAAGGTCTTGAGCTCGGTGCGGAGCCGGCCGATCTCGACCCGCAACCGCGCGCGATGCGATTCATCGGCGTGCCTTGCGCGGAACGCGCCGGCGATCAGAGTTTCTCGCGAGACATCAGCGGGCCATGCCTGCGCCAGGAGACGGGCGAGCGCGAACAGCACCGGCCGTGTTCCGAGCGATACGATGCGGCCTTGCCTGCGCAGGGCATGATGAAAGGTGTCCACGACCAGCGCCGTCGACGTCGCCAGCCTTTCGACCTCTCCCAGCAACAACGGGTGTTCGCTGCCGCGTGTGATCAAACGCGCCGCCGGCGTGTCGAGGACGAGGTTCGCGCTCTCGACCTCGGCCACGAGCGCCGGGACGTTCGCTTGCCGGGCGGCGCTGGCAGCGCGGTCGAGCGCCGCGCGCGCATCTTTCGTTCTGAGCCGCCTGATGGCGATGCCGGCGATCACGAGCTCGCGGACTACTTGCGATGCAGGCGGGAGCGGAGTGGGTCCGAGCTCGGCCAGCGTGCGCTCGGCTTCGTCGAGACGTCCGACAAGGAGAAGACGGCGCGCCTCGATGTGACCCGCATGGGCTGCATTGGCGAGATCGCCGTGCTTGTCCAGCGTCGCGCGGGCGGCAGTGAGCGTCTTCACCGGCCAGCTCAGGTCCCGTGACACGAGCGCGATCTCGGCCTCGGCCACTACGCAGCGTGCGCGCGCGACCGCCTCCCTTGGACCGAACGCACGTGCGGCGCTTCGCAGCAGTGCCTTGGCTTTCGGGAGGTCGCCGAGCTGCGCCATCGCGATGCCGCGCAACGCGAGCGAGGGCGCATCGTTGCGCAGCGCCACGCGGTTCAACGCGCCGAGCGGATCGCCGGCTTCGAGCGCGCGCGCGGCGGCAGTGATCAGCGATTCCATGAAAATCCCGCCACACTTGTTACTCCCACCGCGCCATCGTCCGGTGCGAGAACTGGCTCACGAGCGACGACGTAGGACAGGAGGCGAGCGGATTTGCGCCGGTAAGGCGCAGGACCATCGCCCGAGCAAGAGGTTTGGAAAGCCATGACAACAGCCAATCAATCAGCCAAGAACGGACAGAACGCCGGACAGCCCGCCATGCAAACACCGCCTGTGGTGTCGCCGCAAGACTGGGAGGCAGCCCGTCAGCAACTGCTCGTGAAGGAGAAGGCGCATACCCGGGCCCGCGACGCCCTGGCCGCCGAGCGCCGGCGCATGCCGTGGATGGCAGTGGACAAAACTTATGCGTTCGAGGGGCCCGGCGGCAAGGTCAGTCTGCACGACCTGTTCCAGGGCCGGCGGCAGCTGATCGTCTACCGCGCCTTCTTCGAGCCGGGCGTGTTCGGCTGGCCCGATCATGCCTGCCGCGGCTGCTCGATGGTGGCCGACCAGGTCGCCCATGTGTCGCATCTGAATGCCCGCGATACGACGCTGGTGTTCGCCTCGCGCGCGCCGCAAGCCGATATCGCGCGGCTGAAGCAGCGGATGGGCTGGGAGATTCCGTGGGTCACCATCACCGACAGCTTTGACGCCGATTTCAGCGTGGACGAGTGGCACGGAACGAACGTGTTTTTCCGCGATGGCGACCGCATCTTCCGCACCTATTTCGTCAAGAGCCGCGGCGACGAGCAGATGGGCGGCACTTGGAACTATCTCGACATCACGCCGCTGGGCCGCCAGGAGGTCTGGGAGGATTCGCCGGCAGGCTATCCGCAGACACCGACGTATAAATGGTGGAACTGGCACGATAGCTACGAGGAAGGCGCTGCGCCCGACAAAAAGTGGGTCGAGGTGTCGACCGCCGGAGAGAAGGCGTTCCGCGAGGCGGGTGCGTGAGCGAGATCTGTTCAGTCAACGCGGCCGCCGATGGCGGTCGCGATGGCAAGGAGGCCGTGGCCGCGCTTCACCTCGCCAGATGGCTGGGTCTTGCGGCCACGCCGACCTTCGCGGTCATGGCCTTGCTGACGGCCGGTCTCGGCGGCGGCCCGGCGGACATGCTCTGCTCCAGCGGGCACGGGCTGTCGCTGCGCGGGATGGTGCCGATGTATCTGCTGATGGCGGCGTTTCATTCAGCGGCGTGGCTGAGGTTGGTGTCGGAGCGAAGGCGCGCGGAGAGGTGTGAGGGGCTGTCGCCGGAGTGAACGCCTCGCCCTTCGAGACGACCGCTCCGCGGTCTCCCCAGGATGAGGCTAACTGGCATCTGCAGGGCTGGCAGAGGATTAGCGCGTGGCAGTTTGGCGGCAACCTGGCTTTTGCTCGCCCGAACCTCAGTCCTCATCTTGAGGGCCCGCCGAAGGCGGGCGTCGCGAAGGATGATGTGATCGGCGTTTCGCCAGCTCATGGACTTGGGCAAAGTCACCGCGCATAAAGGCTTCCTTCTTGGCGCGGCTCCATTTCTTGAGCTTCCGCATCGGTGATGCGGTCGAACCATTGCGAGAAGGCCAGCGTCACGGGCCTGCGTGACTTTGTGTAGCCGCCGAACGTGCCGGCGTTGTGCTGCGCGATTCTGATCTCGATCTCGGTGCGAGTCGTGCCGATGTAGTAACTGCCATCAGCACATTTGAGAATGTAGAGGTGCGCGCCTTCCGTCATCGTGCCCGCCTCGTCCTTCGAGACGCGCGCAAGAGCGCGCTCCTCAGGATGAGGCTAACTGGCATCCGTGACCTGGCGCAAGCGACGACTGGTGCTTGATCCGGCCGAGCCGCAAATTCAATCCTCATCCTGAGGGCCCGCCGCAGGCGGGCGTCTCGAAGGATGTGCCACGAGCGCCGACACCAAACGAAAATGGCCCCGAATTCATCGGGGCCGCTATCGTCACAATGTCCTGTCGCTTTACCGCATCGCGCTGCCAAGCTCCGCTCTCCGCTCCGTCATCGGCAGCACCACGACCTTGGTGCCTACGTTGACGCGGGAGTAGAGGTCGGAGACGTCGTCATTGGTGAGGCGGATGCAGCCGGAGGAGACGTGCTTGCCGATGGTGTCGGGGGCGTTGGTGCCGTGGATGCGGTAGACGGTGCCGCCGAGATACATGGCGCGCGCGCCGAGCGGGTTGCCCGGACCGCCGGCCATGTGGCGCGGCAGATAGGGCTGGCGGGCGATCATCTCCGGCGGCGGGGTCCAGTCCGGCCACTCGGCCTTCTTGGTCACCGACTGGGTACCGGACCAGGTGAAGCCGTCGCGGCCGACGCCGATGCCGTAGCGCACGGCCTGGCCGTTGCCGAGCACGTAATAGAGATAGGTGTTGGGCGTATCGATGATGATGGTGCCCGGCGCCTCGCGCGTCGCGTAGGCAACGGTCTGCCGGCGGAAGCGGGCCGGCGTTTCCACGGCGTCCTGATCCTCGGACGGCGCGGCCTGGTAGGGCGTTGCCTGATACGGCTGAACCGGCGCAGTCATCGGCGGCAGCGGCTGAAAGAACGGGAAGAGCTGCACGGGCGCGGCTTTGGCCGGGCCGGCGAATGCGATTGCGGTCACGGCCACAGCGCTCACGGCAATTGCGCGCGAATAATTCTTCAACGTGTCCAGATTGAACATTGATTGCCCCTGTTTGCGCGGTGTTTCTTGGTCACCCCGGCACCGCTTGCGGTGCTCTGTTGCCTAAATCACTAACGCCAAAAGGTTTCGGGACGTTTGCGCGGAAAACCGAAAACGGTTTCATGGCGGCAAGGATTATTTCATGACGGTTTCGTGGCCCGGCGGACCCGTTAACGAACAAAACAGCAGGCCGACACTTCTGTGACGTCACACGCCTGAAATATCCGTGGTTGATGGTCCTAAGCCGAGAATCATCAAACTCTCGGGATTTTCCCATGCGGGTATTAATCGCGACTGACGCCTGGCATCCGCAGGTCAACGGCGTGGTCCGGACGCTGACCTCGCTGGCTGCGGCCGCCAAGGCCCTCGACGTCGAGGTCGATTTCCTGACGCCCGATGGCTTCCGCTCATGGCCGCTACCGACCTATCCGGGCCTGCGCGTCGCGCTGCCGAGCGGCAAGGAGATCGCGCGGCGGATCGAGAAGGCGGCGCCGGACGCGCTGCACATCGCGACCGAGGGACCGATCGGCTGGGCCGCGCGGGCCTATTGCCGCCGCAACAGGCTCGCCTTCACCACCTCCTATACGACGCGCTTTCCGGAATATGTCGCGGTGCGGACCGGCATTCCCGCCGCGGTCGGTTATGCCGTGCTGCGCCACTTCCACGATGCCGCCGCCATGATCATGGTGGCGACGACCTCGCTGCGGCAGGAGCTCTCCGAGCGCGGCTTCAAGCGCCTCGGCTTCTGGACGCGCGGCGTCGACACCGAGCTATTCCACCCAGACGCTCCGGCGCGGCTCGATCTGCCGCGGCCGATCTTCATGACCATGGGGCGCGTCGCAGTGGAGAAGAATCTGGAGGCATTCCTCTCGCTCGATCTGCCCGGCACCAAGGTCGTCGTCGGCGACGGTCCGCAGAAGGCGGCGCTCGAAAAGAAATATCCGGGCGTTGTGTTTCTCGGCGAGAAGAAGGGCGCCGATCTCACTGCCCATCTCGCCGCCGCCGACGTGTTCGTGTTTCCGAGCCTGACCGACACGTTCGGCGTGGTGCAGCTCGAGGCGCTCGCCTGCGGCACGCCGGTCGCGGCGTTTCCCGTGACCGGGCCGAAGGATGTCATCGCCGATCATCCGATCGGCGCGATCGATCACGATTTGCGTGCCGCCTGCCTGCGTGCGCTGACCATGTCGCGCGAGACCTGCCGCAATTTCGCGCTGGAGCGCTCCTGGGAGAACAGCGCGCGCCAGTTCGTCGGCAATCTCACCTCACTTCAGCCCAGCCGTGCCTTGCGCGCCTCGCCGGTCATGGCGCGGCGTCCGGTGCGCGGCTGATTCCTTTGTTTTGAACCACAGCGAGAACCTCAGAGATGGCCAAGATCATGAACCTTGACGGCACCCAGCAGCTTGACCTCACCCGTGGCACGGTCGAGCAGGCTTACGACCGTTGGGCGCCGGTCTACGATCTCGTGTTCGGCGGCGTGTTCGCCAAGGGCCGGCAGGCAGCGATCGCGGCCACCAACAAGATCGGCGGCCGCGTACTCGAGGTCGGCGTCGGCACCGGCATCTCGCTGCCGCTCTACGCGCCGCATCTGCGCATTTTCGGCACCGATATTTCGGAAGCGATGCTCGACAAGGCGCGCCAGCGCGTCGCCGAGGGCGGCTTGAAAAACGTCGAGGGCCTCGCGGTGATGGACGCCGAAAAGCTCGAATTCCCCGACAACTCCTTCGACGTCGTGATGGCGCAATATGTCGTCACCGCCGTGCCGAATCCAGAAGTGGCGCTCGACGAATTCGCGCGCGTGCTGCGCCCGGGCGGCGAGCTCATCATCCTGACCCGCGTCAGCGCCGATGCCGGCATGCGCCGCTTTATCGAGCAGAAGCTGCAGCCGGTCGTGCGCCCGCTCGGCTTCCGCACCGCGGAGTTCGCCTGGTCGCGCTACGCGAAGTGGCTGGCCGGTGCGAAAGGCATCGAGCTCGCCGAGCGCCGCCTGATTCCGCCGCTCGGCCATTTCTCGCTGGTGCGCTTCCGCAAGGTCGACGTCGCCAAGGCGGCTTGACCTGAAGCTTACGCGTCGCGTGCGTCATCGCGCCGCTGCGCATCGTCACATGACAAAATGATGATGTCACACGGCCTACATCGAATCCCTGTAAATCCCGTACCCGAAAGCATTTTGGGGGAGAGCATGATCAAGAATTATCTCGAGCAGCTGCGGATCCAGCGCTGGGACGACCATCGTTACTATCACCACAGCCGGATCAACCAGAGCCTGCACTTCGTCAGCGCGCTGAGCTTCCTGTTCGCCTATCTCTGGATGTTCGTCGATCCGATGATCTCTGCGCTGGTCGGCTGGCTGGTCTCGATGACTTCGCGCCAGGCCGGTCACTTCTTCTTCGAGCCGCATGATTACGATCACATCAACCAGGCGACGCACGAGTACAAGGAAGACATCAAGGTCGGCTACAATCTCCACCGCAAGGTGGTGCTGATGTCGATCTGGGCGGCATCGCCGCTGGTCCTGTTCGTCGATCCCTCGCTGTTCGGCTTGTTCAAGCCCTGGGCCGGCGCGGCCGACTTCATGCGGCAGGTGGCGAAGATCTGGCTCGCAGTCGGGATCGGCGGACTTCTGTTCCGCACCGTGCACCTATTCTTCATCCGCGACGTGGAGACCGGCCTGGTCTGGATGACCAAGATCCTGACCGACCCGTTCCACGACCTGATGCTGTATCGCGCTGCTCCGCTCGCGCTGATGCGTGGCGAGCTGATGGATCCCGGCCTGCACCTCAACCCCGAGCACACGCTGGGCCTCATCGGCGAGCCCACGCTCGAAGAGCAGCACGCCTGAACGCGCCGTTGTCCAGACCACAAATGTCTATTGCGTGCGTCATGCCCGGGCTTGTCCCGGGCATCCACGTGTTGGAGCCGTTGCGCACGCGTGGATGGCCGGGACAAGCCCGGCCATGACGGCGTTGGAGCAATTAGCCTCAGCGTCCAAAGCGCTTGGCCAGCATCTCTTTCAGGATCTGCCGCTTGATGGCCTTGTTGGTGAGCACGCCGTCGTGCCACCAGAAGCCGTCGGCTTTCATCTTCCCGGCGGCGCGGACGAAGCGCTCGGCGACTTCGGTGAAATCGGCGTCGGTGTAGTTCAGGCTGAAGATCAGCCGTCCGCTGCCGACCCAGCTCAGCGACAGGCCTTCGGCGCGCAAATAATATTGCAGCATCCAGTTGTAGCGGGACGGCGTGATGTATTTCACCGTCCAGATCGACGACAGGTTGGCGACCTGCACCGGCAGGCCTGCGTCGGTCAGCATCCGGTTGAGCTGTTGCGCGCGGCCGTTCCAGGTCTCCTCCAGCCCGTCATAGATCGCGCGGAAGTTCGGGCTGGCGAGCCGGCTCAGGAACTCGTCCATCGCCGTCATGACGTAGGGATGCGAATTGAAGGTGCCGCGGGCAAAGCAGACGTCGGCGGGACGATCGTCGCGGAAGCGGCGCATCAGCTCGCGTCTGCCGCAGACCACGCCGACCGGCAGGCCGCCGGCGAGGCTCTTGCCGTAGGTCACCATGTCGGCCTTGACGTGGAAATATTCCTGGGCGCCGCCGGCGGCGAGACGAAAGCCGACGAAGACTTCGTCGAAGATCAGCACGATGCCGCGCTGGTCGCAGACCTCGCGCAGCTGCTTCAGCCATTCGGTATAGGCGGCGCGATCGAAATTGGCGCCGCGGGACGAGTCGACCAGCGCGGAATCGCCGGGCGCGTTGCCGTTCGGATGCAGCGCCTGCAGCGGATTGACCAGCACGCAGGCGATGTCACGGCGGGTGCGCAGCACGTGCAGCGTCTTCTCGGACATTTCGGCAAGCGTGTAGGTCTCGTGCGCGGTGACGGGATTGCCGACGCCGGGCTGCACGTCGCCCCACCAGCCGTGATAGGCGCCGGCAAAACGAACCAGATGCGTGCGTTTGGTGTGGTAGCGCGCAAGCCGCACCGCCTGCATCACGGCCTCGGTGCCGGACATGTGGAACGAGACCTCGTCGAGGCCCGAGATCTGGCACAGCCGCGTGACGTTTTCGAGGATGACGGGATGGTAGGGTCCGAGCACCGGTCCGAGCGCGTGCGCCCGCTTCTCGGATCCCTCGATGCACTCCTTGTAGAAGTCGTTGCCGAAGATGTTGACGCCGTAGGAGCCGGTAAGATCGTAGAAGGTGTTGCCGTCGACATCAGTGACGGTAACGCCGCGCGAGGACTCCATGAAGGTCGAGGTGCCCAGATGCTCGCGGACCAGGCGCGAGAACTGGAACGGCACGCGATAGCTTTCGGTGAAATTCAGGTCGGAGATCTTCTCGGCTGCTTCCTTCGTCATCGCGCGGCCCTTGGGGTAGCGCTCGGCGTAGAGGGATGCGAGACGGAAGAAGGCATCCTTGCGCTGCATCACCACATTCGCCGGCGCGCCGTCGCAACCGAAATACTGATCGCCGGTAAACTCGTAGAACGGCAGCAGCCGGGCCACCCGGCGCGACATCTTGGAGTGCCCGGCGAGCGACCGGTGCTTGGCGCGGGACAACGCAATCCGCGCCTTGATCTTCGGAAAGGCGGCGGCAGCGGACGCTGCGGCGGCCGCGGACATCGAGAGAATCGGGAGTGTCGTTTCCATGACAACAAGCGCTAATACTGCGAGCTGACAGATTCATGACAGTCAAAGCCCTCATCGCCTCTTTCACCCAGCAGGAAGACCTCAACTTCCTGCTGACCAATCGCATCCCCCGCGCCGCGCTGACCCGCTTCATGGGCTGGTTCTCGAAGATCGAGAATCCGCTGCTGCGGGACGGCTCGATCGCGCTGTGGAAGCTGTTCTCCGATCTCGATCTGTCGGAGGCACGCAAGACCCATTTCAAGAGCTTGCACGATTGCTTCACCCGGGAGCTCAAGCCGGGCCTGCGGCCGTTCGATCCGGACCCTGCGGTGGTCGCGAGCCCCTCGGACGGCATTGTCGGAGCCCACGGACGGATCGCCGACACCGAGCTGTTCCAGGTGAAGGGCGCGCCCTATTCGCTGCTCGACTTGCTCGGCGATCCCGCGCTGGTCGAGCAGCACCGCAACGGAAGCTTCGTGACGCTGCGGCTGACCTCGAGCATGTATCACCGCTTCCACGCCCCGTATGATGCGCATATCGATCGCGTCACGTTGATCCATGGCGACGTCTGGAACGTCAATCCGATCGCGTTGAAACGGGTCGAGCGGCTGTTCTGCAAGAACGAGCGTGCGGTGATCCGCACACATCTGTCGACCGGCGAGGCGGTGACGCTGGTGCCGGTCGCGGCGATCCTGGTCGCGAGCATCCGCCTGCATTTCCTCGATACGGTGCTGAACGCGCAGACACGCGGCCCGGTCAACTTCCCCTGCGACGTCAAGGTGAGCAAGGGTGAGGAGCTCGGCTGGTTCGAGCACGGCTCGACCATCATCATCCTGGCGCCCGGCGATTTTACTTTCTGCGACGGCATCACTGAGGGCACGCGCATCCGCGCTGGAGAAGCGTTGCTGAGGAAACACTAGCCTTCAATCTGCCGCGTCGGCCGCCTATATCGTCGGCGGGGCTCTTCGACGATACGGATGTGGTTATGGCGCGGGCGCCGGTCATCGCGGCGGGTGGTATTGTGCTGCGGCGTGGCGAGACGCCGCTGATCGCGATCGTGCGCCAGCGCAAACGCAATGAGTGGGTCTTGCCCAAGGGCAAGCTCGACGACGGCGAAACGCCGAAGCAAGCCGCGCACCGCGAAGTGCTGGAGGAGACCGGACACGAGGTCGCAATCCACGAGTTTCTGGGTACGCTCGTCTACCAGTCCGGCGGGCGCTCCAAGGCCGTGCATTTCTGGCGCATGGAGGCCGAGGGCGGCCAGATCCGAATGCTGATGAACGACGTCAAGGCGGTCGACTGGCTGCCGCTGGAGCAGGCAATCGCACGCCTTTCGCGCGAGTATGAGCGCATCTTCCTGACCCAGATCGGTCCGATCGCGCTCGCGGCCGCAGGCGTTGCGCCCGCCGATGCCGAAATCATGCCGCCGCTCGCGACCGGGAATGTCGATGCAGCCTTGCAGAGGCTGAGGCCGGCCGAAGCTGCCTCGGCCGGCGAACTGCGGCAGGGCTTGTTGCAGAAGATGAAAGCGTGGCTGCGCGGCGAGGCGTGAGCCGTAACGAGAGGACTATCGCGCCGCGTCGACGGTGCACCCTCGCCCCTTGTGGGAGAGGGTGGCTCGCCGCAGAGCGGCGAGACGGGTGAGGGGTCTCTCTCCGCGTGCAAGCCCCTCGCATTGGAGTTCGCTGAAGCAACCCCTCATCCGGCGCTTCGCGCCACCTTCTCCCGCAAGGGGAGAAGGAAGAGTCACCGCCGCTCGTTTTTCTCTCTTGGCGCCTGCTTGCGCGGCGCTGCGGGGCGTTGCGCGCCGGGGATGCGCTGCTGGAATCCACCCGGTCGCTGCATGCCTGGCTGTTGAGCCGGGGCCGGCTGGCCCGGCTGCAATCCGGTGCGCGGCGGTTGCGCCTGCGGCGCTGTACCCGGCTGCGATGGCACGACTCCGCCAGGCTGCGCCGGAGTCTGTCCGCCGCGCAGGGGCTGGGTCTGCTGTGCGCCGCCGGGTTGCGTGCCAGCTCCGGTGCGCGGCGCGCCTGCCGGTTGACTGGTGCCCTGCTGACCCTGGCCCGCGCGCGGCGCGGCCGGCTGCGCGGGGCCGCCCTGACGTTGCGGCGGCTGCACGCCTTGGCGATTCGGCGCTCCGGGCTGCTGGTGGCCCGGACGATTGTTCTGTCCCGGCTGGCCGTTCGGCCGCTGCGGTTGTTGGCCGGGCGTGGTGGTCGGCCGCAATTGCTGCTGCCGCGGCGGCTGGGCCGGTCGCGGAATGCGGCTGCTCGCGGCGGGATTGGCGCGGCGGAACTCGCGCTGTTCGGTGACGATCTGCCGGCCGGTGGCCTGCGCCGCATGCACCTGGCTGACGAAGCCGCGGTCGCGCGCGATCTGCTGCGGCGGAATCGTGATCGGGATCGCCGCAAAGCGCATGCCGCCGGCGCCGACTGCACCGGGCCGGATCGCAAAGCCGCTCGCGGCTTGCGTCAGCGCGCCGAGCCGCGCGCCGCTGCTGCGGTCGTTGACGTCGATATGCCCGACCCGCCCGTCGGCATCGGGATAGAGCTTGATATTGACGTTGTTGGCGGTGCTCGCGGCCGCATTCTCGGGGACGTCGACCACGCCGGTGGTGCCGCGGATACCGAGCGTTGCGGTCGGCGTCGCGATCTTCATGTCGCCGGTTTTCGCCACCGCCGCCGCAACGAAGGCGACCGTGCCCTTGCCGATGTCGAAGATCGCCGAATTCTGCTTGCCGCCGTCCTCGTAGACGTAGTTGTCGATGGTGATCTTGGCGCTGGCGGAAAGGTTGAACGTGGTCGCATCGTTGAAGGTGATGCCGAGCGCGGAGCTCGACGAGGTCTGCACGACGTCGTTGAGATAGATGTCGTCGCGCACTTTCAGGGGATATGAATTCTTGTCGCGGATCACGGTCGCGATTCCCGTCACGGTCGCGACGTTGCCGATCGGCTCGACAGCGGCAGGCTGCGCATCCGCCGCCGGCGCCGGAGAGGCCGATGGTGTCGGGGACGGAGCGGGCGTCGGCTGTGTTTGCGGCTGCGCCTGCGCAAGCTCGATCGTGTCGGACGCACACGCATTGCCCGCGCCGGCCAGCGGCAACACCAGCAGCGGAAGCGCAAACACGAAGCGGCGCCAAGCCACCATCAAAGTCACAATGAAGTCCCGGTGAGAGCGCGAGGGCGAGATCGACCGATATCAACCGGAGCTGGCTGAATGGCGGATGAACATCTGTTGCATAGGAGGGGCCAACGTTCAAACGCCACGTCCGGCGTCAGGGCAGGGCTATCGCATATGGGATTTGGGCGCTGTGAGCGCGCGCCTCGTCCTTCGAGACGACCGCTTCGCGATCTCCTCAGGATGAGGCTAATCGGAATCGGAGCCCGTTGAACTGCTGCCGCAAACTCGGTCCTCATCCTGAGGGCCGGCCAAGGGCAGGCGTCTCGAAGGATGGCCACAGAGAAATCTGCCTCATATGCGATGGCCCTGCGGTGTCAGGGAATGGGTCTGGGATATTTCAAATGGTCATGCCCGGGACAAGCCCGGGCATGACCATGAGTATGCCGTTGCGACCGCGTTACTCTCAGCTCACCCGCTTCCAGGTCTGGCCGCCGCAGAACATGCCGCCGAAGGCGCAGCCCTGCACGCGCATGGCATTCGGACCCCTCATCGCGATCGTGGAGTCGTAGTTGCGGCCAGAGTTGGGATCGTGGATGCGGCCGCTCCACTTGGCGCCGTCAGGCTTCATGTTGATCAGGATCCGCTCATTGGTTTTCTCGGCATAGCCGCAGAGATTGGTGCCGCACTGCTCGACGCGGACGTTGCCCTTGTTCTCTTCGGTCGCCCACACGCCGAGCGGCGTGTTCGCGGCCGGCGCAGGCGCAGCGGCGATCGGAGCCGGAGCGGGCGCATCAGCTGGTGCAGTCGCAACCGGCGCGGGCGCGGCAACGGGCGGCGGCTGCATGGTCGTGTCGACGGACGGCGCGGCAGCAACAGTCGTAGCCGGGGTAGCCGGAGCAACCGCCGGGGCTGCCGGAACAGTCGCCTGCACTGGCGGCGGCTGCACCGGCGCCTGCTGCACCGGCGCCGGCGCGGGCTGCGTCGTCGCGCTCGGCGTGGTGTCGTCGTCCTTGGAGCCGAGACCGTTGAGGTTGATGTTGTTCAGCTTGATCGGCTTGTCCGAAAGGCCGGGCGCCATGATGGTGACGCAGTCGAGCGAGGCGCAGTTGCGCGGCGTCTCGATGCGGACGCGCTGGCCTTCGATCTGGAACGAGATCGAATTGCCGGCATGGGCTGTGGCGGTCGAAGCGAGGAAGAGCGCGGTGGCGGCGATGTAGAGCTTGTTCATGACAACCTCCCAGAATTCATGGTCCCGATGACCTGAAGTCGGTGAACGACTGAATGTGGTTCGACCCTAGGCCGGGCTGGTGCCATGTTCTGTGATGAAGGTCACAACGAATCCGGGGCCGCCAGAGTGAGGCAAGCGCACGTTCAGCCGCCATTGGATTGCGTCAATTTTGAATGCGGCAAACCGCCCGGCGACCGGTGAGCCCCAATCGGTGCAAGCGACGGCGCTGCTAGATCATGCCGAGCACGATGGCGCCGACGAAGGCCATCGCGAGGTACGCGGTGATAACGCTCAGTCTTCCGACGAACGTCATGACGCTGCTCCCTGAGATCGCTCTCTCTCGGCGCGCTGCTTTGCGTGCCACGATCATGGTTAACAGAATATGACCTTCCGAAAAAGTCAGCCTCGCTGTCATTCGTCTCCCCGCGGCGAGAACCAGGCGCCCCGGCATGGTTAACGAAGCCTGAAATCAACACGTTGAAGAGTCTTTAAGTAAATTCACCGAACGTGCGCGCATGACGCGCGGAGTTCGTTTGTATCTCGTCGGCTCCATCGTCCTTGTTTCGCTCGCGGGTTGCGGACGCGGCTTCTTCCAGGCCGAACGTGAACCGTGGCGGGCCGAGGCCGAGGCCGCATGCCTGAAATCCGGCGCGGTCAAGGAGAACGCGGACATTGTTCGCATCGATCCGATCTCCGGCCCGGGCATGTGCGGCGCCGAGTTTCCGCTGAAGGTCGCGGCCATCGGCGAAGGCTCATCGAGCTATGGTTTTGCCGACGAGGAGTTGCGCCCGCCCGGCAGCATCGGCAACCAACCGCGCTGGCCGGTGGCCCAGCCGCAGTCGAACTATCCGCCGGCCGGCTATCCGCAGCGCTCAAACTATCCCGAGAGCGCGGTGCGCCAGCCCTCCGGTTATGGCGGGTCTTCCGGCCCGGTGTCGCTCAGCGCGCCCGGCGTGGCCCCGCAGGAAGACGAGATTGATTTGCCGCCCGAAGGCACCGACGCCGCGGGTGCCGCGCGCTACATGAATGCGCCGAGCTATCCCGCGCGGCAGCCTACGCCGTACTCGCAAGCCCCTGCGCAGCAACCGCCACCACGCTTCGGTCCCGCGCAGGGCAACCCCGTCACCGCTGTCGGTCCAGTCGCAGTGAAGCCGACCGCGACGCTGGCGTGTCCGATCGTGTCCGAGCTCGACCGCTGGTTCGCCGACAGCGTGCAGCCCGCGGCGATGCGCTGGTTCGGCGCCCGCGTGGTCGAAATCAAACAGATCTCCGCCTATTCCTGCCGCGGCATGAACGGCAACCCGAGCGCCCACATTTCCGAGCACGCATTCGGCAACGCGCTCGACGTCGCTGCCTTCGTGCTCGCCGACGGTCGCCGCATCACCGTGAAGGACGGCTGGCGCGGCATGCCGGAAGAGCAGGGCTTCTTGCGCGACGTGCAATCCGGTGCCTGCGCGCATTTCACCACGGTGCTCGCGCCGGGCTCGAACGTCTACCACTACGATCACATCCACGTCGATCTGATGCGCCGCGCCAGCCGCCGCCTGATCTGCCAGCCCGCCGCCGTTTCCGGCGAAGAGGTCGCCGCGCGCGCGGGTGGCCGCAATCCTTACGCGAACGCCCGCGATCCCTCCGTCACCGGCTCCCTCGGTGCGCACAAGAGCAAGCACGAGAAGATCAACGAGGAAGACGAGTTCTCGGACGATTAGGCGTCGCGCGCAGTACGCCGCATCTTCAGCAGGGCCAGGCTGGGGCGCAAAAATTTGCGCGGCCGGGATTTTAACCCAAGTCGTTGAATTGCGATCATTAATCGCTCCCTGACGGGTTTCGCCGGGAGTTGGCACAGTCGCTGCAATGAGAGTGCTGCAACGAAGCGGCGCTGCCGGCGCTGTGAGCCAACGGAACCGTCATGCAGATGCCAGTGACCCCGCCTCACTCCGATCTCGAGCAGCGCGTGCTGTCGCGCATCACGGAGCAGCGCTGGCTCGAGCTGGCATCCGAGTTGATCCGGACCGGCCAGCCGCGCTCCGGCAACCCGCTCGATCCCGACCTGCCGCCCGCGGAGGAAGAGGCCATCTCCATGCTGGTCGCCGGCAAGCTCGAAGCCATGGGCATGGAGGTCACCAAGCACAGCGCGCAGCCGCATCGGCCGAATGTGCTCGGCGTCCTCAGGGGACGCGAGGGCGCGCCCTCGCTGATCCTCAACGATCACCTCGACACCTATCCGGTCGCCGAACCCGAGAAATGGCACATGACGGATTTCGATCCGTTCAAGGCCACCCGTCACGGCGACCTGCTTTATGCGCGCGGCACCTCCGATACGCGCGGCAACCTCGCCGCGTCGCTGCTCGCGGTGCAGGCGCTCGTCGAAGCCGGCGTCAAGCTCAACGGAACCCTGATGTGCTGCTACACCGTCGACGAGGAGCGCAACGGCACCGAAGGCTCCATCTACATGCTCGACAAGGTCGGCCTCACGGCGGATTACGAGATCACCGCCGAGCCGACGGCGTGGGGCGACGCGTCCAGCGATTGGGGCATGAACCTCTCGGTCGCCAATTCGGGCCATTGCCTGATCGAGGTGGCGGTCCAGGGGATCAAGTCGCACATCTGGCGCCCGGACATCAGCGTCAATGCCATCATGGAAGCGGCAAAGCTGTTGCCGAAGCTGCAGGACATGGCGTTCACGCATGTGCCGAGCAAGTTCATGGGGCACACGCCACCCTGCTGCTCGGTGGTGCGAATCCGCGCTGGCTTGCCCGGCGAGATGCAGTTCTCGCCCGATGCCTGCACCATTACGCTCGCAGTCGTGGGGATCGTGCCCGGCATGACGCTTGCGAGCGTGATCTCGGACATCGAAGGCCTCGGGCGCGAAACATTTGCCGGCCTCAACGATGTGAAGGTCGAAGTCCGCCAGGTCCCGGGATCGCTGTTCGTCAACGCCACCGAGCCGGTGCCGATCGAGGAAGAGCCTTGCCGCTCCCTGCGCGCGGTCTACCGGCGCCTGATGGGGCGCGAGCCCGGCGTCAATCGCAAGAACGCCTTCAACGACACCATCCGCTTTCGCGAGGCCGGAATCAATGCCGTGACCTTCGGTCCCGGTGAGGACGGCTGGGCCGTGGACAACGAGAACATCTCGATCACCAAATCGGTGATGGCAACGCGGATCTACGCGCTGACCATCATGCAGATTCTGGGAGTGCGCATATGAGCGTCGAGGCGAGCCACATGGTCGTTCCGATCTCCGCGGATCGCACCGGACGGGGCAGCCTGCGTTTTCCGAAGATCCCGCGATCCATCCTGCTTTCGGCGCTCACCGTCGCCGTGCTGCTGGCGACATGGACCGTCGTGACGGAGATGGGCTGGGCCAACGAGCTGTTCCTGCCGAAGCCGCAGGCGGTGTGGGCTGCGTTCGTCAAGACGATGACCAAGGGTTATCAGGGCGCGACGCTGCTCCAGCATCTCGGTGCGAGCCTGTATCGCATCCTCACGGCTTTCGCGCTGGCCTGCGTCGTCGGCATTCCGCTCGGCGTGCTCATGGGCGTGTCGCGCAATGCACGTGCGCTGCTCAATCCGCTGATCGAATTCTACCGGCCGCTGCCGCCGCTCGGTCTCTATACGCTGCTGGTGATGTGGCTCGGCATCGGCGAGAGCTCGAAGCTGTCGCTGCTGTTCCTCGCCGGCCTGCCGGGGATCGTCATCTCGACCATCCAGGCCGTTACCAGCGTCGATCCCGTCTATGTGCGCGCCGCGCAATCGCTCGGCGCGACCCGTCGCGACCTGCTGTTCCACGTCTATTTGCCGGCGGCGGGACCCTTGATCCTGGCCGGCATGCGCATCTCGCTCGGCTTCACCTACACCGTTCTCGTTGCCGCCGAGATCGTCGCGGCATCCGCCGGGATCGGCTGGATGATCTGGGATGCCGCGAAATTCCTGCTGTCCGACGTGGTGATCATGGGCCTGATCGTGCTCGGCCTCACTGGCGTTGTACTCGACCTCGCGATGCGCGCCATCGCGAAATTGCTGATGCCGTGGGCCTGAATTCAATTCTGATCGAGGGGAAATCGATATGATCAAGAGACTTGTTGCCACGCTCGCTGTCACAACGCTGGCGCTTACGGCCATCGCGCGTGCCGAGGACAAGCCGACCAAAGTGACTGTCGGCTATCTCAACCTGGTGAACGCCCAGCTCGTAACGAAACATCTCGGGCTGCTCGCCAAGGAGATGCCGGGTATCGATATCAAATACGTCAAGATCGGCGGCGGCGGCGACATGCTACGCGCGATCGCCGGCAACGACCTCGACTTCGGCGGCCTCGGCAATCCGCCGACCGCGATCGGCACGACCAGGGCTCTGCCGATCAAGGGCATTCTCGTCATCAACATGCTCGACTATGTCGAGGCAATGGTGGTTCGCACCGACAAGAACATCACGTCGCTAAAGGACCTCAAGGGCAAGACGGTCGCGGCCCCGTTCGGCTCGACCACGCATTATCTGCTGCTTCAGGCGCTGAAGGACGAGGGCGTCGATCCCACCTCGCTGAAGATCCTGGACCTCGCGCCGTCGGACATCGCGGCGGCCTGGCTGCGCGGCGACATCGATGCCGCCTGGTTCTGGGAGCCCAATCTCGACAAGGCCGTGAAGAACGGCGGAAAGATCCTCGTGACCTCGGGTGAGATGGCAAAGCGCGGGTACCCGACCTGGGACATCGGCGTGGTGATGAACGCGTTCGCGGAGAAATATCCGTCTTACGTCGAGAAGTTCGTCAAGGCCGAGTGCGAAGGCATCGATTTCTGGCTGAAAAACCCGGAGAAGACGGCCGAAATCATCGCCGAAGAACTGTCGCTGCCGTTGCCGGATGCGACCCGGATGATGAACGGCACCGGGATGGTCCCCTGCAGCAAGCAGCTCACGCAGGAGTATCTCGGCACGTCGGCGAAGAAGGGCAAGTTCGTCGAGACGCTGCTGTCGACCGCCGACTTCCTGGTCAAGCAGGAACGCCTGCCGAAACTGCTGCCGCGCACCGACTTCGAAACCTTCATCCAGCCCGCCTATCTCGAAAAGGTGGTCGGCCACTGACGAGTTGGACGCGATCATGGGGTGGCAGCCCGTCCTGAGTATGTGCGCTGCGTTGCAATCCGACCGGAGACCTCCTAGCCTTCGAGGCAGTCACTCGAAGGGAGAGCGATTGTGGGGCGCAGTGATGCGCATGAGGTGGTCGATGCTCTTGAGCCGTGCGCCGAGCTGCGAACGGCCGGGACTGGACGTTATGTGCTGAAGGCCCTGGACAAGCCCGATCTCGATCTGGTGATGCGGACCGGCCGTCTCGCGACCTATCAGAACCGCGAATATCTGTTGCGCGAAGGCGCGCCGGCGGACGGCATCCACATCATCCTGAGCGGAATCGTCGAGAGCACACATGCAGGCACGCAAGGCCGCGAACTGATGCTGTCGACCTGGGAGGCCGGCGACTTCGTCGGCGCTCCCTATATTCTCGGCGATCACCGCCATAGCTGGTCGGCACGCGCGCTCGGCCGGGTCGAGGCGCTGCATCTCGACCAGGACGCGGTCCGCCGGCTGATCGCGCAATCGCCTTCATTCGCGGTGGCGCTGATCGAGTGCCTCGGCTTCAAAGGTGAGACCTATTCGATGCTGGCGCAGACGCTGGCGGGCCAGAAAGCGGCCGAACGGCTGGTGCTGCTTCTGGTCAAGCTGTGCGAGAACGCCGCCCAGGACGAGCACGGCCCGATCTCGCTCGGCCGCATCACGCAAGCCAATCTCGCGCGCATGATCGGTGCGACCCGCCAGTCGATCAGCCTGATCCTCAATCGTCTCCAGGACGATGGCATCATCTCGACCGGTCCGACCAAGATGGTCGTCAACGATCTCGCCGCGCTGCGCAAGCAGGTGACCGAGTAGGCAAGTTCATTTCGCCCGATAGGCCGCCAGAAACATCCGCGTCGCGCTGTCGACGACTTCGGCGATGCGTTCTTCCGACGGCAGCGGTGCGGCCTGGAAGACGAAGGGGAGAAACAGCGAGGCCTTGGACAGTTCCATGAACTGCGAGGCGGCAAGATCGCAATCGTCGATCTTGAGATCGCCGGAGGCGACATGGGCCTTGAGATAGTCGGACAGTCGGTTGATGGTCTTGTCCAGCACGCGCAAGTAATAGCGGCGGCCGACATCGGGCATGCGCTCGGCGATCGCCATCACGGTGCGGATCGCCGATCCGCCGCCGGGCCGGCAGAGCAAATGGATGTAAGCCTGGCCGAAATCCTTCAGCGTGGTCTCGGCATCGCGGGCTGGGTCGAAATTGAACACGACCTGCCCGTGCTGGAGCGCTTCCTGCTCGAGGATGGCTTCGAACAGCGCCGACTTGTCGGCGAAGTAGACGTAGAGCGTGCCCTTGGAGACGGCGGCGGCGCGCGCGATCTCGCCCATGCTGGCGCCGTCGAAGCCGAGATCCATGAACACCTTGCGGGCACCGTCCAGGATCTGGCGGCGCTTGGAGCTGTCCTCCTCCGGGACGAGGTCCCGATGTTCGCGGCTGGTGACAACCATTGGTTCAGCGTCTCGAAAGGTTTTTGGGTCGGGTCCAGGGCCTTGAAGCCCGAACAAAGGATTCGGCCCTGTAGGGTTCGTCCCGGACATTTTCTATATTGACCGAACCGTTCGGTCAATGGTATTTGGGATGGGCGAGGGGGACTCGGCTGCATGACGGCCCTCCCTGTTCGTGCTCTTTATTGGGGAGGCCGTGATGGCCGTGTCGAGAGATCAGGCTGCGCGCGTCCTCCGTCAGGAACCGGTGGAGACGGCGGCGGAGCAGGCGGGCAGCGAAGCTGCGACCGAGAAATCGGCCGTGCTCACCGAGCAATTGCGCTCTCATGTGGCCGAAGAGACCAAGCGCCGCACCAGCGAAGCGCCGGAGAAGCCCGTGACCGACAAGCCGGCCCCGACTGCTGCTGCGGGTGCTCCCAAATCCGGCAAACGCAAATTCGTCATGATGGGCATCGGCCTCGTGCTGGCGCTCGCGGCGGCGAGCTATGCCGGTTACTACACGCTGGTCGGACGCTTCTTCGTCTCGACCGACGACGCCTATGTCCGCGCCAACAACACCATGCTGGGCGCGCGCGTGGCTGGCCATATCTCCACGATCCTGGCGGCCGACAACAAGCTGGTGCATGCCGGCGACACTATCCTGCGCATCGACGACGGCGACTACAAGATCGCGGTCGACGCCGCGGCGGCCAGGATAGCGACCCAGCAGGCCACCATCGACCGGATCGGTCGGCAGATCGCGGCGCTCGACAGCCAGGTCGTGCAGGCCAAGGCGCAATTCGTCTCGGCGGAAGCGGGCCTCAAGCGCGCCGATCTCGACTATGAGCGCCAGCAGGCGCTGAGCAGCAAGGGCTTTGCCTCGCGCGCCACGTTCGAAACCTCGGAAGCCGGACGCGATCAGGGCGCCGCCGCGGTCAAGGCCGCGCAGGCCGCCTACGACGTCTCGGTCAGCAATGTCGACGTCGCCAAGGCGCAGCAGGCCGAAGCGCAGGCGCAGCTCGCCGAGCTCAAGACCACGCTCGCCAAGGCCGAGCGCGACCTCTCCTTCACCGCGGTACGCGCGCCGGTCGACGGCATCTTCTCCAACCGTCTGGTCAGCGCGGGCGACTTCATCGCCGTCGGCCAGCGGCTCGGCAATGTCGTACCGCTCGACGACGTTTATATCGACGCCAATTTCAAGGAAACTCAGCTCAAGCGCATCCGCCCCGGCCAGCCGGTGACGATCAAGGTCGATGCCTACGGCATGCGCAAGTTCTCCGGGGTCGTCGACAGCATCGCGGCGGGCGCGGGCTCGGTGTTCACGCTGCTGCCGCCGGACAACGCCACCGGCAACTTCACCAAGATCGTGCAGCGCGTGCCGGTCCGCATCCGCGTGCCCAAGTCGGTCGCAAGGCAGAACCTGCTGCGCGCCGGCATGTCGGTCTATGCGAGCGTCGACACCAACAAGGGTGCCGCCGACGCCGACAGCGAGATCGATCTCGACGATCCCACCATGATCCATCCGCAGTAGGATTGCTGCAATGAGGTCATACGCACTCTTGCTCCAGGCGCAGGTGCGCTCCCTCTCCCGCTTGCGGGAGAGGTGCACCGACCCCGCGGCTTGCAGCGATCAGAGCTGACAGATGGCAACCGCCACGACTGCTTCACCTGCCATGATGGCGGCCGCCGCTTCGGAGCGCATCGCGCCGAAGCGGCTGATCGCGTTCATCGTGATGGTGTTCGGGATGTTCATGTCGATCCTGGACATTCAGATCGTCTCGGCGTCCTTGAGCGAGATTCAGGCCGGCCTGTCGGCGAGCTCGAGCGAAGTCTCCTGGGTCCAGACCGCCTATCTGATCGCCGAAGTGATCGCGATCCCGCTGTCGGGATTCCTGTCGCGCGCCTTCGGCACGCGGCTGCTGTTCGCGATCTCGGCGGCCGGATTCACCCTGTCGAGCCTCGCCTGCGGTTTTGCCACCACGATCGAGGAGATGATCCTCTGGCGCGCGCTCCAGGGTTTTCTCGGCGCCGGCATGATCCCGACGGTGTTCGCCTCCGCCTATACCGTGTTCCCGCGCTCGAAATTCCACATCGTTGGTCCCATCATCGGTCTGGTCGCGACGCTGGCGCCGACGATCGGACCGACGGTCGGCGGCTACATCACCGATCTGATGTCGTGGAATTGGCTGTTCTTCATCAACGTCGTGCCCGGCATCGGCATCACCCTCGGCGTGCTGGCGCTGGTCGATTTCGACGAGCCGCATTTCGAGCTGCTCGACCGCTTCGACTGGTGGGGCCTGATGTTCATGGCCGGCTTCCTCGGCACGCTGGAATATGTGCTGGAGGAAGGTCCGCAATATGAATGGCTGCAGGACACGACCGTGGCGATCTGCGCGTGGATCTGCCTCGTCTGCGCAATTGCCTTCTTCGTGCGCGTCTTCACCGCCGCCGAGCCGATCGTCAATCTGCGCACCTTCACCGACCGCAATTTCGCCGTCGGCTCGACGCTGCAATTCTGCATCGGCATCGGCCTCTACGGCCTGACCTACATCTACCCGCGCTATCTCGCCGAGGTGCGCGGCTACAGCGCGCTGATGATCGGCGACACCTTGTTCGTGTCGGGCATCACCATGTTCCTGGTCGCGCCGCTGGTCGGCCGGCTGATGGCGAGCGTCGACATGCGCTACATGATCGCGTTCGGCCTGGTCGTGTTCGCGCTCGGCTCCTATCAGATGACCTGGATCACGCGCGACTACGACTTCTACGAGCTGCTCGTGCCGCAGATCCTGCGCGGCATCGGCATGATGTTCGCGATGGTGCCGACCAACAACATCGCGCTGGGCACGCTGGCGCCGGAACGGGTGAAGAACGCGAGCGGCCTGTTCAACCTGATGCGCAATCTCGGCGGCGCGGTCGGGCTCGCCGTCATCAACACCGTGCTCAACGACCGCACCGACCTCCACATCGCCCGCCTCCAGGACCGCGTGACCTGGGGCAACACGACCGCGACCGAAACGCTGAACATGTTCATGCAGAAATTCCAGGGGCTCGGCGACTCCTCGCTGATGGCGATGAAGCAGCTCAGCCAGATCGTGCACCGGCAGGCCGTGGTGATGAGCTTCGGCGACGCCTTCTTCATCCTGACGCTGTTCTATCTCGGCCTCAGCCTGCTGGTCACGTTGCTGAACAAGCCGGCCTCGCCGTTCGGCGCCGGCGGCGACGCGCACTGACGCTACGCAAATAGGACGAGCCATACACTCGGTGTCATCGCCCGGCTCGACCGGGCGATCCAGTATTCCAGAGACATCAGTAGCTTAAGGAGAAGCCGCGGCGTACTGGATGCCCCGGTCAAGCCGGGGCATGACAGCGCAGAATGGGGGAGCGGCGGTTGCACACCACGGCATCCCGCATCAAATTGCAATACTCGCGCGCAATCTCGCGCGGGCCCCGTTGCAAATCGCGGACGACACATCTATAAAGCGCGCCTCATTCATTGAAACCGGGGAGGGATTTGCATGATTTCGTCGCATTCGCAGATCGTACGCCCGCGCTCGATGATGTTCTGGCTCGGTATGTGCTCGGCCCTGTAGAGGCCCTTTCCGCCAGTTTCGATTGGGCCCCAGGGTCCCGATCTCTCCGCTTCCCAAGTCCAAGTCAAAGTTGAATGACGCCGTTTCGGCCCTCGCGGCCGGGCTGCGTCCATCGATGGAGCCGGCCCGCGCCAGAGCGGCCGGATGATGCCATGACCACTCTGTCCAAACGGCCCGCGGCGATCCGCGTGGTGCTGCCGTTCGTATTCCGGCACTGGCTCAAGCAGCCGGGGCGTACGCTCGTCGTTGCCGGCAGCCTGTTAGGGGCGACCGTGGCCGACCTGTTCATGCCGGTGTTCTCGGGGCACCTGATCGATGCGCTGACGCGCGGCCCGTCCGATCCCGAGGCGCGTCACGCGGCGCTGATCGCGTTGGGCGGCATCGTCGTCCTCGGCGCGGCCTCGATGGTGCTGCGGCTGACCGGGCTCCAGGTGATCGTGCCGTTCACGCTCAAGATCATGTCCGATGTGGCGCAGGATGCCTTCATGCGTGTCCAGCGCTTCTCGACCGATTGGCACGCCAATTCGTTCGCAGGCTCCACGGTGCGCAAGGTCACCCGCGGCATGTGGGCGCTCGACCTGTTGAACGACACCATCCTGCTGGCGCTACTGCCTTCGCTGTTCGTGCTGGTCGGCTCGATGATCCTGCTCGGCGTGCACTGGGCCTCGCTCGGCGCGGTGATCGCGCTCGGCGCGGCGACCTATGTCATCACGACGGTGCTGTTCTCGACGCGCTACATCGCGCCGGCCGCTCGAGTCTCCAATGCCTGGGACACCAAGGTCGGCGGCACGCTGGCGGATGCGCTGACCTGCAATGCGGTGGTGAAATCGTTCGGTGCCGAAGCGCGCGAGGATGCGCGGCTTGCACGCGTGATCAAGCGATGGCGCGTGCGGGTGCGGCGAACCTGGTTGCGCTACAACTACACCGCCATGACGCAGCTCTCGCTGTTGTTGTGCCTGCGGGGGTCGGTGATCGGCGGATCGGTGCTGCTGTGGATGTCCGGGCATGCCTCGCCCGGCGACGTCACCTATGTGCTGACCAGCTACTACGTCATCCACGCTTACTTGCGCGATGTCGGCATGCACATCAACAACCTCCAGCGCTCGGTCAACGACATGGAGGAGCTGGTGGCGATCCATGACGAGCCGATCGGCATCGCTGACGCGGCCGGGGCGCGGCCGATCGCGATCGTTGGCGGCGAGATCGTGTTCGACGACGTCACGTTCCACTATGGCGGCCATCGCGCGCCGCTGTACGACGGGCTGTCGGTGAGGATCCGTGCCGGCGAGCGCGTCGGCCTGGTCGGCCGCTCCGGCTCCGGCAAGACGACTTTCGTCAAGCTGGTGCAGCGGCTCTATGACGTCAGCGGCGGCCGCATCCTGATTGACGGGCAGGACATCGCCAAGGCCACGCAGCAATCGCTGCGCAGCCAGATCGCGATCGTGCAGCAGGACCCGATCCTGTTTCACCGCTCGCTCGCCGAGAACATCGCCTATGGCCGGCCTGGTGCCAGCCTGGAGGCGATCGAGCAGGCGGCACGGCTCGCCAATGCGCACGACTTCATCCTGCGTCTGCCGAAGGGCTACGGCACGCTGGTCGGCGAGCGCGGCGTCAAACTGTCCGGCGGCGAGCGGCAGCGTGTGGCGCTGGCGCGTGCTTTCCTGGCGGATGCGCCGGTGCTGATCCTGGACGAGGCGACGTCGAGCCTCGATTCGGAATCGGAGGCGCTGATCCAGCAGGCCGTGGAGCGGCTGATGAAAGGCCGCACCTCGATCGTGATCGCGCACCGGCTGTCGACGGTACGCAGCCTCGATCGCATCCTGGTGTTCGACCGCGGCGAGATCGTCGAGCAGGGCACGCACGGCCTGCTCGCGGCCAAACCGAGCGGCATCTATCGCAGCCTGTTCGAGCGCCAGGTGGTGGAGCTCGGGCATATCGCAGCAGCGGAATGAAAAATGGCGCGTGGCCGACGGAGCAGTCTCCGGAAAGCCACGCCGCCAGGAATGGACTGACATGAAAGACCTGACACGCGGCTCCATCGTGAGCCACATCCTGCACATGGCGCCCCCGATCATGGTCGGGATGGTCACGATCATGATCTGCCAGCTCGTCGATCTCTACTTCGTCTCCGGATTGGGCGACGCCGCCGTTGCGGGGGTCGCCGGGGCCGGCAATGCGGGCTTTCTCGTCAACGCACTGATGCAGGTGCTCGGCGTCGGCGCGGTGGCGCTGATCGCGCACGCCGTCGGACGCAAGGACCGCGACGATGCGAACCTGATCTTCAATCAGGCGATCGTGCTGTCCGTGGTGTTCGGCGTGTTGACCCTGGTCGCAGGTGCCGCGCTGTCGCGGCTCTACATGCGTTCGATCGCCGCGGACCAGGCCACGATCGAGGCCGGGACCACTTATCTGTTGTGGTTCATGCCGGCCCTCGCGCTGCAATTCGCGACCCAGGTGATGGCATCCGCGCTACGGGCCACCGGCATCGTGCGGCCCGCGATGATGGTGCAGGCGCTTGCCGTCGGCATCAACATCGCGCTGGCGCCGGTCCTGATCATGGGCTGGGGCACCGGCTATCCGCTCGGCGTTGCCGGTGCGGGGCTGGCAAGTTCGATCGCGGTGCTGATCGGCGTTGCGATGCTGCTCGCTTATTTCCGCAAGGTCGAGCGCTACGTCGCGTTCAATCCGGCGCAGTGGCGCCCGCAGCTCCGCCATCTGAAGCGCATCCTCAATGTCGGTCTGCCCGCCGGCGGCGAGTTCGCGATGATGTTCATCTTCATGGCGGTGGTCTATTACGTGCTGCGCGATTTCGGCGCGACGGCGCAGGCGGGTTTCGGGATCGGGCAGCGCGTCCTGGGCCTGATCCAGATGCCCGCGCTTGCGGTTGCGCTCGCCGCGGGACCGATCGCGGGCCAGAACGTGGGTGCCGGCAATAGCGCGCGCGTGCGGGAAACCTTCGTCAAGGCCGCGCTGATCGCTAGCGGTGTGATGATCGGCTTCCTCTGCGTTGCGCAGTTCAAGCCGGAGCTCTTGCTCGCCGGCTTCTCGAACGACCGGGAAACCATGGCGATCGCCTTCCTGTTCCTGCGGATCATCTCGCTCAACATGGTGGCCCAGGGCCTGATCTTCACCTGCTCGAGCATGTTCCAGGGCCTCGGCAACACCAAGCCGGTGCTGTGGAGCTCGGCAACGCGCGTATTCACCTACTCGCTGCCTGCCCTCTGGCTCTCGACGCGGCCGGGCTTTCGGATGGAGCACGTCTGGTACCTGTCGCTCGCGGCGACCACGTTGCAGGCGTCTCTCAGCTTGTGGCTGCTGCGCCGCGAATTCAGGAAGCAGTTGGGGCGTCCGAAAGAGAAAGTTGCAGAACCGGCGAGCCCTGAGCCCGTCGTGCCGCTCGCACGTGAGCCCGCGTAACGACAGCATGTTTCATCCCAGCAGCTCCGGCTCATTTGCCGGGGCTGTCAGGTGTCGCTAGAGCGTACTGATACTGTTCCAGACGAGGCCGACGCCCGACAGGAACAGGAGGCCGAGCACGACGTCGCCAAAATGCTTGTCGCTCAGCGCGTGATAGACGCGCGCGCCGGCCCATGCGCCGATCAGCGTGCCGGGAAAGGCGACCAGCGCGAGCCACACCACCTTCAGCGCGACCAGGCCCGACGTCGTCTGCAACACCAACGCGGCCGCGAGCACCGTGAAATTGAAGAGCTGGAAGATGCCGCGCCGCTCGTGCTTGTTCCAGCCGCGGATGTTGGCCCACAGGATCGGCAGCGGCCCGGACAATCCGGCAAGGCCGCCCAAGATGCCGCCGGCAAAGCCGATCGCGCCGTCGACGATGCGGCCGCCGAACTTGATGGCGAGCGGCTTCTTGTTCAGATAGAGCGCGGTCGAGAAGATCAGCAGTAGCACGCCGACGCTCAGCTTGAAGACCTTTGGATCGGCGGAAGCCACCATCATGGTGCCCAGCGGCACGCCGACCAGCCCGCCGATCAGGAACGGCCAGACCAGCGAGAGGTCAAAGCTCTTCCACATCGACGGCAACGTCGAGGTCTGTGCGATCACCGAGCAGATCAGCACCAGCGGCACCGCGAGCGAGGGCGGCAGCACGTAGAGCCAGATGCCGAGCGCCATCAGCGCCGTGCCGAATCCGGCCAGCCCCGAGACGAAGCCGCCGGCCAGCGCGCCGAACAGCAGCAGCGCGTAGTTGGACGTGTCCACCAATCAATCCCTGTCGTTACCGGCCATCGCGAACGGTTGATCGCCGTCTGCGGCATAGCACGGCGGCGGCGGGGAGCGTCAATTCAGTGCTATCCGTCGCCGCTTGCCTGCGTTGCGCTCCCACCACCCGTATCAGCATCAACGAATTCTGCTACACGATCTGCCTCGCGTCGGCGGGCCTGTGCAGCGCGCCGACGAGGATGCGCAGCGCCTCCGTCAATTCCGGTCGGTTGCGCGCCGCGCCGAGCGAGACACGCGCCGCATGGGGCGGTATTCCGTCGACTGCGAAGGCATCGCCGGTAACGACCGCGAGCCCATTTCGCAACAGATGCGCCGCGACGTCGGGCCGACCATCGGGTAGTGTGAGCCAGAGATGATGGGCAGTTGGCTTGGCCAGGAACTGAAAGCCCTTCAGCGCGCGCTGGGCCAGTTGCTGGCGCCCGACGGCCTCGTTGCGGATGGCGGCGATAATGCGATCGGCGATGCCGTTCTCCAGCCAATGCGTTACCAGCGCGACCATCAGCGGCGCCGGCATCTGTACATTGGCTTGCAGATAGCCGCGCATCTCCTGCTGCGAATGGCTGTCGGGCGTCAGCAGATAGGCGACACGCAACGCCGGCGCGATGCATTTCGACAGCGTGGTCGCCAGATATGTCCGCTCCGGAATGAGATTGGCGATTGGCGACGCCGCGCGATCGAGCAGCCCATAGGCGTCGTCCTCGATCAGCAAAGTGCCGGCATCGCGGATGATCTTTGCGATCGCGCCACGCCGCTCGGCGGAGAGCGTCGCTGTGGTCGGATTGTGCAGGGTCGGAATGAGGTAGATGGCCTTTGGCTTGTGCGTGCGACAGGCCTTTGCCAGTGCGTCGGGAACGATGCCGCCCTCATCCATCGCCACGCCGACGAGCTTGACGTCGAGCCGTGCAGCGGCAGCCTTGATGCCGGGAAAGGTGAGCGCTTCCGTCAGCACGACATCACCGGGCCGCGCGAGATCGGCGAGCAGGTTGAACAGAATCGTCTGCGCGCCCGGAAAGATCACGAGCCGGTCGGCGCGCGCATGCGGAACGCGGGCGCGCAGCCATCTCGCCGCGACCTCGCGCTCATGTGCGCTGCCGCCGGGCGGCTGGTAGTTGAGATACGCAGTCAGGCCCGATTGCGCGCGGATCGCCTCCAGCCCGGTCATGATGCGCTCGTCGAGCTGCGCCTCCAGCGGATGCGGCGGCACGTTCATCGAGAGGTCGATGGCGACGGGATGGGGCAGGTCGACCGCGCGGCGCGCGCTGGTCTCGGACACGAACGACCCCTGGCCGACGCGGGCCTCCATGATGCCGCGGCGCCGCGCCTCGGTGTAGGCGCGCGTCACCGTGGTGAGGTCGATGCCGAGAGCTTTTGCCAGCGCGCGCTGGGTCGGCAATTGTTGTCCGCGCACCAGACGGCCGGCGGCGATGTCGGCCTCCATGGCTTCGACGATGCGCTGGTAGCGCGGCCCGCTCAGCTCCGAGATTGTAGGGGTCCAATCCATGCAATGTGAGTCCATATTGTTTGAATGTATGGATGCAAGACATTATTGTATGGATCGAGGAAAGGGAAGAGGTGTGGCCATGGCGACGGTCTCTCTGGCAAGGGCGATGTGGCGCGGCTTTCGGGGCAAGTGCCCGAACTGCGGCGAAGGGCATGCGTTCGGCCGCTTCCTGAAGGTGGCCGATAGCTGCGACCATTGCGGCGAGGAGCTGTCTCACCAGCGCGCCGACGACTTTCCCGCCTATCTCGTGATGGTCGTTGTCGGCCACCTCGTGGTGCCGGCGATCCTCGCGGTCGAGACCGCCTATGCGCCGGCCGTCTGGCTGCAGCTCGCGGTGTGGCTCCCGGTGACGCTGTTCGCCTCGCTCGCGCTGCTGCAACCGACCAAGGGCGCGATCGTCGGGCTGCAATGGCAGATCGGCATGCATGGCTTCGAAGCGAGCAAGCTGCGGCGTGAGGCCGGCCTGCTTGCGCCGGTTCTGGTGAAGGCGCAGACGCGCGCGGCCTAAGCAACGTTTACATCCCGGGCTCGGCCGCTACACTCCATCGCATCAACAAAAGCGATGGAAACGCCGATGACCGCACGCTCGAAGACCTTCCTGCTCTGTCACGGTGCGTGGTCCGGCGGATGGTCCTGGAAGAAGATGCATCCGCTGATGGCGCAGGCCGGGCACCGCCTGGTCACGCCGACCTATACCGGGCTCGGTGAGCGCGCGCATCTGGCTACTCCCGCGATCGATCTCGATACCCATATCCAGGACATCCTCAACGTCATCAAGTTCGAGGACCTCAGTGACCTCGTGCTGCTCGGCCACAGCTATGGCGGCATGGTCGCCACGGGTGTTGCCGATCGCGCGCGAGAGCGCATCACGCAACTGATTTATCTCGACGCCTTCGTGCCGCGCGACGGCCAGTCGCTGTTTGATCTCAATGAAGGCGGGCGTGAGCCGATGCGCAAGGCAGCAAGCTCGGGTGACGGCTATCGCATTCCGCCGAACCCGCCGCCGCCGGATACGCCGCAAGCCGATCTCGACTGGCTCAATGCGCGCAGGGTGGCCATGCCGATCAAATGTTTCGAGACGAGGCTGAAGTTCCAACACGGCGAGCCGGCGATGCCGCGCAGCTACATCTACTGCAAGCGCATTCCACCAGGCGATGTGTTCGGGCAGTTCGCGAAGCGGACCAAGAACGAAGATGGCTGGCGCTATTTCGAGCTGGATGCGAGTCATGCGCCGAACGTCACGGCGCCGGAGGCGCTGATGGGTATGTTGAGCGAGATCGTCGGCTGACTCACAGCCGTCATTCCGGGGCTCGCGAAGCGAGAGCCCGGGTTCGCGACTTTGTCGCGCCCCAGAATGACGGTGCCAAAATGGTGAGGGGCCCGATGCGTTAGCATCGAACCCCTCGTTGCTTCCTTACCAAGACGCGTTTTCTTCACGCGAACCGGAAAACCACTTCGCGCGAAAACGCTTTAGAGTATCAGCCGGCCTGTAAGCCGGGTTCTGTAGGGCACCGCCTGCTTGCGCCGGCGATACGTGACGGCCATTCCTCTGGGACCATGTTTGCACATGGCCTCGAGCAACCTACCCGGACGGCGGGCCTGACATCGCCCCGCGGCGTTATCGCTTGCGCGATCGGCCCGCATTTGCCGTCCCTATTCGGTTTTGCTCCCGGTGGGGTTTACCATGCCGGCTCCGTTGCCGGAGCCGCGGTGCGCTCTTACCGCACCTTTTCACCCTTACCCGCCTGCGCAGCTTGCGCTGCTTCGGCGTGGCGAGCCCGAGGGCTTGTCACGCCATAGCCCCGAAGGGGGCGAAGGCGGGCGGTTCGTTCTCTGTGGCACTTTCCCTGAGGTCACCCTCGCCGGACGTTATCCGGCACCGCATGTCAAGGGAGCCCGGACTTTCCTCCCCGGCGGCCTTTCGGCACTTGCAGGGGCGGCCGTCCGGCCGACTGACGGCTTACGCATGGGCCATTTGTGACGGTTCCGTCAAGCGGAGATCGCCGCGCACGCGGCCTGCAAATAATTTATCCTGAAGATGTCGTCTGGTGTGCACCCCGTTCGACTGGGTGTCGGCGATCCAGCCGAACAACAGGAGCTAAGGAATGCAATATCTGCTGCTGATCTACCGGAACGAAGCGAAACTGAGCAACATGTCCCCCGCCGACCGTCAGGCGGTGTCGGCGGAGTACGGCGTTTATACGCAGTCCATCATCCAGAGTGGCAACTTCAAGGCCGGCGACGGACTTCAGCCGACAACGACGGCGACCACCGTGCGCGTGCGCGAGGGAAAGACCCTGACGACCGACGGCCCATTTGCGGAGACCCGCGAGCAGCTCGGCGGCTACTATCTGGTCGAGGCCAAGGATCTCGACACTGCCATTGCCCTGGCTGCGCGGATTCCCGAAGCCAGGGAAGGGTCGATCGAGGTCAGGCCGATCATGATCTACAAGTGATCTCTCCTGCCGACATCGAAAAGATCTTCCGCGACGAGGCGGGGCGGGCGCTGGCCACGCTGATCCGCCTCGTCGGTGATTTCGATCTTGCCGAAGACGCGCTCCAGGACGCCTTTGCCGTCGCGCTGGAGCGCTGGTCGGCGTGCGAGGTCCCCGACAATCCGCGCGCCTGGCTGGTCAACGTCGCCCGCAACAAGGCAATCGACCGCATCCGCCGCCAGGTTGCGTTTCGCGCCAGGCAGCAGGCGCTGGTGCACGAGCTCGAGCTCAACGCCCAAGGGCCCGACGAGGCGGCGGCGACACCCGACGACGATATGCTGCGGCTGATCTTCACCTGCTGCCATCCGGCGTTCGCGGCCGAAGTCCAGGTCGCGCTCACGCTGCGCACGGTCTGCGGCCTCTCCACAGCGCAGGTGGCGCGCGCGTTCCTCGTCGGCGAGGAGGCGATGGCACAGCGCCTCGTCCGCGCCAAGCAGAAGATCAGGCTCGCCGGCATTCCCTACGAGGTGCCGGAGCACGCTGCGCTGGCGCCGCGGCTCAACGGCGTGCTCGCCGTGATCTATCTCGTCTTCACCGAAGGTTATGTCGCGACCTCAGGCGCGGATTTGATGCGGCCCGATCTCGCAGTCGAGGCGATCAGGCTCGGCCGGTTGCTCGACCGGCTGATGCCGGATCGCGCCGGGATCAAGGGCCTGCTTGCGTTGATGCTGCTGCACGATGCGCGCCGCGCCGGGCGCAAAACGGCTGCGGGCGACATCGTGCTGCTGGAAGAGCAGGACCGTTCGCTGTGGGATCGCGCGCAGATCGAGCAGGGATTGCAGTTGGTGGACGACGCGTTGCGCGTGCCCGGCCGGCCGCAGCCCTATGTGGTGCAGGCGGCGATTGCCGCGCTGCATGCCCGGGCGCCGAGCTTTGAGCAGACCGATTGGCCGCAGATCGCGGGGCTCTACGAAGTGCTGCTGCGTATCAGTCCGTCGCCGGTGATCGAGCTCAACCACGCTGCCGCAGTCTCGATGGTCGACGGTCCTGCGCGCGCGCTCGATCTCGTGGATGCCATCGCGGCACGCGGTCGGCTCGATGGCTACGAGCTGCTGCCGGCGGTGCGCGCGGATTTGTTGCGAAGGCTTGGGCGCAAGGAGGAAGCGCGCGAAGCGTACGCAGCGGCGACCGGGGCGACGCAGTTGGAGCCGCTGCGGAGGCTGTATGCGCGGCGGGTGAGGGAGATGGACTAGCGGCCACATCCTCCGTCATTGCGAGCGCAGCGAAGCAATCCAGTCTGCCTCCTCTGAAACAGTCTGGATTGCTTCGTCGCAAGAGCTCCTCGCAATGACGAGCCTGTGGTTAGCATCGTCACTTTGATGCGACGTTGGTCCCTTCCGCCGGCAGGCTCGCCAGCAGCGCCTGCAAGGTCGACAGCGTCGAGTGATCGGCGACACCGTCGAGTCGCGCCGGGCGGAAATGGCGCTGGAAGGCGGTGACGACTTCCATCGTCGATGCGTCGTATTTGCCGGTCAGCGGCACGCCATAGCCATATCGGGCGAGTGCCTGCTGCAGGCTCAGCACCTCGTCGCTGATGGTGCCGAGCATCAGGCTTTCGCCGCGCACCACGGGTGCGGGCGTGACCCAATGACCGACGCCGGAATTGGCCAGCGAATGCCACGGAAATTTTTCGCCGGGATCCTTTTTGCGCGCGGGCGCCACGTCGGAATGACCGAGCACCCGCTGCGCCGACACTTTTCGGCGAAGCATGATGCCGCGGCAAAGCGCGATCACGGCCGCGATCTGGCGCAGCGGGTACTCGGGATAGCCCCAATCGTGGCCGCGATTGACGATCTCGATCCCGATCGAGCAGGAGTTGATGTCGTCCTCGCCGGCCCAGGACGAGACGCCGGCATGCCAGGCGCGCCTGGCTTCCGGTACGCATTGCACGATGCGGCCGTCCTCGAGCACGACGTAATGCGCCGACACTTCGGTCCCTGCCGTGCACAGACGCGCCAGCGCGCCCTCGACATCGGGCATGCCGGTGTAGTGCAGCACGATCATGTCGGGCTGCCGTCCCTTGTTGCGCTCGCCGTGATTGGGCGAGGGGATGATGTCGGAGACGATCGAGGAATCCGGCTCGAACGTCCGCATGTTCGCCGCGGCCTTGGGAACCGGGAGAACGCGCTGACGCTTCGAATCAGTTCCAGACGGCGTGGACGGACCGGACGGCATAAACAGCTCAAGTCGGACAGGAGAGTGGGCCAAGCCCTTCTCTTTACTATTCCTTTACCGTCCGCTTCGCGCAATCGCGCGGTGCGGTTAACGGGTGCATTTTGGGCTTAGTGTGTGGATGAGGCATCACCGTCCATTCACCTTTTCGACTTGTAACCGAGCGATCAACACTTTCTTAACGCTAAGGGCCGTTACTAAGAGGTGAAGAGCCGACCCGCGTCCGGAGGCGGCCAAAGCGTTTTTGGCTCGAAATCCCATGGCTGCCCGACAAATTCCACTGGGAACACCGGGCGTGCCATCAGGGACGACCGGGCTCGGCAAGCATGCTGGACAGGGGTTGGGTCGTGGAACCGCCGCGACGCGGAATCATTCGAGGCGTGATGGGCTTTGTCGCCCCCGATATCATCCGGTCGTTCGGCAGGCGCGGCGCATGAGCTCCGCGCCCCACATTCCCGTGCTTGGCCGCGAGGCGATCGATCATCTCGCCCCACGCGAGGGCGGCATCTATATCGACGCCACCTTCGGTGCCGGCGGTTATAGCCGAGCGATACTCGACGTGCCGGGAACCCGCCTGATCGCGATCGATCGCGACCGCACGGCGATCGCCGGTGGCGCCGAGCTGGTCGAGCGTTCCGCCGGCCGGCTGACGCTGGTCGAGGACCGCTTCTCGAATCTCGCCGAGGTCTGCGTGGCGCAGGGCATCGACGCCGTCGACGGCGTGGTGATGGATGTCGGCGTCTCTTCGATGCAGCTCGACCAGGCCGGTCGCGGCTTCTCGTTCCGCCTCGACGGGCCGCTCGACATGCGGATGGGGCAGGCGGGGCCGACCGCGGCTGACATCGTCGCCCGCGCCTCGGAAAGCGATCTCGCCGACATCATCTATCTCTTCGGCGAGGAGCGGCATTCGCGACGCGTGGCCCGCGCCATTGTGGCGGACCGGCAGGAGACTCCCTTCACGACGACGCGAGCCCTCGCCGATCTCGTCGGCAGGGTGGTTCGCTCCAAGCCCGGGGACATTCATCCCGCGACCCGGACGTTCCAGGCCCTGCGCATCTTCGTCAATGAAGAGCTCGAGGAGCTTCAGACCGCGCTTGCGGCGGCCGAGCGCGTGCTCAGGCCGGGCGGCCGTCTCGTGGTCGTCTCGTTTCATTCGCTGGAAGACCGCATCGTCAAGAATTTCCTTAGCCTGCGCTCAAAGACCGGCGGCGGCTCGCGGCATCTGCCGGAAATGGCGCAGGCGGCGCCGAGCTTCGAGCTGTTGACGCGGCGGCCGGTCGTCGCCGGCGAGGAGGAAATCGCGCACAATCCGCGCGCCCGTTCCGCAAAGCTGCGCGCCGCCGAACGCACCTCGGCGCCGGCGCATGAGGACAGCGAGCCGTCCTCCTGGCCAAAACTCTCCGACGTCATGAGGGGTGGCTAGCGCATGCGCATCATCCACCTCCTCGTCATCGGCGCGCTGATCTTCGCGGCGGCCTATGTCTACCGGATCAAGATGGACTCCACCGCCCGCACCGAGAAGGTGCTGCGGCTGCATGCGGAAATCCGCGAGCAGCGCGACGCAATCGCGTCGCTGCGTTCCGACTGGGCCAAGCTCGACGCGCCGTTACGCTTGCAAGGCCTCGCCGAGCGGCATCTGCCGCTCAAGCCGATCAACGCCACGCAATATGACTCATTGAAGAACCTGCCCGAGCGGCCGCCGCGCTTGTTCAGGCCGGGCGAGCCCGATCCGATCGGGTCCATGATCAGCACCATCGAAGCCGCGAGCGATCCGGATACGGTGACGGGCTCCGTGCCTCATCCCGAGGACAAGCAATGAGTCCCGCGACCCCTGCGAAACCCGTTGAACCGTGGCGGCAGCGATTGATCCGCAGCCTGCTCTACGGGCGCAATGTCGATCGCGCCGCGAAGGCGCGGGCACGCGTCGGGCTCGCAATACTCGCCTTTGCGGTGGTCTACCTCCTGATCGGCAGCCGGCTCGTGATGTTCGCGATCGGCGCCGACGCCCACAGTGCGCGGCGCGCTGCGGCGCAGGAGGTGGTTGCGACCGCGCGGCCCGACATCGTCGACCGCAACGGCGCGATCCTCGCGACCGACGTCAAGGCGTCGAGCCTGTTCGGCGAGCCGCGCCGTATCATCGACAAGGACGAGGCGATCGAGCTTCTGACCGCGACCGTGCCCGACCTCGACGAGGCCGAGGTGCGCGAGCGCCTGTCGTCGCGCAAGGGTTTCGTCTGGCTGAAGCGCGAGATCACGGCGAAGCAGCAGCAGGACATCCACAAGCTCGGCATTCCCGGCATCGGCTTCCTGCGCGAGAACAAGCGCGTCTATCCGAGCGGCAACGAGGTCGCCCACCTCATCGGCCTGGTCAACATCGACAACCAGGGCATCGCCGGCATGGAGAAGTGGCTCGACAATCAAGGGCTCGCCGACCTCCACCGTGCCGGCTTTGCCACCGACCGCCTGCAAAAGCCGATCGAGCTGTCGGTCGATTTGCGCGTCGAGCACGCGCTGCGTGACGAACTGTTGAAGGCCAAGGCGAAGTTCCACTCCAAGGCCGCGTCCGGCCTCGTCACCAACGTCAACACCGGCGAGATCGTGGCGATGGTGTCGGTGCCGGATTTCGACCCGAACAATCCGAAAGAAGCCCACGATCCCGATCGCATCAACCGCCTGACCACGGGCGTCTACGAGATGGGTTCGACCTTCAAGGCCTTCACGCTGGCGATGGCGCTCGATACCGGCAAGTACGGTCTCGACTCGATGTGGGACGCACGAGGGGCCCTGCACTACGGCAAATTCGCTATCCATGACGATGAGCCCAAGGGCCGCTTCCTCTCCATGAAGGAGGTTTTCACCTTCTCCTCCAATGTCGGTGCGGCGCGGATTGCCCTTGCGCAGGGCGTCGAAGCGCACAAGGCATTTCTGCGCAAGATGGGGCAGCTCGATCGGCTGCGCACTGAACTGCCGGAGAGTGCCTCGCCGATCCTGCCGCGGCGCTGGAGTGAGCTGAACACCATCACCATCGCGTTCGGCCACGGCATGGCGGTTGCGCCGTTGCAGGCGGTGATGGGCGTCAGCGCGCTTGCGAACGGCGGTCTTCTGATTCCCCCGACCTTCCTCAAACGCTCGGAGGAGGAAGCACGGGCCATCGCCAAGCGCGTGATCAAGCCTGAGACCTCGGAAAAGATGCGCTTCCTGATGCGGCTCAACGCCGAAATCGGCACTGCGCGCAAGGCCGACGTGAAGGGTTACTACATCGGCGGCAAGACCGGGACCGCAGAGAAGGTCGTCAATGGCCGCTATGCCAAGAAGCGCGTGTTGACCGCCTTCACCGCGATCCTTCCGGCGGACAAGCCGCGTTATCAGCTCCTGATCATGCTCGACGAGCCGCAGCCGCTGAAGGAGACCTACGGCTTCATCACCTCGGGCTGGAACGCCGTGCCCACGGCCGGCAATGTCATTGCCCGTATTGGACCGCTTTTGGGCATCGAACCCCGCTTCGACTTGCCGCCGTCCGACCGCCTTATTCTTGCGGCATCGAGAACAACTCAGTAATCAAACGGGGAGGCCATTGCCGCCGCTGAGTCGGGGTTTCCCGAAGATTGGGCCTCCACCACGGCGTCTCGACTGGAAGACCATGAAGCTGCGCGACCTCTTAGGTCAGGATGTCCTGGGCACCGATGCCGAAATCGAGCCCGCCGTTGCGGCGCTCGACGTGACCGGGCTTGCGCTCGACAGCCGTGCGGTCAAGCCGGGGGATTTGTTCTTTGCGCTCGCGGGCAGCAAGACCGACGGTGCACGCTTCGTCGATGCTGCCATTGCTGCAGGTGCGGCGGCGGTCGTCGGCGATCATGCGCCAGCCGGTTGCAAGGTGCCCTTCATCACCATTGCCAATCCGCGCCGCGCGCTGGCGCTGGCCGCGGCCAAATTCTTCCCCGCCCAACCTGCGACCATTGCCGCGGTCACTGGCACCAGCGGCAAAACGTCCGTCGCCGCGTTCACGCGGCAGATCTGGGAGCGGCTTGGGCATGCCTCGGCCAGCATCGGCACCATCGGCCTGGTCTCGCCGAAGCGGACAGTCTATGGCTCGCTGACGACGCCGGATCCGATCGCGCTGCATCGGCAGCTCGACCAGATCGCACACGACGGCGTCACGCATCTTGCGTTCGAGGCGTCCTCGCACGGGCTCGATCAATATCGCCTCGACGGCGTGCGCGTCTCGGCCGGCGGCTTCACCAATCTCTCGCGCGACCACATGGATTACCATCCGACCGTCGCGCACTATCTTGCAGCGAAACTGCGGCTGTTCCGGGAGCTGGTCGCGCCGGGCGGCGCGGCCGTGATCTCGGCCGATCATGATTGCTCGGCCGAAGCGATCGATGCGGCGAAGGCCCGCGGCCTGCGTGTGATGGCGGTCGGCCGCAACGGCGATGGCGCCGGCGAGGGCATCCGCCTCACCGAAGCCGAGGTCGATGGTTTTTCGCAAAAGCTTGCACTGGAGCATCGCGGCAAACGTCATGCGATCCGGCTGCCGCTGGTCGGCGAATTCCAGATCGAGAACGCGCTGGTGTCGGCCGGGCTTGCCATTGGCACCGGCAGCGATGCGGCCATTGTGTTCGCGAGCCTCGAACATCTCGAAGGCGCCAAGGGGCGCCTGGAGCGTGTCGGCGAGCGCAACGGCGCGCCGATCTTCGTCGACTACGCGCACAAGCCCGATGCGCTGGCCAAGGCATTGCAGGCGTTGCGGCCTTACGCCAAGCGCAGGCTGGTCGTCGTGTTCGGCGCCGGCGGAGATCGTGATGCCGGCAAGCGGCCGATCATGGGCGAGATCGCGGCGGACAATGCCGATCGTGTCATCGTCACCGACGACAATCCGCGCAGCGAGAAGCCGGAAGCCATTCGCGCCGCGATTCTCGCGACCGCGACGGGCGCCCGAGAGATCGGCGACCGTGCCGCCGCGATCCGCACGGCGATCGAGGAGCTGGAAGAGGGCGATGCACTGCTTGTCGCCGGCAAGGGCCACGAGACCGGGCAGATCGTCGGCGGCGAGGTGCTCCCCTTCAGTGATCACGAGGCGGTCGCCGCCGCATTAGCGTCGAGGGTCGCATGAGCGCGCCAATCTGGACCGTGGCCGAAGTGGCGCGCGCGCTGGGCGCTGCGGGTTCATTTCCGGCCACACCGATCGACTTCGTCACCCAGGACAGCCGGCTGGTGAAGCCGGGCAGCCTTTTCGTCGCACTGAGCGGCACCCCGAGCGGCGGCTTCATCTCCGCCTTCGCCAGCGCGCGCGACGGTTGGGAGTTCGCGGACAAGGCGGAAGCCTCCGGTGCGGTGGCGATGATCGTACCGCACGAGATCGCGGGCATCCGCATTCCCCAGATCGTCGTCAAGGATACGCTGATCGATGGCTTGTGGGGTCTCGCGCGCGCTGCACGCGCGCGCTTCAACGGACCTGTGATCGGCCTCACCGGCAGCGCCGGCAAGACCAGCACCAAGGAATTCCTCGCTGCCTATCCCGGCGCCTATGCGAGCCCGTCGAGCTTCAACAATTTCTGGGGCGTGCCGCTGACGCTGTGCAATGCCAGGCCCGATGCCAGTCTCTGGGTTGTCGAAATGGGCATGAACCAGCGAGGCGAGATCGCGCGGCTCAGCGACTTGACGCGGCCGACGGTCGCGCTGGTCGTCAACGTCCAGCCCGTGCATCTGGAGAAGCTCGGCTCGCTCGACGCGATCCGCCGCGAGAAGGTGTCGATTGCGCTCGGTCTGCCGTCGGATGGCGTGCTGGTGCTGCCGGCCGGGATCAAGGCACCCGATTGGAAGGGCAAGGTGGTCCGTTTCGGCGAGAGCGCCGAGGTGCACGAGATCACGCACGCGCCGCACGGCGAGAGCTGGCAAGTGGTCGCCGCGATCGGCAAGACGGAAATCGCGTTCAGCCTGACGCCGGGGGCGCCGCACCGGGTGCAGAATGCGCTGGCTGCGCTCGCCTCGATCCATGCCGCGAAGCTCGATGCCGCGACGCTCGCGATCAAGCTCGATCGGGTCGGCATCATGACCGGCCGAGGTGTCGAGCAGGCGGTCGGCGGCGTCACCGTGATCGACGACAGCTTCAACGGCAATCCGGCCAGCGTGGCTGCTGCGCTGCAAAGCCTCCAGGCGCGACACATGAGCGGTGGCCGCCGCATTGCGGTGCTCGGCGACATGCTCGAGCTGGGCGACGACGCGCCCGGCTATCACACTGGCATGGCCGCGCATCTTGCCGGTATCGACGGCGTCTATTGCGTCGGTCCCCTGATGCGCCACCTCTACGACGTGCTTCCCGCCGGCAAAGGCCTCGGCTGGCACGACGATCCCGCCACGCTGAAGCCGAACGATGTTGCGTCGCTTCTGAAGACAGGCGATGTCGTGGTTGTCAAGGGCAGCAAGAAGATGTTCTGGGTCAACAAGTTTGTGCCTGCCCTAGTGGCCGCCTTGCAGGCAAAGGCGTAAACTGCTTGGAAGCGCTGTTCCCATTCCCAGCTTGTTGCGGAGCGACGCTAGCAGGTTTCTTGTGGTGAAGTTTGCTAGAGGTCGCCCGCCCCATGATGAAGACCAGCCAATGCGCGCGAGGCGAGTCTGCGTCTGAAGAAGCCCGCGTGCGAAAGGCGCCATAGGATCGTCTGAATGTTTTACTGGCTGATCGAACTCTCCAACACATTTCCGGGCTTTGGTGCGATTCGCACCGTCTTGAACGTCTTCCGCTACATCACATTCCGCACCGGCGGCGCCGTCGTCACCGGCGCGCTGTTCGTGTTCCTGTTCGGGCCCTGGATCATCGATCATCTGCGCATCCGCCAGGGCAAGGGCCAGCCGATCCGGGCCGACGGCCCGCAATCGCATCTCAGCAAGAAAGGCACGCCCACCATGGGTGGCCTGATGATCCTGTCCGGCCTCACGGTCGGCACGGTGCTATGGGCCAATCCGCTCAACCCGTATGTCTGGATCGTGCTCGCGGTGACGCTCGGCTTCGGCTTCGTCGGCTTTTATGACGATTACCTCAAGGTGACGAAACAGACCACGACCGGGTTCGGCGGCAAGCTTCGCCTGCTGATCGAGGGGCTGATCGCGCTGGTCGCCTGCTACGCGTTGGTGCGGCTGAACCGCGATCCAGCATCCACAGCGCTGACGATTCCCTTCTTTAAGGACACGGTCCTGCATTTCGGCTGGTTCTTCGTCGTCTTCGGCGCCTTCGTCATCGTCGGCGCCGGCAACGCGGTGAACCTCACCGACGGCCTCGACGGCTTGGCAATCGTCCCCGTGATGATCGCGACCGCGAGCTTTGCCATGATCGCCTATCTTGCCGGCAACGCGGTGTTCGCCGATTACCTCCAGATCAAATATGTCGCGGGCACCGGCGAACTCGCGGTGCTCTGCGGCGCGCTATTGGGAGCGGGCCTCGGTTTCCTCTGGTTCAACGCGCCGCCGGCCTCGATCTTCATGGGCGACACCGGCTCGCTTGCGCTCGGCGGCATGCTGGGTGCGATTGCGGTCGCGGTGAAGCACGAGATCGTGCTCGCGGTGATCGGCGGATTGTTCGTGTTGGAGGCGGTCTCGGTCATCGTGCAGGTGGTGTCGTTCAAGCTCACGGGAAAGCGCATCTTCCGCATGGCGCCGATCCACCACCATTTCGAGCAACTCGGCTGGACCGAGCCGCAGATCGTGATCCGGTTCTGGATCATCTCGGTCATGCTGGCGCTCGCCGGGCTGTCGACGTTGAAGCTGCGGTGATGATGGTCTCGGTGAATCAAACTTGCCGTCTTTCCGGGGCGACGCGTCAGCGTCGAACCCGGAATCTCGAGATTCTCTGGTGCGCAATTGCGCACCATAGTTCTCGCTTCGCGAGCCCCGGAATGACAGAGCCGCCATCATGATCCCCGTCACCTCCTTTGCCGGCAAGACGGTCGCGGTGTTCGGCCTTGGCGGCTCGGGGCTGGCATCCTGCCATGCACTGAAGGCCGGCGGCGCCGAGGTGATCGCCGGTGACGACAGCGCCGAGAATGTCGCCAGGGCCGCCCAGGCCGGGTTCGTCACTGCGGATTTGCGCAACGTCTCCTGGGGGAATTTCGCGGCTCTCGTGCTCGCGCCTGGCGTGCCGCTAACTCATCCTGTGCCGCATTGGAGCGTGCTGAAGGCGCGCGAGGCCGCAATCGAGGTGATCGGCGACATCGAACTGTTCTGCCGCGAGCGGCGGCGGCATGCGCCTGATGCGCCGTTCGTCGCGATCACCGGCACCAATGGCAAGTCGACCACGACGGCGCTGATCGCGCACCTGACCAAGGTCGCCGGCTACAACACCCAGATGGGCGGCAACATCGGCACCGCGATCCTGTCGCTGGAGCGGCCGCGCATGGGCCGCGTCCACGTCATCGAGATGTCGTCCTACCAGATTGACCTCACGCCCTCGCTCGATCCCTCCGTCGGCATTCTGCTCAATGTCAGCGAGGACCACATCGATCGCCACGGCACCATCGCGCATTACGCCGCGGTGAAGGAGCGCCTTGTTGCCGGGGTGCAGGCCGCTGGCACCGCGATCGTCGGCGTCGACGACGGCTTCTGCCGCGATATCGCCGACAGGCTCGACCGCGCGGGCAAGAACGTTGTGCGCATTTCGGTCAAGAACCCGCTGGCGAGCGGCATTTATGTCGAGCACAGCACGATTGTGCGCGCCGCGGGCGGCGCGAAGAGCGAGGTCGCGAAGCTCGGCGGCATCGGTTCGTTGCGCGCCCTGCACAATGCGCAGAACGCGGCGTGCGCCGCAGCCGCCGCGCTCGCGATGGGCATCAGCCAGGATGTGCTGCAGGACGGCCTGCGCAGCTTTCCGGGCCTCGCCCACCGCATGGAACAGGTCGGCCGCCGCGCCAACGTGCTGTTCGTCAACGATTCCAAGGGCACCAACGCGGATGCCACTGCACATGCGCTGTCGTCCTTTGCCGACATCTTCTGGATCGCCGGTGGCAAGCCCAAGGCGGGGGGGATCACCAGTTTGACCGGCTACTTCCCGCGGATCCGAAAAGCCTACCTGATCGGCGAAGCCGCGTCGGAATTTTCCGCCACGCTGGGTGCCAGGGTCCCGCACGAGATCAGTCAGACGCTCGATGTCGCGGTCGCGCAGGCCGCGCGCGATGCGGAAGCATCAGGCTTGACCGAGCCGGTAGTGCTGTTGTCGCCGGCCTGCGCCTCCTTCGACCAGTATCGGAACTTCGAAATCCGCGGCACCAGGTTCCGCGAGCTGGTGCAGGCGCTGCCGGGTGTGAAGCCGGCGGTGTGAGACGCGCAGTCTCCTCATGCCCGCAGTCATCGCCCGCGAAGGCGGGCGATCCAGTACTCCGTGACAGCTGTGATTCATCGAGAAGCCGCGGCGTACTGGATGCCTCGCCTTCGCGGGGCATGACGAGCATTTGAGGTGGCACTCTCCTTCTATCGTCAAACATCCACCGTTCCTTAACCCCCCGGTAACCAACGTCGGCGACCAATGGGCTGATCTCTGTCCGAAAGTCGGCCGCCCATGCTCTCCCGTGAAGAACGCACGCCCTTTACCGAGTGGTGGTGGACCGTCGACAAGCCGCTGCTCGGCGCGATTCTGGTGCTGATGCTGACCGGCGTCATCCTGTCGCTGGCCGCGAGCCCGCCGGTTGCGACCCGCATCGGGCTCGATCCCTTCCACTTCTTCAGCCGCCACGTGCTGTTCCTGTTGCCGTCCTGCATTGTGCTCGTCGGCGTCTCCTTCCTGTCGCCGCGGGCGATCCGGCGTTCGGCGCTGATTATCTTTGCCGTCAGCATCATCCTGATCGTGGTGACGCTGGCTATTGGCCCCGAGGTGAAGGGCTCGCGGCGCTGGATCACGCTGCTCGGCGTCAACATCCAAGCCTCCGAAATCGCCAAGCCGTCGTTTGTCGTCATCGCGGCCTGGCTGTTCGCGGAATCGACCAAGCGTCCGGAGATGCCCGCGACCTCGATGGCGCTGGTGCTGCTGTTGATGCTGGTATCGCTGCTGATCATGGAGCCGGATTTCGGCCAGACCATGCTGATCCTGATGGTGTGGGGCTCGCTGTTCTTCATCGCGGGCATGCGCATGATCTGGGTGTTCGGCCTCGCTGGCGCCGCCGCCGCGGGCTTGTTCAGCGCCTATCTCTTCGTTCCCCACGTCGCCGGACGCATCAAGCGCTTCATGAACCCGGCCTCCGGCGACACCTTCCAGGTCGATACCGCGATGGAGGCGTTCTACAACGGCGGCTGGTTCGGGCTCGGGCCGGGCGAGGGCATCGCGAAACGCAGCCTGCCGGACAGCCACACCGACTTCGTGTTCGCGGTGGCCGCCGAAGAGTTCGGCATCATCCTGTGCCTCGCCATGCTGGCGCTGTTCGCCTTCGTCGTGATCCGCACCCTGTCGCGCGCCTATTCCAATGAGGACATGTTCTCGCGCTTTGCGGCGTCCGGCCTTGCGATCCTGTTCGGGGTGCAGGCCGCGATCAACATGTCGGTCAACCTCCAGCTCATCCCAGCCAAGGGCATGACGCTGCCCTTCATCTCCTATGGCGGCTCCTCGATCGTGTCACTCTCCTACGGCGTCGGCATGATGCTGGCGCTGACCCGGCTGCGACCGCGCACCGAGGTCGAGGCAAGCGGCCACGCCGAGGCGATGCGCAGCTACGCATAGTTCTTCGTCATTGCGAGCGCAGCGAAGCAATTCACGAATCCTTTCGCGGTGGCAGTCTGGATTGCTTCGCTGCGCTCGCAATGACGGGAGAGACACTGTAAAACTTCCCCAGCATGGACAATTCTCCCTTGATTCTGCTCGCCGCGGGCGGCACCGGCGGCCATTTGTTTCCCGCCGAGGCGCTTGGGGTCGAACTGATCCGGCGCGGCTTTCGCGTGCGCCTCGTCACCGACGAGCGCGCGCTGCGCTATAGCGGTCTGTTCAGCAAGGACATGATCGACGTCGTCGCGAGTGAAACCGCGCGCGGCCGCAATCCGTTGCAGCTCGCCTATGCCGGGCTCACGCTCGCCACAGGCACGCTGTCCGCGTACCGCCTGATCAAGCGATTGAAGCCCGTCGCTGTGGTCGGCTTCGGCGGCTATCCGACATTGCCGCCGCTGGTCGCTGCAAAATTCGCTGGCGTGCCCGGGATCATCCACGAGGCCAACGCCGTGCTCGGCCGCGCCAACCGGTTTCTCGCAGGCCGCGTCCGCGCGATCGCAACATCTCTGCCGGGCGTGCTCGACCGCGATCCCGCGCTATCGGGCAAGACCACAACGGTCGGCACGCCGATGCGGCCGGCGGTCCTTGCCGCTGCCGCCATGCCATATGCCGCACCCGAAGTGAATGGTCCGCTGCGCCTGCTCGTCGTCGGCGGCAGCCAGGGCGCACGCATCATGGCCGATGTCGTGCCGGGCGCGATCGAACGGCTCGAGCCCGCGCTGTGGGGCCAGCTGATCCTGACCCAGCAGGTGCGCGACGAGGACATGGCGCGCGTGCGCGCGGTGTACGACAAGCTGAAGATCAATGCCGAGCTCGCGCCGTTCTTCACGGATTTGCCGGCGCGGCTCGCCTCCAACCATCTGGTGGTGTCGCGCTCCGGCGCCGGCACCGTGGCCGAGCTCGCCGCGATCGGCCGGCCCTCGATCCTGGTGCCGCTGCCGGGCTCGATCGACCAGGACCAGTTCGCCAACGCCGGCGTGCTGGCCAAGGTTGACGGCGCCATTCGCATCCCGCAGCCCGAGTTCTCGTCCGACCGGCTCGCCGCCGAGATCTCCGCCTTCGCCGCCGAACCCGCGCGTCTTGCCGCCATGGCAGGGGCGGCCCGTAGCGCCGGCCGGCTCGATGCGGCGGCGCGGTTGGCCGATCTGGTGGTCAAAGTCGCGGGAATCTGAGCCTAAACGGACCGATTTTCGTATTTTTGCCGTCATGGCCGGGCTTGTCCCGGCCATCCACGTCTTGCATGAAGTAGCTTGGGATTCGTGGATGCCCGGGAGCACCTTGCGCAAAGACGCGCTTCGCGCTTATGCCCGGGCATGACGACGGAACGACGGAACAGAGCATGAGACTGCCGCGCGAGATTGGACCCATCCACTTCGTCGGGATCGGCGGCATCGGCATGAGCGGCATCGCCGAGGTGCTGGTCAATCTCGGCTATGCAGTGCAGGGCTCGGACGCCTCGGACAATTACAATCTCGACCGTCTGCGCAAGAAGGGCGCAAAGGTCTCGGTCGGTCACGCCGCGGAGAATGTCGATGGGGCCGCGGTCGTCGTGGTGTCCTCGGCGATCAAGCGCGACAATCCGGAACTGATGGCCGCGCGCGCGCAGCGCATTCCGGTGGTGCGCCGCGCCGAGATGCTGGCCGAGCTGATGCGGCTCAAAAGCTGCGTTGCGATCGCCGGCACCCATGGCAAGACCACGACCACCACGATGGTCGCGACGCTGCTCGACGCCGGCGGGCTCGATCCCACCGTCATCAATGGCGGCATCATCAACGCCTACGGCTCCAACGCGCGCCTCGGCGCCGGCGACTGGATGGTGGTGGAAGCCGACGAGAGTGACGGTACTTTTTTGAAGCTCCCGACCGAGGTCGCGATCGTCACCAATGTCGATCCCGAGCATCTCGACCACTTCAAGACTTTTGAGGCCGTGCAGGACGCGTTTCGGCTTTTCGTGGAGAACCTGCCGTTCTACGGCTTCGCCGTGATGTGCATCGATCACCCCGTCGTGCAAACCCTGGTCGGCAAGATCGAGGATCGCCGCATCATGACGTATGGCGAGAATCCGCAGGCCGATGCGCGGCTGGTCGATCTCACGCCGATGGGCGGCGGATCGAAGTTCAAGGTTGCGTTCCGTGATCGCAAGTCCGGCGCTGTGCACGAGATCGCCGATCTCATGCTGCCGATGCCGGGCCGCCACAACGCGTCCAACGCGACGGCCGCAATCGCTGTCGCGCGCGAGCTCGGCGTCTCCGATGATGCGATCCGCGCGGCGATCGCTGGCTTCGGCGGCGTCAAGCGCCGCTTCACCAAGACCGGCGAATATAACGGCGTTGCCGTGATTGACGATTACGGCCATCACCCGGTCGAGATCGCGGCGGTGCTCAAGGCAGCGCGCGAATCCACCAACGGCAAGATCGTCGCGGTGGTGCAGCCGCATCGTTACACCCGCCTGCAATCGCTGTTCGAGGAATTTTGCACCTGCTTCAACGACGCCGACGCGGTGATCGTCGCAGACGTCTATGCCGCGGGTGAGACTGCGATCGAAGGCATCGACCGCGATCATTTCGTCGCGGGCCTGCGCGCGCACGGCCACCGCGAGGTGATCCCCCTGCCGGCGGCGACTGAACTTGCGGGGATCGTCAAGGGATTGGCGAAGTCGGGCGATCTCGTCGTGTGCCTCGGTGCCGGCAACATCACGCAATGGGCGTATGCATTGCCGGGTGAATTGAAAGCGTTGGGGTGAGGGCGGTGGGATTTCCCGACATCACCCCCGCTCTCAAAGCCGCGATACCCGAGCTGCGCGGCCGCCTGCTGGCGAACCAGTCGCTCGCTGAGCTGACCTGGTTTCGCGTCGGCGGTCCGGCACAGGTGCTGTTCACACCGGCCGATGAGGACGATCTCGCTTATTTCCTGGCGCACCTGTCGAACGACATCCCGATTTACGTCGTTGGGGTCGGCTCCAATCTCATCGTGCGCGACGGTGGCATTGCCGGCGTTGTGATCCGGCTGGCGCCGCGCGCCTTTGGCGATGCGAGTGCAAGCGGTGACGTCGTCACGGCCGGCGCGGCCGCACTCGACAAGCGCGTGGCGGAAGTGGCGGCTGGCGCTGATATCGCCGGCCTCGAATTCTACTTCGGCATTCCCGGCACGATCGGCGGCGCGCTGCGCATGAATGCGGGCGCCAATGGTGGCGAGACTAAGGACGTGCTGATCGAGGCGCGAGGTGTCGGGCGCGACGGCACGAAGCATGTCTTCACCAACGCCGAGATGAAATTCGACTATCGCAACAGCGGCGTCGAGTCCTCCATCATCTTTACGTCCGCGCGCTTTCGCGGCGAGATCAGGGATCCTGATGCGATCCGCGCGCGCATGGCGGAGGTGCAGAGCCACCGCGAGACCGCGCAGCCGATCCGGGAGAAGACCGGTGGCTCGACCTTCAAGAATCCGCCGGGCCATTCCGCCTGGAAACTGATCGACGCCGCCGGCTGCCGCGGCTTGCGCGTCGGCGGCGCGCAGGTGTCCGAGATGCACTGCAATTTCCTGATCAACACGGGCGAGGCCACCGCGCACGACATCGAGACGCTGGGCGAGACCGTGCGCGAACGGGTGAAGGCAAATTCCGGAATTGAGCTACATTGGGAAATCAAGCGGATCGGGGTTTCCCTCTAACAGTCATTCCGGGGGCGCGCAGCGCAACCCGGAATCTCGAGATTCCGGGTCTGGTGCTTGCGCACCATCCCGGAATGACGAATGAGAGAGATTGCAGACTATGACCATGCGCATCACCATCCTCTTCGGCGGCTCCAATCGCGAGCGTCTGGTTTCGGTCGCCTCGGCCCAGGCGCTGCATCAGGCGCTGCCTGAGGCCGATCTCTGGTTCTGGGATATCGAGGACAAGGTCCACACCGTCTCCTCGAAGCAGCTGCTCGAACATGCCCGTCCTTTCGAGGACGAGTTCAAGCCGGGCACGCGCGGCATTGCGCTGGAGCAGGCGCTCGACCAGGCCAAGCTGGAAGATCGCGTGCTGGTGCTCAGCCTGCATGGCGGCCGTGCCGAGAACGGCGAATTGCAAGTGATGTGCGAGGCGCGCGGCGTGGCCTTCACCGGATCGGGGTCGGCCTCCTCGCATCTCGCCTTTGACAAGATCGCCGCCAAACGGTTTGCCGTCCTCGGCGGCGTGACGCCGCCGGCGAACATTGCGCTCGACGACGTCGACGAGGCCTTTGCCGAATACGGCCGGCTGATCGCAAAACCGGCGCGCGACGGATCGAGCTATGGCCTGATCTTCGTCAACGCCAAGCAGGATCTGGTCGCCGTCCGCAACGCGGCGAAGCATGAGGAGTACGTGATCGAACCCTATATTGCCGGCGTGGAGGCGACCTGCGGCGTTCTCGAGCGGCCGGACGGTTCGATCATCGCGCTGCCGCCGATCGAGATCATTCCGGGCGAAGGCAATTTCGACTACGCGGCAAAATATCTCTTGAGTTCGACCCAGGAGATCTGCCCCGGGCGCTTCACGGCAGAGGTCACGGCCGCGCTGAAGCAGCAGGCGATGCTGGCGCACCGCGCGATGTCCTGCACCGGCTATTCCCGTTCCGACTTCATCGTCTCGGACAAGAACCTGGTTTATCTCGAAACCAACACGTTGCCCGGGCTGACCAAGTCCTCGCTCTATCCCAAGTCGCTGAAGGCCGAGGGCATCGCGTTCGTCGACTTCCTGCGCGGCCTGATCGAGCTCGCTGAGCGGCGGGTGCGGAAATAATTAGATTGGTTAACGCGTCCAAGGGCGAAACGGCCCGGTTTGGCGTCCAAAACCGGTAGAATGCCGGACATCGCGGCATAAATGCCTCACAGGGCTGGGCAAAAAGCATCCCGCGTTAACGAACTTTACCTTTTGTTTACCAGGAAGTCCGAAGGTTAACGCTGGCGGCGCATATGGCGTTTTGGCTGCCGGCGCGTGAGCTGCTGCGGATCTGTCCGGCAGCAGCGAACGCTTTGAAGGGGAGAGGCTTCTTCTACCGAAGACCAGTACCCGGCCCGGCAAGTCCGAGACGTCATGTTCGCCAGGACCCGCGCGCGATGTTGCGGGTAAACTGTTGACGAGCTCGTGCAATGGATGGTGCAGGAAGCCTCACCCGATCACTTGTAAGATCGCTGAGGCCCCAAACTGACCTGAAGGCGGCCGCCGTTGGAGCGGTCGTGCTTCTGCGCGAGTGGGTGCAGGAAAAGCGCCAGGAAAGACTTCACCAGAAGCGCGCCGGCGCCAAAGACAAAGCCAGGACCAAGGCCAAGCCCGTGATCGAGCGCACCCCGCCGCCGCGCGTGGTCGCGCTGGTCGAGCGCTACTTGCCCCGCCGGGTCGGCATCGGCATGACCGTGCTGCTCCTGATCGGAAGCTGCGGCTTCGGCATCGTCAAGGGCGGCCACCTCCAGGATTTCATCGCCGCCGTCAGCGACGCGCGCAATGCGATGGCCAATTCCGCCGGCTTCCGCATCACCTCGGTCGTGATCAACGGCCGCAAGCAGCTCAGCCAGGACGAGATTCTGGCGATCGGCGGCGTCAGCGGCCGCTCCTCGCTGCTGTTCCTCGACGCCGACGGCGTGCGCGACAAGCTAAAGGCCAATCCCTGGATCGCGGATGCAACCGTGCTGAAGCTCTATCCGGGCCGGCTCATGATCGAGATCACCGAGCGCCAGCCGTTCGCGCTGTGGCAGGAGGGCGGCCGGCTCTCCGTCATCGCCGACGACGGCGCCCTGCTCGAACCCTATGTCTCGCGCCGGTTCCTGTCGTTGCCGCTCGTGGTCGGCAAGGGCGCCGACACCCAGGCGCGCGATTTCCTCGCGCTGCTGGCGCGCTATCCGCAGGTGAGCGCGGTGACGAAGGCCGCGATCCTCGTCGGTGAGCGGCGCTGGAACCTGAGACTGAAGGACGGCCTCGACATCCGTCTGCCCGAGCAGGACGTCGGCAACGCACTTGCCGCGCTCTCCAGGCTCGACAAGGACGAAAAACTGTTCTCCCGCGACATCGTCGCGGTCGACATGCGCCTGCCCGATCGTCTGGTGGTGCAGCTGTCCGATGACGCCGCCAAGGCGCGCGAGGACCTGTTCAAGGACAAGAAGAAAAGGAAGGCCGGGGACTCCGCATGACCGGTCTTGATCGCACCCAGACGCCGAAGACGCGACAGATGCCGCATAAGCGCGGCGGCCTCGTCGCCTGCCTGGACATCGGCACCAGCAAGATCGCCTGCATGATCGCCCGGCTGAAGCCGTCGGCGCCGAGCGAAGCCTTGGGCGGCCGCACCCATGCGGTGGAGTTGATCGGTTACAGCCAGATCCAGTCGCGCGGCATGAAGGCCGGCGCGGTGGTCGATCTCGCCGAATGCGAGCAGGCGGTGCGTCAGGCCGTTGGCCTCGCGGAGAAAATGGCCAAGGTGCGGGTCGAGTCCGTGCTGCTGTCGGTCTCCGGCGGCCGGCTCTCCGGCCAACTCGTCGAAGCTGCAGCCGACATCCGCGGCGGCGCGGTGACGCCCGCCGACGTCAGCCGCGTTACCTCCACCGGCATGCGCCACGCCACCGGCGATGGCCGCACGGTGCTGCACGCGCTTCCGGTCGGCTACACGCTCGACGGCGTCAAGGGCATTCGCGATCCGCGCGGCATGGTCGCGCGCCAGTTCGGCGTCGACATGAACGTCGTCACCTGCGACGCCATGGTGGCGCGCAACCTGATGCTGGCGGTGGAACGCTGCCACCTCAACGTCGAAGCCATGGCGGCGAGCCCTTATGTCGCCGGTCTGTCGGTGCTGACCGACGACGAAGCCGATCTCGGCGCAGCCGTGGTCGAGATGGGCGCGGGCACCACCACGATCGCGGTCTATTCCGGCGGCCGCTTCGTGCACGCGGCCGGATTTGCGGTCGGTGGGCAACACATCACGATGGATCTCGCGCGCGGACTCTCGGCGACCATTGCCGATGCCGAGCGAATCAAGACGTTATACGGAACGGTCCTCACCGGCGGATCGGACTCGCGCGAGCTGATGTCTGTACCGACGGCCGGTGACGAGCAGGATCTGCCGCAGATCGTTTCGCGCGCCACCATTGCCAACATCGTCAAGCACCGTGCCGAGGAAGTCTTCGAAATGGTTCGGGACAAGCTGAAGGATTCGCCCTTCGCTGCAGAGCCCAAGGGCCGTGTCGTGCTCTCGGGCGGCGCCTCGCAGCTCACCGGTCTCGTCGAACTCGGAACGCAAATTCTCGGCCGGCCCGTGCGGGTCGGACGTCCGCTCGGTTTTGGCCGGCTGCCCAACGAGGCGAAGAACGCCGCGTTCGCGGTGCCGGCCGGACTACTCGTCTACCCGCAATATGTTCACCACGAACATGTCGAACCGCGGCATACGCGGCAGCAGGTCAAGACAGGGACCGGCGGTTATTTCGGAAAGGTCGGACGATGGCTACGCGAGGGCTTTTGATGATTCCTTTCCGCAATTCCCGACTTTCACCAACTCCCGCGGCCGCCGGCCGGGGCGAACCCACGCGCGCGTGATCGAGAGGCAAACATGACCATCAGTATCAATGCTCCTGATATTCACGAACTGAAGCCGCGGATCACCGTGTTCGGCGTCGGCGGAGCCGGCGGCAACGCCGTCAACAACATGATCACGGCGGGGCTCCAGGGCGTCGATTTCGTGGTCGCCAATACCGACGCGCAGGCGCTGACGATGTCGAAGGCGCAGCGCATCGTGCAGATGGGCACGGCGGCGACGCAAGGGCTGGGCGCAGGCTCGCAGCCGGTGGTCGGAGCGGCCGCGGCCGAAGAGGTGATGGACGAGCTTCGCGACCATCTCTCGGGCGCCAACATGGTGTTCGTCACCGCCGGCATGGGCGGCGGCACCGGCACCGGTGCTGCTCCCGTCATCGCCAAGATTGCGCGTGAGATGGGCATTCTCACTGTCGGTGTCGTGACCAAGCCGTTCCACTTCGAGGGCGGTCGCCGCATGCGCACCGCGGAAGCCGGCATCAACGAGTTGCACAAGGTCGTCGATACGCTGCTGATCATCCCGAACCAGAATCTGTTCCGGGTCGCCAACGAGAAGACCACCTTCGCCGACGCCTTCGCGATGGCCGACCAGGTGCTCTACTCGGGCGTCGCCTGCATCACCGACCTGATGGTCAAGGAAGGCCTGATCAACCTCGACTTCGCCGACGTGAGGGCGGTGATGAAGGAGATGGGCAAGGCGATGATGGGTACGGGCGAAGCCTCCGGCGACAAGCGCGCGCTGACCGCCGCCGAAGCCGCGATTGCCAACCCGCTGATCGACGATAGCTCGATGAAGGGTGCCAAGGGCCTTCTGATCTCGATCACCGGCGGCAAGGACCTCACCTTGTTCGAGGTCGACGAAGCCGCGACCCGCATCCGCGAGGAAGTCGACCAGGACGCCAACATCATCGTCGGCGCGACCTTCGACGAAGCGCTCGACGGCCTGATCCGCGTCTCGGTCGTTGCCACCGGCATCGAGCAGGCCGCGATCGCCCGCAACGCCCAGGCCACCAGCGCTCCGGTTGCGAATCCGGCACCGCAGGCCCAGCAGGCGCCGGCGCCTGCTGCTGCTGCCGAGAGCCGCCTCGCCGACCTGACGGCACGGCTCCGCGCCGACAACCAGCGCCTGGCGGATCGTGCCCAGAAGCTGGAAACGCAGACCCCGGCCGGCGCGCCCGCGCCGCGTCCCAATGTCGAGCGTGCGGCGCTCGCGGCCATTGCCGCCGCCGTCGCGGACGTCCCGCACGCGCCTGCGCCGATGCAGACCTATGGCGACGTCACCGTGCGTCCGATCGCGCAGAAGCCGACGCTGTTCCCGGAGCCCGATCAGGTGCCGACGGCGGTGCATGAGCCGATGATGCCGGAAACCTTCATCCCGCCGCAGGCCGAGCGCGCGCCCGTGCGTGCACCGCGGATGCCGCGCCTCGAGGAACTGCCGATGCCGGCGCAGGCCGAGATTCGTCAGGCCCGTGGCGAAATGGAGGAAGAGACTCCGCAAAAGACCCGCCTGTCGCTGCTGCAGCGCCTCGCCAATGTCGGTCTCGGCCGTCGCGACGAGGAGACCGAGGCGCCGGTCGCGGCCCGCACCACCGGTCCGGCGATGCCGGCGCTGCCCGAGCGCAAGCCGCAGCGGTCGGTTGCGCAGCAGATCGCAGCCAGCGAGCCGGTGTCCGAATACGCCCGCCGGCCTGCTCCGCAGGGTCTCGACGCCCATGGCCGCCCGGCACCTGTTGCGCCGGCGCCACAGGGAGACGACCATCTTGATATTCCGGCCTTCCTGCGGCGTCAGGCGACCTGAGGATTGTTACAATAAGGCGGACGAAAAAAGGTCCCGGCGGGAAGCTCGCCGGGACCTTTCCTTTTGATCCGTGCATATCCGGGTTGTTCGCTCAAGCAACTGATTTTAAATCATTAATTACCTGTTCGGTGTTTCAGTAAAGCTGCCGATAACGGTCCCGAACTCCGGCGCAATTTGGTTAAGCCTTGGCGCGAATACGGCAGGTTTGGGGTAACAATCGGTAAAAAACCGTGAGTTGGCGCTGTTTGGGGCAGTGACTATGGTCTGGCGTGACTTGGGGATACGGATTCGGACGGTCGGCCTTGGCCGGTTAGTCGGGCTTTGTATAAGTCGCAGTTGGTCGTGGTGGGGCGGTTCCTGATGAAATTTAGCCGGCAAACAACGCTTCGTGCGCAAGCCTCCGTGGCCGGCGTCGGCGTTCATTCCGGTCTTCCCGTCACTCTCACGCTTGGACCTGCACCTGTCGATGCAGGTTTTATTTTTGTCCGCACCGGCCTTGAGGGAAGTGACCGCGAAGTTCAGGCGACCGCCGAGCAGGTGATCGCGACCGATTTCGCCACCGTCCTCGGTGATCGCAGCGGTCCGCTGGTCTCGACCGCCGAGCATGTGCTGGCTGCGCTGCGCGGCATGGGCGTCGACAACGCCATCATCGAGATCGACGGTTCGGAAGTACCGATCATGGACGGCAGCGCCGCCGCGTTCATCGCGGCGATCGATCAGGCCGGAATCGTCAGCCAGCCGGCGCAGCGCCGGTCCATCCAGGTCTTGAAGCCGGTTTCGGTCAGGATCGGCGACTCCTTCGGCGAGATCCGGCCGTATGCCAACGGGTTCCGTGCCGAGGTCGAGATCGATTTCACCAATCCCGTCATCGGCCAGCAGAGCTACGCCTTGGACCTCAACCCGGAGCGTTTCCGCCGCGAAGTCGGCCGGGCCCGGACGTTTGGCCTGATGGGCGATGTTGCGCGGCTCTGGAGCGCGGGCTATGCGCTCGGCGCCTCCTTTGACAACACCGTCGTATTCGACGACGAGCGGCTGCTCAATACCGAGGGCCTGCGCTACGCCGACGAATGCGCCCGCCACAAGGTGCTCGACGTGATCGGCGACCTCGCGCTGGCCGGCTTGCCGCTGCTTGGCGCCTACCGCTCGGTGCGCGGCGGCCACAAGCTCAACCATGCTGTCCTCACCGCGCTGCTCGCCGACCGTACCGCCTGGCGGGTGGTCGAGGGCGAGGCGGCCCGCCGCACCACGCGTCCGGTCGTCGAGGTCGGTAGCGGCATGGTTGGCGGCCGGATCGCCGCGGCCTACGGACCGGACGTTTCCTGAACGATCTGGTATGGCAGCCGTTCGGCTACTGCTGTCCCCGGGAAACTCCTGGTAACGCTGATCGGCTAGGATTGCGGCACGTTCGCCTTAATCCGGGCGGAATGGCTGCCTATCCCATTGGTTAACGATCGTTTTTCGGTTACATCGACGTGGTCGCATGGCAGGCACCACGGTTATGCTCGCGCTCACGACGGGGTCATGGGCCGGCGGGCACCGCATCACAGGGCGCAGGTCTTAAATTCATGTCGGCACAGCGTATGACGCGTGGATATCTCTCGGGTTGGCCAACGGCTTCGATCAGCGCCCGTGCGCTGATCCAGGCTGCGACCTTCTTCTTGCTCGCGCTGCCGCTTGGCGGCTGCGGCACCGGCGCGCTCTGGGACAAGTTCACCGCCAAGGACGACACTTTCGTCGAGGAGCCCGCCGACAAGATCTACAATGAGGGCCTGTACCTCATGAACGAAAAGAAGGACATGAAAGCGGCGACCAAGAAGTTCGAAGAGGTCGACCGCCAGCATCCTTATTCCGAATGGGCGCGCAAATCGCTGCTGATGTCGGCCTATGCGTCGTATCAGGGCGGCGACTATGATAGCTGCATCGGTGCGGCCACCCGCTATGTCACCCTGCATCCCGGCAGCCCGGATGCGGCCTACGCGCAGTACCTGATCGCCGCCTCGCATTACGACCAGATCCCGGACATCAGCCGCGACCAGGGCCGGACCGAGAAGGCGATCGCCGCGCTGGAAGAGGTGAACCGCAAATATCCGAACTCGGAATATGCAGTCTCCGCCAAGGCCAAGATCGAAGGCGCCCGCGACCAGCTCGCGGGCAAGGAAATGAATGTCGGCCGCTATTACATGCAGAAGCGCGACTACACGGCCGCGATCAACCGCTACAAGGCGGTGGTGACCCAGTATCAGACCACGCGTCATGTCGAGGAGGCGCTGTTCCGGCTCACCGAGGCCTATATGGCGATCGGCATCGTCGGCGAGGCGCAGACCGCGGCCGCCGTGCTCGGCCACAATTTTCCTGACAGCCGCTGGTACAAGGACGCCTATAATCTTGTAAAATCCGGCGGTCTCGAACCGAGCGAGAATCAGGGGTCCTGGATGAGCCGGACCTTCAAGAAAATCGGTCTGTAGGTCTCGGCCAGGAACTGAATTCCCATGCTGGCGCGTCTGTCGATCCGTGACATCGTCCTGATCGAACGGCTCGATATCGAATTCGCCTCCGGCCTTGCGGTTTTGACCGGCGAGACCGGGGCGGGCAAATCCATCCTGCTCGATGCCTTTGCGCTGGCGCTCGGCGGTCGCGGCGATGCCGGCCTCGTCCGTCACGGCTTGGAGCAGGGGCAGGTCACTGCCGTATTCGATGTCCCCAAGAATCACCCCGCGACCAAAATTCTGGCCGAGAACGGCCTGGAGGATAATGGCGAGATGATCCTGCGCCGGGTCCAGCTCGCCGATGGCCGCACCCGCGCCTTCATCAACGACCAGTCGATCAGCGTGCAGACGCTGAAGGCGGTCGGCGCGGCACTGGTCGAGATCCATGGCCAGCACGACGAACGCGCGCTGGTCGATGCCGCCACCCACCGCCGCCTGCTGGACGCATTTTCCGGACTGGAGAAGGACGTCGCGATCGTCGAATCGCTGTGGGACGCGCGCCGCACCGCGAATACTACGCTGGAAGAGCATCGCGCCGGCATGGAGCGCGCCGCGCGTGAGGCCGATTATTTGCGCCACGCTTCCGACGAGCTAAAGCAGCTCGCGCCCAGGGACGGTGAGGAGACCTCGCTCGCCTCCCGCCGCACCACCATGATGCAGGGCGAGAAGATCGCCTCCGACCTGCGCGAGGCGCAGGAGGTCGTCGGCGGGCACAATTCGCCGGTCGCGGCACTCGCGGCCGCAGTGCGCCGGCTGGAACGCCGCGGCGTCAATTCGCCCGCGCTGGTCGAGCCCGCGGTGAAGGCGATCGATATCGCGATCAACGCGCTGGAGGAGGCCGATCAGCATCTCCAGGCCGCCTTGGCTGCGACCGATTTCGATCCGGGCGAGCTCGAGCGCATCGAGGAGCGGTTGTTCGCGTTGCGCGCCGCCTCGCGCAAATATTCGACGCCGGTCGACGGGCTCGCCGCGCTCGCCGCCAAATACGCCGCCGATGTCGTGCTGATCGATGCCGGGGCCTCGCGCCTGAAGAAGCTGGAGCAGGCCGCGATCGAGGCCGATGCGCGCTATGCCGCCGCCGCCAAGAAATTGTCGCTCGCGCGGCAAAGGTCCGCCGAGAAGCTCAACAAGGCCGTCAATGCCGAGCTTGCCCCGCTCAAGCTCGAACGCGCGAAATTCATGACCCAGGTCGAGACGGACGAGAGTTCGCCGGGGCCTCAAGGGTTCGACCGCGTCGAGTTCTGGGTGCAGACCAACCCCGGCACCAAACCGGGTCCGCTGATGAAGGTCGCCTCCGGCGGCGAGCTGTCGCGTTTCCTGCTGGCGCTGAAGGTCGTGCTGTCCGACCGCGGCTCGGCGCCAACCCTGGTGTTCGACGAAATCGACACCGGCGTCGGTGGCGCGGTCGCGGACGCCATCGGCGCGCGGCTCGCGCGGCTTGCCGGCAAGGTGCAGGTGATGGCCGTGACCCACGCCCCGCAGGTCGCCGCCCGCGCCGACCAGCATCTCCTCATTTCCAAGGATGCGCTGGACAAGGGCAAGCGCGTCGCCACCCGCGTCAATGCGCTCGCCGCCGACCACCGCCGCGAGGAGATCGCGCGAATGCTGGCAGGGGCGGAGATCACGGCCGAGGCGAGGGCGGCCGCGGACCGGCTGCTCAAGGCGGCGACGGCTTGATTTCACCATGGCAAGAGCAGCAAAATCCAAGGCACGGCCGCTTCCCGACGTCGCCGGCTTCACCAAGGCGCAGGCCAAGGTCGAGCACATGCGGCTCGCGCTCGAACTCGAGGGCCACGACAAGCGCTACTATCAGGACGACGCGCCTTCGGTCAGCGACGCCGAATATGACGCGCTGCGCCAGCGCTTCAACGCGATCGAGCAGCGCTTTCCGGAATTCGTCAGCGCGGACTCGCCCTCGCAGAAGGTCGGCGCTGCGCCGTCCGGACGGTTCAAGAAGGTGCGGCATGCCGTTCCCATGCTGTCGCTCGACAACGCCTTTGCGGAAGAGGACGTGCGCGACTTCGTCGGCCGCATCGTGCGGTTCCTGAAGCTTGCCGATGACAAGGTCGACTTCTCCGCCGAACCGAAGATCGACGGCCTCTCGATGTCGCTGCGCTATGAAGGTGGCGAACTCGTCACTGCGGCGACGCGCGGCGACGGCGCGGTGGGCGAGGACGTCACCGCCAACATCCGCACGCTCGAGGACGTTCCGCAGAAGCTGAAGGGGCGCAACGTCCCCGACGTCTGCGAAGTGCGCGGCGAGGTCTACATGACCAAGCAGGCCTTTCTTGCGCTCAACGAGCGGCAGAAGGCGGCGGGCGACACTGTGTTCGCAAATCCTCGCAATTCTGCTGCAGGCTCGCTCCGGCAGAAGGATCCGACCATCACTGCGTCGCGTCCGCTTGGCTTCTTTGCGTATGCCTGGGGCGAAATGAGCGTGATGCCCGAGGGTACACAGACCGGCATGATCCACTGGTTCGAGCGCTGCGGCTTTAAGACCAATCCGCTGACCAAATTGTGCCATTCGGTCGAGGAACTGCTCGCCTTCCATCACGCGATCGAGCAGCAGCGCGCCGAGCTCGACTACGACATCGATGGCGTGGTCTACAAGGTCGACCGCATCGACTGGCAGGAGCGACTGGGCTTCGTCTCACGCACGCCACGCTGGGGCATCGCGCACAAATTCCCGGCCGAGCAGGCCATGACGGTGCTGCGCGACATCGAGATCCAGGTCGGCCGCACCGGCTCGTTCACCCCAGTCGGCAAGCTGGAGCCGGTCGGTGTCGGCGGCGTGATCGTGCAGAACGTCACGCTGCACAACGAGGACTACATCAAGGGCATCGGCAACAAGGGCGAGGTGCTGCGCGAGGGCCGCGACATCCGGATCGGCGACACCGTGGTGATCCAGCGCGCCGGCGACGTCATCCCCCAGGTCGTCGACGTCGTCATCGACAAGCGGCCGCCGAGCACCAAGGAGTTCCACTTTCCCAAGAAATGCCCCTGCCCGCTACACACCGACGTCACGCGCGAGGAAACGGCGACCGGCGAAGAGGGCTCGCGTGCCCGTTGCACCGGTGAGTTCGCCTGCCCCTATCAGAAGATCGAGCACCTCAAGCTGTTCGTATCGCGACGCGCCTTCGACATCGACGGCCTCGGCGAGAAGCAGCTGCAGTATTTCTTCGACCAAGGTTTTGTGAAGGAGCCCGCCGACATATTCACGCTGGAGAAGCGCAACTCAAAACTAAAGCTCGAGGACATCGAAGGCTACGGCGAAACCTCCGTGCGCAATCTCTTCGCCGCCATCGAGAGCCGGCGCAGAATCGCGCTGGAGCGCTTCATCTACGCGCTCGGCATGCGCCATGTCGGTGAGACCACGGGGTTGGCGCTGGCGCGGGGCTACGGTTCCTGGGACGCTTTCCACGATGCCAGTCTCAAGGTCGCCAAGGGCGACGAGGAGGCGATCGCCGAGATGGACGCGCTCGACCAGATCGGAGAGACCGTGATCAAGAGCATCGCGGATTATTTCGGCGAGAGCCACAATCGCGGCATCGTCGAGCGGCTGACCAGGGAAGTCGAGATCGTCGACGCCGAGAAGCCGAAGAGCAACTCGGCCGTCGCCGGCAAGACGGTGGTGTTCACGGGCTCGCTGGAGAAGATGACGCGCGACGAAGCCAAGGCCACCGCGGAGCGGCTCGGCGCAAAAGTGTCGGGCTCGGTGTCGAAGAAGACCGATCTCGTGGTCGCCGGCCCCGGCGCGGGCTCGAAGCTTGCGGACGCCAACAAGCACGGGGTCAAGGTGTTGACCGAGGACGAGTGGCTGACGCTGATCGGGGAATGAGAGGATTCTTTCTTTCTCCCACAAGGGGAGAAGGAAGAAAGCGGCGTCCCCCCTCACATCATCCCGCTCTCTTCCTCTTCCGCCTGCTCGATCAGCGTCTCGCTTACCACCATCTCGCGGCGGGGCACGATGAAGATCATCGTGCAGGCGCAGAGCAGCGAGATTGCCAGCACGGCGGAGGTCAGTGGCAGCGTCGTGGCGGAGTGGCCGCCGAGATAGGCGCCGAATTGCGACATCAGCGCGCCAATGCCCTGTTGCAGGAAGCCCATCGCGCCGGACGCGGTGCCGGCGGCCTCGGGGCGGATGCTGATCGCGCCGGCGGCCGAGTTCGCCATCACGAAAGCATTGCCGGCCATCACGATCATCTGCGTGCCGAACAACCAGGCGGGGGCCTCGTTCCACCCCGCAAAACTCCAGAGCAGATTCAGAACGCTGCCGCAGAGCTGGAGTGACAGTCCGAACCAGATCAGTCTCTCCAGCGCGTGCCGCGGCGCAAAGCGCACGCAAAGGAGATTGCCGACGAGGTAGGCGAAGCCGGTGGTCGCGAACCATGCGCCGTATTCAGCGCTGGTCCGGCCCATCTGCGTCACCACGATGTAGGGACCGCCGCCGGCGAAGGTGAAGATGATTTGCGAGGCCAGCACCTGGCACATCACATAGCCGACGAAGGCGCGGTTTCGCATCAGCATGCCGAAATCGCCGCGGAAGCCGCTGCCGGCGGCACGGGTGCGGCGCGTCTCCGGCAGCGCGACCGCGATGCCGACGGCGACCGCGATTGCGCCGATCGTGATGGCGTAGAAGATGGCGCGCCAGCCGAAGGCGGTCTCGATCAGACCGCCGGTGAGCGGCGAGACCATCTGCCCGATCATCAGCGCCGCGATCACGAGGCTGATCATGGAGGCGACGCGATCGCGCTCGTAGATGTCGCGGATGATGGCACGGCTCACGACCATCCCGGCCGCGCCGCCCAGCGCCTGGAAGAAGCGCGCCACGATCAGCTGCGGCAGACTTTGCGCGAAGATGCAGGCGATGCTCGCCGCCACCATCAGCGCCAGCCCTCCGAGCAGCACCGGGCGCCGTCCGAACTTGTCCGACAGCGGCCCCATGATGAGCTGCGACAGCGCGATCCCGACCATATAGAGCGACACCGTCATCTGCGCGATCGAGATGTCGCTGCCGAAACTTGTCGCCAGCACCGGCAGCGCCGGAACCAGCATGTAGAGCGAGATCGGCGCGACCCCGGTCATGACGACCAGCAACAGCAACACCAGCCGCGAGGTCGCGAGGTTTGCCGTTGCCGGTCCCGGCTTGCTGACGATGCCGTGCATGCGTGTCGGTCTCGCAAATAGATGGAATCGGACTGTAGCGTCCTCGCGCACGACGGAAATCGGCGTTTCGGAATGCGGCTATACGGATTTTGGGATGGCTATGGCGAAGGCCGAGGCGAGCCGAGCGCTCCGGATTGCGGCGCGACGTACGTGCCGCACGATCGGTGTCATTCCCCGCGAAGGCGGGGAATCCAGTATTCCAGAGCAGCAGTGATTGAATCGAGAGGCCGCGGGGTACTGGATGCCCCGCCTGCGCGGGGCATGAACAGCCGTGGTGGAGAAGTAGCCTTGCACAAATCGCGTAGCGGTATGCGCGCTAGGCCTTCAGCTCCGCCGTCGCCTGGTCGAGCCAGCTCTTGGTCGCCTCGTCGAGCGCCGGGCCCACCTCGGCGCGAACGCGCGCATGGTAGGCATTGAGCCAGGCGAGCTCGTCCTTGCCCAGCATCGCCACGTCGATCAGCCGCCGGTCGATCGGCGCCAGCGTCAGCGTCTCGAACGCGTTCATCGATTTCTCGGCGCCCTTGATCTCGGCGGCGATCACCAGCTCGAGATTCTCGATGCGGATACCGAAGCTGTCGGTCTTGTAATAGCCGGGCTCGTTGGAGAGGATCATGCCGCGCTTCAGCGGCGTGGTCCCGAGTTTCGAGATCCGCGCCGGCCCTTCGTGCACGCTGAGATAGCTGCCGACGCCGTGACCGGTGCCGTGCTCGAAGTCGACGCCGGCGGCCCAGAGATATTGCCGCGCCAGCGTGTCGAGCTGCGCGCCCGTCGCGCCGTCAGGAAACACCGCGCGCGCGATCGCGATATGGCCGCGCAGCACGCGGGTGAAGCGGTCGCGCATCTCGCCGGTCGGCTCGCCCACGGCCATGGTGCGGGTGACGTCGGTGGTGCCGTCTTCATACTGCGCACCGGAATCGATCAGCAGCAGGTCGCCGGGCGTGATCCGCCGGTTGCTCTTGCGGGTGACGCGGTAGTGCACGATGGCACCATTCGGGCCGGTGCCGGATATGGTCGGGAACGAGACGTCCTTCAGCGCGCCGGTGTCGCGGCGGAACGTCTCCAGCGCCTCCACCGCGTCGATCTCGGTCAGCTTGCCGCTTGGCGCCTCGCGGTCGATGAAGGCGAGGAAACGCGCCAGTGCCACGGCGTCGCGCCGATGCGCGGTCCGCGTGCCGGCGATCTCGGTCGTGTTCTTGACCGCCTTCAGCAGCGCAATCGGATCGCTGCCACGCAGCGGCTTGCCGCCGGCCCCCGAAATCAACCGGCTGAGCGCGTCGGCCGCCGTGGCATTGTCGAGCGCAATCGCGGCCCCGCTCTTGGCCAGAGCCATCAGCGTCGGCGTCAGCGCGTCCGGGTCGCGCACGTCGGCGGACTGCTCGAGATGATCGCGCGAGAGGTTGGAGAGCTTGCGGTGGTCGATGAAGACGGTCGGCCGGCCGACCTTCGGCACCAGCGCGTAGGACAGCGGCAGCGGCGTATGGGCGACGTCGGCGCCGCGGATGTTGAAGGTCCAGGCGACCGCGTGACTGTCGGAGAGGACCAGCGCGTCTGCGCCGAGCTTGCCGACTTCGCTTTGGATCTGCGCGACCTTCTCGGCCTCGGCGACGCCGGCATATTGCAGGCCGTGGATCGCAACCGGCGCCAGCGGCGGCTGCGGCCGGTCCTGCCAGATCGCGTCAACCGGATTGCTGTCGACCGCGACCAGCTCGGCGCCCACTTTGGCGCAGGCGGCGGACAAGCGCTCGGCTGCCGCAAAAGTGTGCAGCCACGGATCAAATCCTAGGCGGTCGCCGGCCTTCAAGTGCGCCGACACCCAGCTCTCCGGCGGCGGATCGATCAGGGACTCGATCCCCCAGGCTTTTGCGTCGACCTGCTTCGCCGCCTGGATCGTATAGCGGCCATCGACGAAGACCGCGGCCTTCTGGGCCAGAACGACGGCAAGTCCCGCCGATCCGGTAAAGCCGGTCAGCCAGGCCAGCCGCTCTTCGGACGGGGGCACGTATTCATTCTGCTGCTGATCGGCGCGCGGAACGACGAAGCCGGTCAGCTTGCGGCGGGCGAGTTCTTCGCGGAGCGCGGAGAGCCGGGCGGTCAGTGCGACGCCGGCCTCTGGCTCCTCAAAAGTCTGGAAGTGCGCTTCGAACATGTGGATCACTTTAGGATCATGGGGATCGGTCCGCAATGTAGACGCATTTGAGGCCGCATCTGGCACGGACTGTGCTTGAAAAAGTTCCGCTTGAGTCGAGTGGAGTAAAGGGTTGCAGCCTTCGAGCTTCGTCCGGACAACAGGGAAATTCGAGCAAGTGTTTCTACTCAACGGCGAGGGGATACACGATGCCTGCGTTCACGTTTGAGAAGATTTCGCCGCCGGCGCGCCGCGCTCCGGCCGGAACGACACCGAAGAAGAAGGCGCGGGGTTTGATCAGCCAGATGATCGATCGTTTCGCCGAGCGCCGCGCTCGCCGCGCCTTGCGCGCATCGGCGCGCACTGACGACAAGCCCGTGAAGTAGCGCGGCATTGGGGATGCCGTAGGGTGGGCAAAGGCGCAACGCGCCGTGCCCACCACCTTCTCTCAGATCGCGATCTCGATGGTGGGCACGCTTCCGCCTTCGCTCTTCGAGCTACGGCGGACAAGTCGCTTTACCCATCCTGCAGCGCTTCGTTCATCCACCTTCCTGAGCAACAGACTGCTCCACCCCTCGATCCGCAGGTGCCGCAGCGGCACGAGACCGCGGGCGCGATAGGCGGCGATCACCGCGGGGGCCTGGTGCGTCAACAGGCCGGAGAGAATGACGCGCGCACCCGGCGCGAGATGCCGTGTCATCGGGCCCGCCAACTGCCTTAACGGATTGGCAAGGATGTTGGCCAGCACCAGGTCGAACGGTCCGCATCGGGCGAAATCCGGCGCGGCGAAGCCGGTGGCGCGGATCACCCGCACATGATTGCCGACTTCATTCAGGGCGGCGTTCTCCGCCGCCACGCGCACGGAGGGCGGGTCGATGTCCGAGGCCAGCACCGCGCGATGCAGGGCCTTCGCCGCCGCAATCCCGAGCACGCCGGTCCCGGTGCCGAGGTCGAGCACGCGCGTCGGGCGCGCGTGTTTCAAGACATGGTCAAGCAGCAGTAAACAGCCACGCGTGGTGCCGTGATGTCCGGTGCCGAAGGCGAGCGCCGCCTCGATCTCGATGGCGAGCTTGTTCGGCGCCACGCGGTCGCGGTCATGGCTGCCGTGCACGACGAAGCGCCCGGCCGGCACCGGGACGAGATCTTCCAGGCTGGCCTTGACCCAGTCCTTGGCTTCGATCGTGTCGAAGACAAGCGTCGCAGCGATCTCAGTTCCTGCAGAAGTTGCAAGGAGTTCGCGCAGCAATTGCTGATCCGGCGCCGCCGCGAAATGCAGCGTGACGTCCCATTCTCCATCGGGCCGCTCGAATGCGGCGACCGCGGCATCGCCGTCGAGAAAGATCTCCGTGAGCACGTCGACGACGCGCTTGGCGGCGGCCTCGTTACCGATCGAGAAGCTGGCGCGATGGGTGGGCAAAGGCTGCATTCGGAGTTCCGTCCAGTTCAATTTTTGGAACTTTTGCTCCAACTTTCGCGTAAAATTGCGCTCAGAGATTAACTTGCCCGCAGGTTGTATTCCGTACGTTTACGGATGTGGCAACAAGCCAACACAGCTTGAAATAGATATGGAGGCGAGTCTTGAAGTGCATGGTTTCGAAGTTCTGGTCGGACGAGTCGGGCGCCACCGCGATCGAATACGGCCTGATCGCGGCCGGTATCGCGCTGGCGATCATCACCGTGGTCAACGGCCTCGGTACCAGCCTGAACGACAAGTTCGGTTCGATTAGCAGCTCCTTGAAGTAATTTCTGCCTCCGATTTCCCAGCGGAGCTACTTTCTTCATAGACGGCTTTCGTGACGAGCGCCCGCTGGGGGATTGCCCCCTTGGCGGGCGAAATCGTTTTGGGGGGCGTCACCGCCGCATATTCGAAAGGGATAGACCACCATCCACAGGCTGTTCGCTCATTCTCCCCATCCCATCCACGGCCTTATACCCCGCTTGTCCCGCGGCTTCTCCCCAGCTTGCTCCGGGCTTGTACTGCGCGGACCGGGCCAGGTTTTCACCGCTTCACCACAGGCCTCTCAACAGGCCTGTCCACAGCCCATCCACAGGCCTATCCACGGCTTGCGAACAGGCTGCGGTGATCCCTCAAGATCGCCTGTGCCGCGTTGTGACCGGGGGCACCGGTGACGCCGCCGCCGGGATGGGCACCGGAGCCGCAATGGTAGAGGCCCTTCAGGGGGCCTCGGTAGTCGGCGTGACCCAGCATCGGCCGGGCCGAGAACAGCTGGTTCAAGCTCAGCGCTCCGTGAAAAATGTCGCCACCGAGCAGGCCGAACTGCCGTTCGAGGTCAAGCGGTGACAGGATCTGGCGGCCGAGTACGCTTGTCCCAAAACCCGGCGCGTAGCTGTCCACCGTCGCGATCATGAGATCGGCGACCTCCTCGCGATGGTCGTCCCACGATTTTCCGTCGGGCAGTTCGGGCGCGACGTGCTGGCAGAACAGGCTCGCGACGTGTTGTCCTGCCGGCGCAAGCGTGTCGTCGAGCGTCGAGGGGATCAGCATCTCGACGATCGGCTGACGGCTCCAGCCCTGCGCCCGCGCATCGAGATAGGCGCGGTCCATGTAGCCGAGGCTCGGCGCCAGGATGATGCCGGAGGTGAGGTGATCGCCGTCGCCCGGCAGCGCCGCGAACGAGGGCAGGCGGTCCAAAGCCACATTCATGCGGAAGGTGCCGGAGCCGTTCTTCCAGTGGCGGATGCGGGTGAGGAAATCGCCGGGCAGGGCGTCGGCCGCGACCAGCCGGGTGTAGAGCAGCTTTGGATTGACGTTGGACGCGACATATTTTGCGCGGATGGTCTCGCCGTTGTCCAGCACCACGCCCATGGCGCGGTCGCGCTCGACGATCACCTCGCGCACACCGGTATCGGTGTCGATCATGACGCCGCGGTCGCGCGCGGTGCGGGCCATCGCCCGCGTGATCGCGCCCATGCCGCCGATGGCGTGACCCCAGACGCCCTTCTTGCCGTTCACCTCGCCGAAGGCGTGGTGCAGCATCACATAGGCCGAGCCGGCGGCGTAGGGGCTCGCGTAATTGCCGACGATGGCGTCGAAGCCGAACAGCGCCTTGACGAGATCGTGCTCGAACCGCTCGTCCAGCATCTCGCCGGCCGAGCGGGTGAAGAGATCGAGCAGGCTGCGGCTCTGCTCCAGCGTCAGACCGCGCAGGATGTTGGCGCTTTGCAGCGCGTTCACGGCCTCACGGATTGCACTCATGCCAAAACCGGCGAGCAGGTTCGGTGGTGCACGCAGCACGAACTGCCGCAGCACATCGGCGATGTCTTCCAGTTCGCGGGAGAACCCGTCGAGGGCATCGGCGTCATGCGCGCTGAGCCGCGCGACGGAGGCTTTGGTCCGCCCCTCGCCGGTGAGGAGATAGCTGCCGTCGGGCGCGGGCAAGAAATTCTGCGCGCGCCGCTCGACGATTCGCAGGCCCTGCTCCGCGAGCTTCAAGTCGCGGATCACCTGCGGATTGAGCAGGCTCACGGTGTAGGCCGCGACCGAATTGCGGAAGCCCGGATGAAACTCCTCCGTCACGGCCGCCCCGCCGACCACCTTGCGGCGCTCGACGATGTGCACGCGCAGCCCCGCCGCGGCAAGATAGCACGCACAGGTGAGGCCGTTATGGCCAGCGCCAATGATGACGACGTCGGTTTCGGTCATGATTCCCTGGCGGTGTCATTCCTGGGCGTGCGAAGCGCGAACGATGGTGCGCAATTGCGCACCTGAGAATCTCGGGGTTCCGGGTTCGATGCTCCGGGCCGCGCTTCGCGGTCCCGTCGCATCGCCCCGGAACGACCGTCTTATATCAAGCATTGCTCTCGACACCATCACGAGACCATTTATTGCCCGTTCAGGCGCCGTGTGCTCCATTGCGCGCGTCCGGCGCCCGCCGGGTTTATCCGCCGGAGCTCCCATGGATTCGATCGCGCAGCCCGCCGCCACGGAGCAACCGTCCTCGTCGCGCAACCGGCTGCTGTTGACGGTCTACACGGCCGCGATCTTCGTCAGCGCGCTGCTGCTGTTCTCGGTGCAGCCGCTGTTCACGAAAATGGTGCTGCCGCGGCTCGGCGGCTCGCCCGCGGTGTGGTCGGTGGCGATGGTGTTCTTCCAGTCGCTGCTGCTGGCCGGCTATGCCTACGCGCATCTCCTGATGCAGATCAAGAACCGCGTCGTTCCCGTCGTGGTTCATCTCGCGCTGCTGGTCGCAGCCTTCGTCACGCTGCCGCTCGGCATCGCCGGCGCCTATGGCGAGCCGCCGTCGTCCGGCTACGCGTTCTGGCTGCTCGGCCTGTTCGTGATGTCGATCGGTCTGCCGTTCTTCGCGCTGGCCGCCAACAATCCGCTGCTGCAAGCCTGGTTCGTTCGCACCGGGCATCCTGACGGGCGCGATCCGTATTTCCTCTACGCCTCCTCGAATATCGGCAGCTTCCTCGCGCTGTTGTCCTATCCTTTCCTGCTCGAGCCGGTCTTCACCCTGCACACGCAGAACCGGCTCTGGACCGGCGGCTACGGCCTCCTGATCGTCCTGATCGCGGCCTGCGCTGTGCTGCTGTTGCGCTCGCCGAAGCTGGCTGTGGTTGATGCGCAAACCGAGCAGGCGAATGCGCCGGCGCCCGGGGTCGTGACGCGGCTGCGCTGGATATTCTTAGCCGCTGTGCCGTCCGGCCTGCTGATCGCAGTGACCGCGCACATCTCCACCGACGTCGCGGCGGCGCCGCTATTATGGGTGCTGCCGCTGTCGCTGTACCTGTTGACCTGGGTTGTCGTGTTCCAGTCGCGGCCGCTGTTGCCGCACAAATGGATGCTGATGCTGCAGCCGGTCGCGATCGCGGGCGTCATCTTCCTGCTCGCCTTCGGCGGTGAGCAGAATTTGCTGCTCACGCTCGGCGGCCATCAATTGTGCTTCTTCGTCATCGCCATGGCCTGCCACGGCGAATTGGCGCGGACACGGCCGCCCTCGAAATATCTCACCGGCTTCTATGTCGCGCTGTCGTTCGGCGGCATGATCGGCGGGCTGTTTGCGGGCCTGGTGGCGCCCTTCACCTTCTCATGGATCGCCGAATATCCGATCCTGGTGGCGCTCGCCGCGCTGTGCCGGCCTTCGGTCAACGAGCGTTTTGCCGGCATCGCCAAATGGTACTGGCTGGTGCTCGCCGTGGTCGCGGTCGCGCTGGTGGTGCCGTCCTACACCACGGGCGCTCTGCCGGCCTGGTTCGAGGATCACCGCGTCGGGATCGCCGGCGCCGTCGGCGTGCTGGCAGCGCTTCTCGCGATCGCGGTCAACGTCGGCCGCTGGAAGATCTTTGCCACCGTCGCTTTGGCTCTGGCACTGATCCGGATTTATCCGGCGGACGAGGGTCGCGTCACAACGGTGCGCAGCTTCTTCGGCGTGCACAAAATCGTGGTGACGCCGGGCGGCTACTTCCATGTGCTGATGCACGGCACCACCATTCACGGCGCCGAGCGCTTCCGCAACAATGACGGCACACCGGTTACCGGCCGGCCCGAGCCGATCACCTACTATCATAGGGACGGCGGCATCGGTCAGGCCATCACCGCGATCCGCGAGCGCAAGGGCGCGCCGCTGAAAGTCGCAGCCATCGGCGTCGGATCGGGCACGCTCGCCTGCGCCGCGGAGCCCGGCGACAGCTGGAAATTCTTCGAGATCGACCAGTCCATGGTCGATGCCGCGCGTGACCCGAAGAATTTCCGTTACATCTCGAGCTGCCTGCCGGACCTGAAGCCGGTGATCGGGGACGCACGCCTCACCTTCGCGAGGGAGCCCGACGGCGCCTACGACCTCATCATCGTCGATGCCTATTCGTCGGATGCGATCCCGATCCATCTTGCGACCGAAGAGGCGATGGCGATCTACAAGGACAAGCTCGCCCCGCACGGCGCCGTGGTGATGCACGTCTCCAACCGGCATCTCGATCTCGAGCCCGTCGTGGTCGGCATCGCCGATGCCAACGATCTCAAGAGCTGGGTCTACGACGAGGATTCCGGCCGCGATGCCGACTACATCTTCTCGACCGACGTCGTTATCTCCGCGCGCGAGGCGGAGGATGTCGGCAGGCTCGCATCCTCCAAGCAGTGGGAGGAGACCGAGGCGGACGAGAAGGTGCGGGTCTGGACCGACGACTATTCCAACATTCTCGGCGCGCTGTACCGGCGCTTGCGGTACGGCGAGCAGTAACGCCGTAGTTTGTAGCCCGGATGGAGCGCAGCGTAATCCGGGGCCGCTCGCAGGTGGCGGGCGCCGTTGCCGGATTTCGCTACGCTCCATCCGGGCTACAAGGCGGACGAACGTTACGGTTCGACCGGCGTCCCTGCCGGCAAGGCGAGGCCCTTTTCGCCGGCGACCTGGCGCAACAGGTCCGGCCTGTCCGAGATGATGCCGTCCACGCCGGTCTCGATCATCCGCGCCATGTCCTCAGGCTTGTTGACGGTCCAGACCACGACGCGCAGCCCGAGCGCATGGGCCTCCGAAACGAGCGCCGCGGTCACATCGCCGAAATAGGGTGACCAGATCGCACCGCCTGCGGCCTTGATCGTCCGCGGCAGCGAGCCGCCGTGATCGGCGGGGCTGAAGCCCGCCGTCCAGTTGCTCGGCTTGTCGAGCGCGATGGTGGGCGCCGGGCCGCGCTGCAGCGTCAGGTACACGGTCGGAATCGTCGGTGCCTGCTGCTGGACGAGACGCAGCGTTCGCCAGTCGAACGACTGGATCATGACGCGATCGGAAAAGTTCTCGGCCCCGATCAGCCCGAGCAGCTTTGCGACGAAGGCCTGCGGGTCGAGAGATTCATCCGGATGGTCCGGATCGATCTTGGTCTCGATGTTGAACCGCACCCGCGTGTTGCCGGACTTTCGCACCAGCGCAAACACCTCGCGCAAGGTGGGAATGCGCGTGCCCGGGATGGTGCGCTGGTCGGGGAATTGCTTTGCATAGGCGCTGTCGGGCCGGAGCTGGCCGACGTCGTAGGTCCTGACATCGGCAAACCGCAGTTTCACGAAGGGCGTGCCGGGTGCGGCGACATAGGCGCCGTTCGCATCCCGCGCCAAATCCGGATTGAGCCCGCGCTCATGCGACACGACGACTTCGCCGTCGGCGGTTACGCCGACGTCGAGCTCCAGCGTGTCCACGCCCATCGAGAGCGCGTTGGCGAAAGCCGGCAGGGTGTTTTCCGGCAGCAGCGCCCGCCCGCCGCGATGCGCCTCGAGATCGAAAGTCGAATCAAGAGCCACGGCGCGTCCTGCAATGAGAGATAACAGCACGGTCAAGATGATCGCAGCAGGTGATGGCATGGTGTCTCGCAGGGCAAGCGAAAAAGGTTGGAATTAAACGCATTTTGGCATCGACGGCCCATTCTACAGGCTTTTGCGGCTGTTGAAAGCTTCGCCCGCGGCTTGGATTGCGCTCGTCCGGCGGCTATGTACTCATAGCGGCCTTGGAATCCCGACAGTGCAGCTGAAACGCGACCACCGCATCATCCGCAGCCGGCATTTTCGCAAGATGCAGCGGCGGCATTTCATCGTCTTCGACGTGCTGCCGTTCGTCGGCACCCTGGTCGCTGCGGGCCTGTTGTTCTACCGACCGATCGGCGCGACGGAGCTCAGCCTGTTCTTTGGCTTTTGGCTGATCACCGGCCTCGGCCTCACCGTCGGCTATCACCGCCTGTTCACCCACCGCGCCTTTGCCACCTCGACTGCGATGAGCGCGATCCTGATCATCATGGGATCGATGGCCGGCCGCGGCCCGATGCTGTCCTGGGCGGCGATGCACCGGCGCCATCACGAACTGTCCGATCACGAAGGCGATCTGCATTCGCCGCTTCTGCACGGCGACGGCGTGCTCGGCCGCTTGCGTGGCTTCCTGCATGCGCACCTGACCTGGATGATCGAGCACGACTATCCCAACGTCGCGCATTACGTGCCTGACCTGATGGCGAACCGCATGCTGGTCGCCGTCAACAGCTATTACTATGGCTGGGTCGCGCTCGGGCTGCTGCTGCCGGCCGCGATCGGCGGGCTTGCCACAATGAGCGCATGGGGTGCGCTGAGCGGGCTGCTCTGGGGCGGCGTGGTGCGCATGTTCGTGGTCGAGCAGACCATGTCGGCCATCAACTCCGTCATGCACACATTCGGCGCGCAGCCCTTCGTTACGCGCGACGACAACAGCCGCAATCTCGGCGTGATGGCCTGGCTCGCCTGGGGGGAGGGTTGGCACAATAACCATCACGCCTTTCCATATTCCGCCGCTTTCGGTCTGCGCTGGTTCGAGTTCGATGCCGGCTTCATCTTCATCCGCGCGCTGGAGGCGCTTGGGCTCGCCTGGGACGTCAAGGTGCCGAGCGAGGACAAGATCGCCCGGCGCACGCTGCGGCAGCCGGGCGACGCTGCGCCCGACCTGGAAACGGGCTGAGCATCATCGCCGGCGTTGCCGGCGATGATGCGGCCTTGAACCGATGCTGTTCAACGACTACCCCTTTCTCCTGGTCTTCCTGCCGGCGGCATTGCTGATCTACCGCCTGGCGGATCCCTATCCGGGATTGCGCATCGGTGTGCAGGTCGCGCTGTCGTTGGCCTTCTATGCCTGGGGCAGCCCGTTTTTCATCCTGCTGCTGATCGCCTCGATCGCAATCAACTGGCTCGCATCGATCGCCTATGGCCGCATGAAATGGCCGGCGCTTCTCACGCTCGTGATCTTGGTCGATATCGGCGTGCTGGCGCTGTTCAAATACGCCAACTTCGTGCTCGCCAATGTCGGCGTCGTGCTGGGCACGAGGCTGCCGACGCTCGATATCGGGCTGCCGCTCGGCATCTCGTTCTTCACCTTCCACCACATCATGTATCTGGTCGACCTGAAGCGCGGCAAGGCGCCGCTCTATCCGCTCGACCGCTACGCGCTCTACATCAGCTTCTTCCCGCAGGCGATTGCCGGGCCGCTGGCGCGCTGGTCCGAGGTGATGCATCAGTTCGGCAAGCCGGTCTACGTGCCGGGCTGGCAGCGGCAGTTCTGTGTCGCGACCTGCTTCATCGCGCTCGGCCTGTTCGAGAAGGTCGTGATCGCCGATAGCATCGCGCATCTGCTCGACCCGATCTACATCCAGGCTGCGAGCGAGCCGCTCGGAAACGGCGATGCCTGGCTCGCCTTCTGCTTCTCCTTCCAGATCCTGTTCGACTTCTCCGGCTATTCCGACATCGCGATCGGCCTTGGGCTGTTGTTCGGCGTGCAGCTGCCCTACAATTTCAATGCGCCGTTGCGCTCGACCAGCATCCAGGATTTCTGGCAGCGCTGGCACATCACGCTGATGCAGTTCCTGCGCGATTACGTCTTCTATCCACTGATCAATCTGCGCCTGCTGCCGCGCCGCTGGCTGCCGGTCCAGTTCTTCGGCGCGATGCTGACGACGATGGCCCTTTGCGGCTTGTGGCACGGCGCGAGCTGGACCTTTGTGCTGTGGGGCGTGCTGCACGGCGTGGCGCTGGTCGCCTGCGCATTGTGGCGCCGCTACGGACCTGATTTTCCGTCATGGCTGGGCTGGGCGCTCACCGTGCTGTTTGTGCTCGCAACGGGCGTAATTTTTCGCGCAGGATCGGTCGAGGCCGCCTGGCATGTCTTCGCGGGGCTTCTCCAGCCGCCGCCGCTCGGGCGCGGACAGCATCTGTGGCCGCTGATCGCAGCGCCGCTGCTTGCCTTGCTGTTGCCGGCCAGTCAGGACATCGTGGCCGTGTTCACGCGTCGTCCGAAACCGTGGCTCGCGGGCCTGCTCGGCATTGTCCTGTTCGCATTGCTGCTCCAGATGGGTGGTCGGGATCTCCATGAGTTCGTCTACTTCAAGTTCTGAGACCGACCCGGGCTGGGGCCGGAGCCTGCTGGCGTGCTTCGGCACGCTGATCAGCGCTGCGTCGCTCGTGCTCGCGCTGATGGTGCTGGTCGATCCCTATGACAGCGGCAAGCTCGGCCTGCTCGGTATCAACGGCGTCGACAACCGCCTCACGCAAATCACGGCTGCGAGCCGCGCGCGAGACCCGGATTTCAACGCCGCTATCCTCGGCAATTCAACCGCGCAGATGATCGACCCGGCCACGCTATCGCGGGCTACAGGCTTGCGCTTCGTGCAGCTCTATATGACCGGCGCGATTCCACGCGAGCAACTCGCCGTGCTCGACTTCTTCCTGCGGCACCATGAGCAAGTCGGCGCGCTGGTGATCGCAGCCGATCCGGGCTGGTGCGTGCATACGCGGCCAAAGGACGAGGGCGTTCCGTTCCCTTATTGGCTCTACGACAAGAGCCTCGTCACCTATGCAGCGCGGCTGATGTCCTGGCAGGCGATCGAGCAGGCGTTTCAGCGGCTCAGCATCGGGCTTGGCTGGCGGAAACGGATGAACCCGGATGGTTTCGTCAGCTACGAGGACATCTGGCCACCCGGCCAATTCAGGGAGGTCGGATGGCCCAGGGATCCCGTCCCGGCTGCGTCCCCGGAGATGCGGGTGAGGTTTCCCGAGATTGCCGCGCTAGCGGAGATCGTCGGAAAGTTGCCGGCGAATGTGCCGATCGTGATCGTTGTCCCGCCCACCTTTGCGGCCACCGTGCCAAAACCCGGCACGGATCTGGCGCTGGAGCGTGCCGCCTGCGACGCGGCATTGAGGACGATCGTAGTGGGGCGGCCGCGCAGCAATTTCGTCAGCTATCGCGTCGAGAATGAGCTGACCCGCGATCGCGGCAATTTTGCCGATTTCATCCACTACCGCTCGAAGCTGGCCGGCGCGATCGAGCAGGGCGTTGTCGCGAGCCTGCGTGACGGTGAGAAGGCGAGGACCGATTTCTGAGCCGTCGCCGGATCAGACGATCTCCTCGAAACTGCCGTCAAGCCAGAGCTTGCGCGCCAGCTTCCGCTGGATCTTGCCACTGGTGGTTTTGGGCAGCGCGCCGGGACGGATCAGCGCGATGTGGCGTGCGGAGAGCTCATGGCTGTCGGCGATCGCTTCGCGGATCCGGCCCCTGATCTCGGCCGGATCGATGCTGTGGCGGGCGGTGCGCTCGACCTCCTGGACGATGACGAGCGCTTCCTCGCCGCTCTCGTCCGAAACCGAGAATGCCGCGCCGCAGTTTTCGCGCAAGCCATCGTCGAGCGACTGCACGGTGCGCTCGATGTCCTGCGGATAGTGGTTGATGCCGCGGATGATAATGAGGTCCTTGATCCGACCGGTGACGAACAGATCGCCGGTGGCGCCGAGGAAGCCGAGATCTCCGGTGCGCAGCCAGCGCCCGGTCTCGCGCGCGATCTCGGCACCGAGGCCCTCGCGCGTCGCGGCCTCGTTGCGCCAATAGGCGCGAGCGATGTTGGCGCCGCTGACCCAGATCTCGCCGACGTGGTCGGCTGGCAGCCGCGTGCGGCTTTCCGGTTCGACGATCGCGATCCGCTCGCCGGCAAGCGCGCGCCCGCAGCCCACCACGATCTGCGCATCGTCGGGATCGGTCGGCGCCTCCGTCACATGCGCCTGGAGCACTGCGCGGCCCACGCTGCGTGTGAGATGGCTGCCCCCACGCGTCCCGCCCGAGATCAGAAGGGTCGCCTCCGCCATGCCGTAAGCGGGATACATCGCGCGCGGATCGAAGCCGTGCGGCGCGAAGGTCGCGATGAACCGCTCAATGGTTTCCGCATGAATCGGCTCGGCGCCGTTGAGTGCAACTTTGAGCGAGGACAGGTCAATGCCCCGCATCTGATCGGCGCGATAGCGGCTGACGCAGAGGTCGAAACCGAAATTGGGGCTGCACGCCACTTCCGCGCGATAATGCGAGATCGCGCGCAGCCAGCCGAGCGGCCGCTGCATGAAAGCGTTCGGCGCCATCAAAACGCAAGGCGCGCCGACATAGAGCGCCTGCAGCGCGTTCAGGATCAGCCCCATGTCGTGATAGAGCGGTACCCAATTGACGTATGTCGATTGCCTGCTGTTGCCGAGCGCAAGCCGGATCATCTCGAGATTGGCGAGCAGATTGGCGTGGCTTACCATCACGCCTTTGGGCTCGGATGTGGAGCCTGACGTGTATTGCAGAAGGGCGATGTCGTCCGGTGCCGGCTCGGGCAGGTCGACCGTTGCGCTGGCCTCCGCGGCACTATCGACTTCGATCCACCGGATGTTCGCCTGCGCGAAGCGCGTTTGCAAATCGCCGCGCAGCGCGAAGGCCGAGGTGGTCAGCGCAATCGCCGGTTCGCAATTGGCGAGGATGGCGGCGCTGGCGTCACGGGCGCTGTTTCGCCGCGGCATCATCATGGGCACGGCGATAATGCCAGCCATCAGGCAGCCGAAGAATGCCGCCATGAATTCGATGCCGGGCGGAAACACCAGGATGGCGCGCTCGCCCGGCTGCGCGACCATTGTCAGGCGCGACGCGAGCGCGCGTGAGGCGTCATGTAATTGGCGGAAGGTGAGGACCGCTTCCTCCGTCCCGCGATCGGAGACGAAGACATAGGCGCGATCGTTGCCCTGGTCCGCCGCACGGCGGGCCAGCAGCGCCACCAGCGAGCGAGGGGTTTGCATCCGGGTTGCGCCGGCTCAGCCGCTCTCAGGCGGCGGAGCGGATAGCGCGCTTGTCCGCCAGAAATCGCGACAGCGCCTCGACCGTGGGGTGGTCGTAAAAGTCGTCCGTCGACAGTTCGAGCTCGAGCTTCTCCTCAAGTTCCATCATGAGGTAGACGAGCATCGCCGAATCGAGGCCGAGACGGTTGAACTTTGTGCAGGTATCGACCCGGTCCGTCGAAATTCGCAGGAGATTGGCTAGCGCACTAACGCAGAAATCCGAAATCTGCTCGCGAGTCATGTGATCTCCCAGAAACAATGGGAAAGACAATACGGGCGACCCCGAGCTTGTCAATTTAGCCGAAACCCCGCGGCGCCAAAGGTTGGGGACTGTTGCTTTCCTGCGTCGCCGGCTGCTCAATTGATGAACAGGCTGCAGGCCTTGCCGTCGACACCAGCGCGCCAGCGCGGTGCCGCAGGGCTGATGGCGCGGCATGCTGGAGGGATTTGGCCGCGGCGACGCGGCGTTCAGATAGTGTCAGTTCTGGTAGTAATAGCCGCGCGGCTGATAATACGGCCGGGGCTGTTGCTGCTGATAGTAATAGCCCTGCTGGCCGTAGCCCTGGTCGTAAGATTGCTGCGGCTGCTGCTGGTAGACCTGCGCGCCGTAGGCGCGGCTGGTCATGCGCGGCGCCGGGTAGCGTGCGCCGGTGTCGCTGCCGTCGGCCGGATAGATGTAGTTGTCATCCTGCGGCATGTAGCGGCGGGCAGGCTGTGCCGGCGGCGTCAGATTCACGGGATCGCCGGTCGTTGCATATTGCTGCTCGTCGGCGGGCTGCTGGGCGCGGGCCACTGCATTGTTGGCGCGCCCGCGCGGGTTGCGGGCCAGCGCCACCTGTGCCGAGCCGGTCAACGTCACCGTGGTATTGAGCACGCCCTGCTCCTGCACCAGCGCATAAAGCGTGCTGGCATTCTGGCGCGACAGCCGCACGCAGCCATGCGAGGCCGGCGTACCCAGACGGCCGACCGAGTCGGTGCCGTGGATGGCGTGCCCGATCTTGGTGAAGAAGATCGAATGCGGCATCGGTGCGTCGTCGAATTCCTTGGAGTAGTGATCTTCTTCCATGCGGAAGGCGCGGAATGACCCGTTCGGCGTCTCGCGCGAGGGGATGCCGGTCGACACCGGCCAGTGGTAGCGCGTGACGCCGTCGACAGCGACGGTCATCTGCTGATTGTCCTTGTCGATGGTGATGTCGACTTTGGCCTGCGCGGTGCCCGCGCTCAAAAACATCAAGGAGGTGAAAGCAATGAAAAAGGAACGCATCTGACGTCTGGCCTCCGGCCTGTTCTCGCAAGCGCCGCGGCTCTCCGTCCCCCGGCGTGCATTATGCCTGCAATCCGGCTTTCGTTCCAGCGGCCTGCCAAGCTAACGTTCCCGCCATCGTTAACGTGATGCCGGGCGTAAGCAAGGCCGCTTTGTGCCGCGTCGCCTGCGGCGGTGCTGACATTTTCGCGAGCGGGCTGTGCGTTCACAACGCCGACAATTCGTCACAAAGGCGCAACCATTTGGCCGCTCCAGGCGTTGAACATGGCTTGCCTCGACAGGCGGCTTCCGCCGCCTGCTCACCCCTGGGATCGAACATGAACAAAGCCCGTATCGCCGCCGCGCATCTGCCGGCGCGTTTGCCTGTCCGCCTGGTTTTCGCAGGTGCAGCCGTCCTGCTCGCGCTGGTATCGCTGCCGTATCCCGGCCATGCCCAGGGCATCGTGCGCGGTGCCCGGGAGGGCTCCTACGAGGGTAACCGGATTGCCGGCCCGGTGGGCGGCGCGGTCGGAGGCGTCGTCGGCGCCGGTGTCGGTGGCGCTGTGGGTGCCGTCGACGGCATCCTGGGCATTCCCTATCACGGCCGTCGCCATTGCCGCGGTTACTATGACGGCTATCACCACTTCCGCTGCTACAGGTGAGCTTTCACCGCCGTCATTCCGGGGAGCCCGCAAGGCGCCCCCGGGGATGACGAGCCTCGGTCAATTCTTCAGCCGGTATCCTGTCCGGAAAATCCACCAGATCACGCCCAGGCAGATCGCGAGGAACGCCAGCGTCATGCCGAAGCTGACGAAAATGCTGACGTCGGCGATTTCGTAAAAGCTCCAGCGGAAGCCCGAAATCAGATAGACGACCGGGTTGAGCAGCGCCACGGTGCGCCAGGCCGGCGGCAGCATGTCGACGGAATAGAAGCTGCCGCCGAGGAAGGTCAGCGGCGTCACCACCAGCATCGGGATCATCTGGAGCTTCTCGAAGCCGTCGGCCCAGATGCCGATGACGAAGCCGAACAGGCTGAAGGTCACCGCAGTCAGGACCAGGAAGACCAGCATCCAGATCGGATGCTGGATGTGCAGCGGCACGAACAGACCGGCGGTTGCGAGGATGATCAGGCCGAGGATGATCGACTTGGTCGCGGCCGCGCCGACATAGCCGAGCACGATCTCGAAATAGGAGATCGGCGCCGACAGGATCTCGTAGATCGTGCCGACGAATTTCGGGAAGTAGATGCCGAACGACGCGTTGGCGATGCTCTGGGTCAGTACAGAAAGCATGATCAGGCCCGGCACGATGAAGGTGCCGTAGCTGACGCCTTCGACCTGGCTGATGCGCGAGCCGATCGCGGCGCCGAACACCACGAAATAGAGCGAGGTCGAAACCACCGGCGAGACGATGCTTTGCAGCAACGTGCGCCAGGTGCGTGCCATTTCGAACAGGTAGATGGCGAGGACAGCGCGGTGGTTCATGACGTCCTCACGAGATCGACGAAGATGTCCTCGAGCGACGATTGCGTCGTGTCGAGATCGTTGAAGCGGACGCCGGCATCGCGGAGATCGCTGAGCAGGCTGGTGATGCCGGTGCGCTCGCCCTTGGTGTCGTAGTCGTAGACCAGCGTCGCGCCGCTGTCGCAGAGGTCGAGCTGGTACTGGGCGAGGCTGTCCGGCAGCGCGCTGAGCCTGGTTTGCAAATGCAGCGTCAGCCGCTTCTTGCCGAGCTTCTGCATCAAGGTCGCCTTGTCCTCGACCAGAACGAGCTCGCCCTTGTTGATGACGCCGATGCGGTCGGCCATCTCCTCGGCTTCCTCGATGTAGTGCGTGGTGAGAATGATGGTCACGCCGGATTGCTGCAGCGTGCGCACGACTTCCCACATGCCCTTGCGCAGCTCGACGTCGACACCGGCGGTCGGCTCGTCCAGGAACAGGATCTGCGGTTCGTGCGACAATGCTTTCGCGATCATCACGCGGCGCTTCATCCCGCCGGAGAGCGTGATGATCTTGTTGTCCTTCTTGTCCCAGAGCGACAGGTCCTTCAGCACCTTCTCGATATGGGCCGGGTTCTTAGGCTTGCCGAACAGGCCGCGGGAAAAGCTCACGGTCGCCCACACGCTTTCGAAGGCGTCGGTGTGCAGTTCCTGCGGCACGAGCCCGATCAGCGAGCGCGCCTTGCGGTAGGAGGTCTGGATGTTCTCGCCGCCGACCAAAACCTTGCCTTCGCTCGGATTGGCAATGCCGCAGATAATCGAGATCAGCGTGGTCTTGCCGGCGCCGTTGGGACCGAGCAGCGCGAAGATCTCGCCGTGCTTGATCTCGAGATTGACGTTTTTGAGCGCCTTGAAGCCGGACCCATAGGTTTTCGACAGATTGGCGACGGAGATGACGGAGGACATGATGGCCGTGAGGTGGGGGGAGGGAGGCGCTGGAACCCGCGCCGTGTCGGCGCAGACCAGCGGAGCCCTGAAATAGGAAGGGCTTTGCCCGGTCGCAATTGGCGAGAGAAAAATGGTCTCAAAACAGGCCCTTCAAGGGCACGTTTCAGGCAAGTGTTGCGCGATGGTCACGGGTTGCGGCTAAGATCGTCGCTCACGCGGCTCTTTGTTGCGTCTGCGAGCGGGCCATGGCTACGATTCCGGCCAATTGCGAAGTGTCCCCAGGGAAAAGATCGATGAGACCGAACGGCCGTCACACAGCCGGCATCAGCCAGTTGTTCACCATCCGCATGTGGGCGATCTGCCTGCTCCTGCTGTCAGCTATCGCCATGAGCCCGACCGCTGCCAAGGCGGCGCCCAGCCAGGCAGCCGCCACCACGCATGTCTACCTGCTCCGTGGCGTGCTCAACATCTTCTCGCTCGGGCTCGACACCATCGGCTCGAGGCTCGAGGCGCAGGGCATCCCGGTGACGGTTGCCAACTTCGTCTCCTGGTCCTCGCTCGCCGATGAGGCCGCAACGAACTACAAGGCCGGCCGGCTCAAGACCATCGTGCTGGTTGGGCACTCCTCGGGTGCGACCGCGCTGCCCGACATGATCGCCAAGCTCAACCGTCTCGGCGTGCCCGTGAAGCTCGCGATCGGCCTCGACTCCGTGTTCAAGACCAAGCTCACCACCGGCGCCGAGCGCTACATCAACATCTATATCGGCGACGGTCCCGGCGAGCCTGTGCGTGCAGCCAACGGCTTTCGCGGCAAGCTCGACAATGTCGATGTCCGCGGCTCCGGCGTCGGCCACATCACGATCGACAAGAACGAGGCGATCCAGCGCCGCGTGATCGCCGAGATCGACGCCGCGATCGCGCGGTCGCGCGCGCCGGCACCGGTTGCCGAGCCCGGCGCGCCAAGGCCTGCACGAGCCGCGGCGGCCATTGCGCCGGCGCACAACTGAGGCCGGGCGCTCACTTCGAAGCGGAAAGATCGATTTGGGCCGCAGCGCGTAATCCAATGCGCTAGCGGCCGCGCTCAGCCCGCTGTCGAGGATATCGCGAGCCTACTGGCGCGGCGGCTGTGTCCGTGCCCCAAATTCCACCCATTCGGCCGTCACTAAGCCCCCGGGGGGAGGCCTTTGCCTGCCGCGGTGGGACTGCTGGACTGATGATGGATTCAAGGCGAATTGTGGTGCTGGCAGCGATTGCGCTGCTCGCCTTCAGCACCGGCATGGCCGCAGGCTCGCCCGCCAAGACCAAGCCCGCCGCGCTCGCGCCTGCCGCCGCGCCGCCTCCGCCGGCCGAGCCGCTGCCACCCCCGAAAATCTACCTGTTTCGCGGCGCCATGGGGCCGATCTTCTCGACCGGCATGGACCGGCTCAGCGAGAAGCTGACGCAGGCCGGTTTTTCGGCCGATGTCTATGAATTCACCATCTGCCGATGGATCGGTAATCGCGCCATCGCGAGCTACAAGGAATCGCCGGCGCCGATCGTGCTGATCGGCCATTCCATGGGCGGGTTGTGCTCGGTGATCATCGCCGAGATGGCAGCCAAGGAGAACATTCCGATCAGTCTCGTCATCACTATCGACCCCGCGCATGCGACCGACGACGTGCCGCTCAATGTCGAGCGCTTCATCAACATCTTCCTTTCCGACAGCGTGCTTGGCGGCGGTAACGTCGTGGCGGTGCCGGGCTTCCGTGGCCATTATGCGAGCTACGACCTCAAGGAGAACTCGCGGGTCAGCCACATCAATATCGAGAAGTCCGACGACATCCATCGCCAGATCCTCGAGATGGTGACGCAGTTGCCGCGCATTCCGCCCCAGACCGAGGCCGATGCCGTGCCGCTGCGCTATCTCGTGCCCGGCGAAACGCCGGTCGAATTGTGGGATAGCGGCGTGCGACTGCCGGTGCGCCGCGGCGACACCATGGAGAGCATCGCCGCCGCCAATCGCGTGCCGCTGTGGTCGCTCGCGCAGAGCAACTCGCTGCCGGAGAACGCACCGCTCACCCCCGGCCAGTCGATCATCGTCCCGCGTCATTTGACGCCGCCGGACACCGCCGCCGCGATGGCGGTGCCGCCGCCGGCTCCGTCCAGGCGCAAGTAGGGCGTTTTATCTCTCCGAAAGCTGCGGGCGGTTGAAACTCGTCATGCCCGGGCTTGTCCCGCCTGCGCGGCCGAGCCGCTTCGTGGAGGCGAAGGCCCGGGCTTTCACGTTCTTGTTGCCGCGGGAAAGATCGTGGATGGCCGGGACAAGCCCGGCCATGACGTCAAGTCAAGATTAAACATTCGACCCATTGATCGCGTCGATCACGGCGTCGGTCACCTCTTTCGTCGACGCAGTTCCGCCGACGTCGGGTGTCAGCACGCCGGCCGCGCAGACGCGCTCGACCGCCGCCATCAGCCGCACCGCGGCGTCCGTCTCGCCGAGATGCTCGAGCATCTGCGCGCCGGTCCAGAACGTCGCCACCGGATTGGCGATGCCCTTGCCGGTGATGTCGAACGCCGAGCCGTGGATCGGCTCGAACATCGAGGGGAAGCGGCGCTCCGGATCGATGTTGCCGGTCGGCGCCACGCCGAGGCTGCCCGCCAGCGCGCCGGCGAGGTCGGAGAGGATGTCGGCGTGGAGGTTGGTCGCAACGATGGTGTCGAGGCTCTTGGGATGCAGCGTCATGCGCACCGTCATGGCGTCGACCAGCATCTTGTCCCAGGCGACGTCAGGGAATTCGGCCGCGACCTCGGCTGCGATCTCATCCCACATCACCATGCCGTGGCGCTGCGCGTTCGACTTGGTCACCACGGTCAGGAACTTGCGCAGGCGCGACTGCGCCAGCTTGAATGCATAGCGCATGATCCGCGTCACGCCGACGCGGGTGAACACCGCCACTTCGGTGCCGACTTCTTCCGGCAGGCCACGATGAGCGCGGCCGCCCATGCCGGCATATTCGCCTTCCGAATTCTCGCGCACGATCACCCAGTCGAGATCGCCGACGCCGACATTGCGCAGCGGCGAGGCGACGCCCGGGAGGATCTTGGTTGGCCGCACATTGGCGTATTGATCAAAACCCTGGCAGATCGGCAGGCGCAGGCCCCACAGCGTGATGTGGTCGGGCACGTCGGGCGCCCCGACCGCGCCGAAATAGATCGCGTCAAATTTCTTGAGTTCAGCGAGACCGTCGGCCGGCATCATCACGCCGTGTTTCTTGTAATAGTCCGAGCCCCAGTCGAACGTCTTGATATTGAAGGCGATATCGCCGCTGCGTTTTGCAAGTGCCTCCAGCACGCGAATTCCGGCCGAGATGACCTCGGGCCCGATGCCATCAGCGGGAATCGCTGCAATCGAATGGGTGCGCATGGAAAAACTCCGTTAGGGATATCAGCGGGATTGCGTGACGGGTTCGGCGGGCGCGGTCTGCGCCCGCGACAATAGCAGGGTGAGCACGTTGAGAGAACGAGCAGGCCGGCAACGAATTAAGCCCGTCGGCGGGCTGCCGCTGGCAGCCGTATGCCTGCGCAGCTATGCGCGGTAGACGTGAGGAGCTATGACGTTGGCCTGGACAGAAGGTGCGATGCGATGACCGGTCAGAAAGCTTCGAACGAATTGCGGGTTGCGATCGCCGGATTGGGCTCGATCGGCAGCAAGATCGCGACTGCGCTCGATCAGGGCATCGAGGGGCTGGTGCTTTCGGCCGTCGCGGTGCGCGATGCCGCAAAGCATCAGCCTTTCCTGAAAAGCCTTCGCCATCCGCCGCTGGTTTTGCCGATCGAGCAACTCGGCGACGTCGGCGATATCGTCGTCGAATGCGCGCCGAGCAGCCAACTGCGCGCGATCGTCGAGCCCGCGGTGAAACGCGGCAAGGCCGCAATCGTCGTCAGCGTCGGCGGGCTGCTCGACAATTTTGATCTCGTCGATCTCGCCCGCGCCAATGGCGGCCGCATCATGGTGCCGACCGGCGCGCTGATCGGCCTCGATGCCGTCAACGCCGCCGCGATCGGCACCATCCATTCGGTGAAGATGGTCACGCGCAAGCCGATCGACGGGCTAAAGGGTGCGCCGTTCATCGTCCAGAACAACATCGATATCGATCATCTGCGCGAGCCGCTGAAGCTGTTCGAAGGCACGGCGCGCGAGGCCGCAAAAGGCTTTCCGGCCAATCTCAATGTCGCGGTGGCGCTGTCGCTCGCGGGCGTCGGGCCCGACCGCACGCAGGTGCAGATCTGGGCCGACCCGACCGTGACGCGCAACGTTCACCGCATCGAGGTCGAGGCGGATTCCGCGCGCTTCTCGATGGCCATCGAGAACATCCCGTCCGAAAATCCCAAGACCGGGTTGATCACGGCGCTGTCGGTGATCGCGCTGCTGCGTAAGCAGCGCGCCACGCTGTCCGTGGGGACGTGATTCTCAAGCGCCGGTGACGCGCCAGATCACGTTGCCGACGTCGTCGGCCATCAGCAGCGATTTATCCGGGCCGATCGCCACGCCGACCGGGCGGCCGTAGGACTCTTTCTCGTCCGGCGCCAGGAAGCCCGACAGGATGTCGCGCGCCGGGCCGGAGGGTTTGCCGTTCTCGAACGGGATGAACACCACCTTGTAGCCGGACAGCGTGCTCCGATTCCACGAGCCGTGCTGGCCGATCACCATGCCGTCCGGAAAGCCCGGCAACGTACCCGCCGGCATCCAGCACAGGCCGAGCGACGCGGTGTGGCCGCCCAGGGCGTAATCGGGCGTGAGCGCCTTGGCGACCATCGCCGGATCCTGCGGGACGCGATCGTCGACCGTCTTGCCCCAGTAGCAATAGGGCCAGCCGTAGAAGCCACCGTCGCGCACCGAGGTGAGATAGTCCGGCGGCGTCTCGTCGCCGAGCCCGTCGCGCTCGTTGACGACGGTCCACAGCACATTCGTGGTTGGCTCCCAGGCCAATCCAACCGGATTGCGCAGACCGCCGGCGAAGATGCGATGGGTGCCGGCCTCGAGATCGAGCTCGTAGACCGCGGCGCGGCCTTGCTCGACCTCCATGCCCATCTCGGCAATGTTGGTGAGCGAGCCGACGCCGGCATAGAGCTTCTTGCCGTCGGGACTTGCCAGCAGGCTCCGGGTCCAGTGTCCGCTCGGCTTGAAATTGGTGAGCCGCTTGCCCGGCGCGGTGATGCGGTCGGCATTCGCGACATAGGGAAACGCCATCACGCCGTCGGTGTTGCCGACATAAAAGGTGTCGCCGACCAGCGCCATGCCGAACGGCTGGCTCAGGTTTTCCATGAAGGCGCCGCGCATTTCGGCGATGCCGTCGCCGTCCTTGTCGCGCAACAGCGTGATGCGGTTGGCGCTGACGCCGAGCGCCGCGGCGCGGCGCATCGTCGCCTGCATCGCGTAGTGAAACACGCTCCGCGGGGTGCCTGCGATCTGCGTCGCTTCGGCGATCAGAACGTCGCCATTGGGCAGCACCTCGATCCAGCGCGGGTGGTCGAGGCCGGTGGCGAACGCATTGACCTTGAGACCGGGCGCGGCCGTCGGCTTCTGGCCCTCGCTCCAGCCCCGCGCGCTGGGCATCTTCAGGGTCGGCAGCGCCCCTTGCGGCTTTGCTTCGGGAATCGCCGGCGCCTCGCCCCAGGCCGGGGCGGGCGCGGTCCCCGACAGCTTTCGCCATTGCAGCGCGAGGCCGCCGACGAATGCGACGAATTGCGCAAAGATGCTGGAAAAAGTCATGAGAGGCCCCTGTTTGCGCGCGCATCCAACTTGGTGGCGACGAAAAGGTCAACCTTCGCGGAACTCAGTGCAGCTTTATTGTCGTGGAATGGCAGCCGACCGAATTTGCATGGACAGCAGGCGTTCAGCGGCCGATCTGCCGCTCCAGCCCGCGCGCCGCGCGAAACTCGTCGAGGTGATGGATGTTCGCCGCAAGCGCGGCCTCCTTGGACAGGAGATGATAGACCCGCGCGACCACGCGCTGCTTCTGCTTCGTCCGCCCGCGCGGCAGCGCCCGCGCCTTGCGGACGGCGGTGACCGCGTGCTCGCGAAAGTAATCGTAGGCGTCCGACATGGCTCGATGCTCTGCAGCTATTGCATGCTTCGAGCGGCTAACGGGCGAGCGGAGGGGCGGTTCCTTGTCCGGGAGATGGCTGCGTGCGCGAAAAACTCTCCGTGTCGTCCCGGCGAAGGCCGGGACAACATTGGGAGATGTGGGCGCTTGCTACGCTCGCAACGGTCGCGCCGTCGCTCCGCGCCTCAGCGCGGCGACAAGAACGGAATGATCATCGGCACCCGGCGGCAATAGGCGCCGTAGGCGTCCTCGCCGAGCTCCTTTGACAGGAACACCTCTTCCATCCGGCCCTTCTGCCACATGCCGAGCGAGATCAGGATGGCGCCGAGGATCGTCGTGACCATGCCGATCGCGATGCCGGTGACGAGCATGCCGAAGATCAATCCCGTGTAGATCGGGTGACGCACGATGCCGTAAGGGCCGGTGTCGATGACGCGGTGGTCTTCCTTGTGAGTGATGGTGTTGGACCAGAATTTTCCGAGATGCAGCCGGCCCCACCAGGCGAAGGCGATGCCGGCGATCGAGAGGATCGCGGCGAAGGCGATCCCGGTGTTGCCGAGCACCCAGAGCGGCTTCCAGCCCAGGATCTCCGCAACCCACGGTGTGTACAGGATGCCGCCGACCAGGATCGGCAGGCTGTAGCGCTGCGACTCCAGCGTCATGACCTGCTTCTTGGTCCGGCCCTGCCAGAACGAGGCGCCCACCCAGCTGGCGAGAAAGGCGAGCCAGATCAGCGCCAGCAGTTCGGTCGGCCAGGCCGTGGTCCAGCCGCCCCAGGCGACGGAGAGAAGTTTGCTGAAATCGAAGGACATGCGGAAAGGTTCTTTGGTTTGGGCGGCGGCCTCAGCTCGCGCGTGAGGACAGCGCGTGATGCTTGATGGCGTCGGAGGGCTGCTGGCCGTTGCGGGCGAGCAGATGGGTGATGGTTTCGTGCAGCACCGGCTCGATCGGGCGCGGCGCATAGCCGAGCTCGGTGCGCGCCTTGCCGATCGAAAGATCGCTCGCGGCAAGCGCAATGCGCACGCCTTCGGCGGTGCCGTTCGGCGGCCGGCGCGTGACGTGATCGGAGAGATATTCGAGCAGGATGCCGGAGAACTCGGCGATCCTGCCGGGAACGACGACCGGAAACTGCCGGCGGCCGCTCATCGCGGACATCATCCTCAGGATCTGGCCGAGCCGGACGCAATCGCCGCCGAGGATGTAGCGCTGGCCGGCGCGGCCGCGCTCCATCGCCAGCACCAGGCCCATGGCGACGTCGCGGACGTCGACGAGATTGACCAGGAAGTCGAGATGCGGCTGCACCTTCTTCTGCAGGAAGTACCACAGCATCGCGGTCGGCGGCGTCAGATTGTGGTCGGCGGCGCCGATCGGCATGGTCGGCGTGCCGATCACGAGCGGGAAGCCCGCGGCCGCAGCCTTCGCGGCGTGATGTTCGGCGAGCGACTTCGAGCGCGTATAGGCGCCGGGCATCGCGTCCGCCGGCTGCAGAGCCTCTTCGGCGGGCGTGCCATTGAGGTTCGAATAGGGAAACAGGATCGATTCCGTCGAGCAGTGCAGGAAGCGCGACACGCCGCGCTTCATCGCGGATGCGAGCACCACCTCGGTGCCGCGGTAATTGACGTCGTGGAAGGCCTGCTTGTCGGCGACCCACATGCCGGGCAGGCCGGCGAGATGGTAGACCTGATCGACGCCGGCAACCGCGGCATCGACCGCGCCACTATCCAGCACCGATCCCTGCGCATATTCAACGTCCGCGCTCGCCGCGGCCGGCGGCCGGACGTCGAGCACGCGCACCCGCTGCCCACGGGCGCGGAGCGCTTCGACGAGATGCTGTCCGATGAAACCACTGCCACCGGTAACCAGGACGAGAGTCATGAAGAAGGTTTGCTGTTCCGCTCTGGAAGCTATCGGGTTGAAAGGGAGCTGGTCGGAAGAGGCGCGAGAATCGCAGCGAGATCGCGACGAAAACCCAGTGCAATGAATAATTTTGCCATGACGAACATCGGTCCAAGCAGGAAATGGGTGGGGTGGTCGACCATTGACGGCTGCCGCTCCTCAAATACCCTGTGGCCGACGATCTGCGATGCGATACCAGACCCGATCAGCACCGCAAAAATCGACCACATGATGGCGAGCGAGACCTGATTGCCGATTGCGGTTGCGACCGAAAGCAGCACGATCATCGCCGCGAGGATGCCGAGGCCAATCCCGGCGTCCAGCATCAGCCAATATACCAGCACCGGCAGGGCCAAAATCACCGCCAGGCTCACCTCGATCCCGAATATCTGGAAATGGACCAGCGTCAGCGGCAGCGTCGCACCGGTGAAGAGCAGGAGAATGCCGACCACATGCATCACGCAATTCCAGGGATCGCGGTGGTATTCGACATAATCCGCCAGTTGGCGTTGAAAATAGCCAGCCATCTCGGTCTCGTGCAGCACAGGGTCGGGGAAGGACGAAAACAGGCTATAGCACCGGAGTGGGCAGTGCACAAACCGGCACTATTGTCGCGCAGAACCGTGCTGTCGCGCTGTGAGACAGGTCACAAAATGGCCGGACTTCAAAGGGTTCCGTCAGGCGCCGAGGCGCGCACGCTCAATGTTTCCTGGCGGGCTTTTTCGTCGCGGGCGCGGGTGCCGCAGCGGGGCGCGCCGGCTCGTCCTCGGGCAGCTTGGCAAAGGTGAGGATTTGCAGCTGGCCATTGACCGCGGAGGTCGGCCGGGCGCGATCGAGCAACTGCTCCTCGCCCAGCCCGATCGGCTGAAGCCGCTTGGTCGAAATCTTGAACGTGTTCACCAGCACGTCGCGGATCGCGTCCGCCCGGCGCTGGCTCAGGATCGCATTGGCCTCTCGTGTCTTCGTATTGGATTCGACATGGCCGACGATCAGGAACGTGTAGGGCAGCAGCGAGGCGTGCACCAGCGCGTCCGCGAGCCGGCCGACGGTCTGGTAGGAGTCCGGCTGGATGATCGGCGTGTCGGCGTCGAACTGGATCTGCGCGGTGAAGGTGGGCAGCTTGGCGAGGTCGGGCGCGATCAGCGGACGGTTCACCGGCCCCGGATCGTTCTTGATCCTGGCCTTGGCCCGCTCCATCACCTGCTGCTTCAGCGCGGGAATATCGACCTCGGCGGCCTCCTCGAAATGATTGAGCTTGCCGACGATGTCGTCGCGGGTCGGCGGAGCCGTCTGCCCGGCTGCGGCGCCCGCGAGCAAAGCAAGACCAAGAAAGCTACCGAGAGCGATGCCAATTCGGGAGGTGGTAAGCCCGGTCGCGCGCATCATCGGTATCCCGCGTCGTCGACGGCCTTCAGGCAGTTGTTGCTGATGCCCTTGGGCGTCGAGACCAGGCAGGGGACCGACTTGCTGGTCTCCTTGGTCGAGCCGCCGCAGATCTTGACGATTTCGCGCTGGCAGGCGTTCGCCACCGTGACGCGGGCGGCGACGCGCTTCAGGATGGCGTCGAACGCCGTGAGGTAGTCGGTCTGGCATTGCGGCGACAGCACGTCGCGGTTGCGGGACAGGCACTCCTTCAGCCGGGTCGAATCCGGATTGACGCCGCGGCAATTCGCCACGATTTCCGCGCCGCAACTTTTCGCCAGCAGCCCGAGCGAATCGCCAAAGCTCATGGTCTCCGCCGCCGCAAGCGACGGCATGACCAATGCCAGCAAGATCAGTGTGATGGGGCCCCGAACCATGGCCGCATCTGATACGGGGAAGTTCGCGGCGGTCAAGGGGCGTGGAAGGAAGAAACTCGGCGGCGTAACGCCGCCGCAACAGGGCCGGCCCTCACGCCCGCTGCACAAAGCTGTCCACGACCTTCTTCTCACCGGCCTTGTCGAAGGCGATGGTGAGCTTGTTGCCGTCGACCTTGGTGACGCGGCCGTAGCCGAATTTCTGGTGGAAGACGCGGTCGGCGAGCGAGAAATCCGAGGTCGTGCCGGTCGATTTGGCCACCAGTTCGCCCTCGATCGTCATCGGCCCGCGCCTGCGCGACGAGAAGCTGCCGAAATCCGGCGAGGACGAAAACGACGAGGTCTGTTCCTCAAAGCCACCCTGGCCGCCGCCACTGCGTCCGCCGCCGCGGTTGCGATTGGCCTGGGCGCGCTGCCAGCCCGGAGTCGAATAGGTGGAGCCGAACGCCTCCATGTCGTCGAAGCGCGAGGCCCCGTAGCCGCCTGTGCCGCCCCAAGCCGAGCCGCCCTTGGATTCCGTGATCTCGACATTGGCCGCAGGCAATTCGTCCAGGAAGCGCGACGGGATCGTGGTTGTCCAGGTGCCGTGGATCCGCCGGTTGGTCGCAAAATAGATCTTGGCGCGACGCCTCGCACGGGTCAGGCCGACATGGCCGAGGCGACGCTCTTCCTCGAGGCCGGCGCGACCCTGTTCGTCCAGCGTGCGCTGGCTCGGGAATAGGCCTTCCTCCCAGCCGGGCAGGAACACGTTGTCGAATTCGAGCCCCTTGGCCGAATGCAGCGTCATCAGCGACACCGCATCCTCGTCGGCGCCGCTGTCGCGGTCCATCACCAGCGAAATGTGTTCGAGAAATCCTTGCAGGTTCTCGAACTCCTCCATCGAGCGCACGAGCTCTTTCAAGTTCTCCAGCCGGCCGGCAGCGTCCGCCGAGCGGTCCTTCTGCCACATCTCGGTGTAGCCGCTCTCGTCGAGCACGATCTGGGCGAGATCTGTATGCGCGGTGACCTCGCGCTGCGCGCGCCAGCGGTCGAACTGGGTGACGAGATCGCGCAGTGACCCGCGTGCCTTCGGCTTCAATTCGTCGGTGTCGACCACGGCACGCGCGGCCTCGAACAGCGGAATGCGGCGCTTGCGGGCGTGATCGTGCAGCATCTGCACGGTGGCATCGCCCAAGCCCCTCTTGGGGGTGTTGACGATGCGCTCGAAGGCGAGATCATCGGCGGGTGAATTGATCACGCGCAGATAAGCCAGCGCGTCGCGGATTTCGGCGCGCTCGTAGAAGCGCGGGCCGCCGATCACGCGATAGGGCAGCCCGAGCGTGACGAAGCGATCTTCGAACTCGCGCATCTGGTAGGACGCGCGCACGAGAATCGCGATCTCGTTGAGCTTGTCGCCTTGGCGCTGGATCTGCTCGATCTCCTCGCCGATGCCGCGCGCTTCCTCTTCCGAATCCCACGATCCCGTCACCGTGACCTTCTCGCCGTCCTGGTCCTCAGTGCGCAGCGTCTTGCCGAGCCGGCCTTCATTGTGCGCGATCAGGTGCGAGGCGGCGGCGAGGATGTGGCCGGTCGAGCGGTAGTTGCGCTCGAGGCGAATGACCTTGGCGCCGGGAAAATCGTGCTCGAAACGCAGGATGTTGTCGACCTCCGCCCCGCGCCAGCCATAGATCGACTGGTCGTCGTCGCCGACGCAGCAGATGTTTTTGACATGGGGGGCGGCCACTGGCGCGCTAACCGCATGCTCCGTCATTCCGGGGCGATGCGTTGCATCGAACCCGGAATCTCGAGCTGATGGCCCATCTCCGGATTCCGGGTTCGGCTCTTCGAGGCGCCCCGGAATGACAGTAGGGGCGGTTGGCTTCGTCGGCGCCTGCGACAGCAGCCGCAGCCACAGATACTGCGCGACGTTGGTGTCCTGGTATTCGTCGACCAGGATGAATTTGAAGCGCTGTTGATACTGCCGGAGGATGTCCGGGTGCTCGCGGAAGATGCGGATGTCTTCCAGCAGCAGATCGCCGAAATCGGCGGCGTTCAGGATCTTCAGCCGTTCCTGGTAGCTCGCATAGAGCTTGCCGCCCTTGCCGTTGGCGAACGTTGCGGCTTCGCCGGCGGGCACCTGCGACGGCGTCAGGCCGCGGTTCTTCCAGCCGTCGATCAGCCCGGCCAGCATCCGCGCCGGCCAGCGCTTGTCGTCGATGTTGTCGGCTTGCAAGAGCTGCTTCAGGAGCCGCACCTGGTCGTCGACGTCGAGCACGGTGAAGTTCGACTTGAGCTGCGCCAGCTCCGCATGGGTGCGTAGGATGCGGCCGCCGATGGAGTGGAAGGTGCCGAGCCACGGCATGCCCTCGACGGCCTGGCCGAGCATCTGGCCGAGCCGGTGCTTCATCTCACGCGCGGCCTTGTTGGTGAAGGTCACCGACAGGATATCGCTCGGGCGGGCGCGGCCCTGGCTGAGGATATGCGCAATGCGCGTGGTCAGGACGCGAGTCTTGCCGGTGCCGGCGCCGGCCAGCACCAGAACCGGGCCGTCCAGCGTCTCCACGGCGTCGCGCTGCTCGGGATTGAGCCCGGACAAATATTTCGGTCCCACCGAGGCGCGCGCACGCGCGGCGATGCCGCCGGCCGCGGGCTGGTGGTCGGGGATGCTCTCGGGGATGATTTTGCTCGGCTCGGTCATGCGAATCATTTGGCCCCACGATGGCACCGCGGGGTGGAGGGGAGCCTATAGCAGGGATTGGTGGCTATATGGGGTCGCGGGGAGGGTTTTCCACGTGCGCCGGGCGCCGATTTGTTCCAAGCGGGCGCGCGAATTTCCGCATGGCCTGGTCCGGAACAATCGTTCCGAGGTCGAGATTGTCTCCGCAAGCGAGCCGTGGTGGCACGCCGCCCGATCGCAGACAGACATCAAGACAGAGGTTTGACCATGCTTGGCTGGGTTGTGACGTTTCTGGTTATCGCACTGATCGCCGGCATTCTGGGCTTTGGCGGCATTGCCGGCGCTTCAGTCGAAATCGCCAAGATCATCTTCTTCATCGCGGTCGTGCTGTTCCTGGTCTCGGCCGTGGTCGGTCTCGCCCGCGGCCGCAACAGGGTCTAGCGGTGTTATCCTCATGGTGAGGAGCGCGGAACGCGCGTCTCGAACCATGAAGGCCCGACTGTGGCCTTGCATCCTTCGAGACGCCCGCTTCGCGGGGCTCCTCAGGATGAGGAGTTAGAGCGTCACCGCTTCGAGGGCATCGCCACGCTCCGGCCGGTGCCCTCGGGCCGCGGCAGGGTGCCGTGGGTCTTGGCGATGCCTGCGATACGCTGCTGGATGTCGGGCGGAAACGGCGCAACGCGCCGCGCATTCATGTCTATGTGGAGCGACATGTTCTCGGACGTGGCCGACAGCCAGCCCTCGGTGGCGTGCCTCAGCTCCTCGAACGTATGCAGCCGCTTGTCGTCGGCCTCCAGCAACCACACCAGAATCTGCACGGGATCGCCGAGGTGGATCTCGCGCAAGTAACGCACATGGCATTCGGCGGTGAAGGTCGAGCCGTGGCGCTCCGTCTTGTAGGTGGGCCCAATCCCGAGCTCGAGCCAGAACTCGTCGATCGCCCGGTCGAACATCACGTTGTAATAGGCCATGTTGAGATGGCCGTTATAGTCGATCCATTGCGGCTCGATCTGCATGGTCGATGAGCGGAACGGTTCGGGCTTGAGCGCAGCTTTGGCAGTCTCCGGCATGTGTCCGTCCCTTGCTATGCGTCCGGTCGCTTGACTTGACCGGTGAGATGTCCTTTGCCACGGTTTGTCTCGTCGGGAGGACTATCCGTGGGTACGACCATCACCAATAATCCGCCGCGGCCGGCGCCGAAAGCCCTCGCGAGCGCGCTGGAGCAGCTCGCCGCACGCTTCGGCAACCGCCTCATCACCTCGCAGGCTGTTCGCGAGCAGCACGGCCACACCACGACATGGATCGCCAACCAGCCGCCGGACGGCGTGGTGATGGCGCAGGACACCGCCGACATCCAGGACGTGGTGCGGATCTGCGCCAAGAACGGCGTGCCGGTCATCGCCTTCGGCACCGGCACTTCGCTTGAGGGCCAGGTCAATGCGCCCGCCGGCGGCATCTCGATCGATCTGCGCGACATGAACAAGGTGCTCGCCGTTCACGCCGAGGACCTCGACTGCGTGATCCAGCCCGGCGTGACGCGCAAGGCGCTGAACGAGCATCTGCGCGACCAGGGCCTGTTCTTCCCGATCGATCCCGGCGCGGACGCTTCGCTGGGCGGCATGGCCTCGACCCGCGCCTCCGGCACCAATGCGGTGCGTTACGGCACCATGCGAGACAGCGTGATCGCGCTCAAGGTGGTGCGCGGCGACGGCGAGATCATCACGACCGGCACGCGCGCCAAGAAATCCGCGGCCGGCTACGACCTCACGCATCTGTTCGTCGGCGCCGAAGGCACGCTCGGCATCATCTCGGAATTGACCATCCGCCTGCGCGGCATCCCGGAGACGATCGCGGCCGGCGCGGTGTCGTTCGAGACCGTGCACGGGGCGTGTCAGGCCGTGATCCTGGCGATCCAGACCGGCATTCCCGTGGCGCGCATCGAACTGCTCAACGCCGCCCAGGTGAAGGCCTGCAACGCCTATTCGAAGCTGACGCTGCCGGAGACGCCGCTCTTGCTGATGGAATTCCACGGCAGCGAGATCGAGGTCGGCGAGCAGTCCAAGGCCTTCGGCGAGATTGCCAAGGAATGCGGCGGCGGCGATTTCTCCTGGACCACCAAGCCGGAGGATCGCACAAAACTGTGGCAGGCGCGGCACGACGCCTATTGGTCGGTGAAGGCGCTGCGGCCCGGCGACAGCATCGGCGTGGTCGCGACCGACGTCTGCGTGCCGATCTCGCGGCTCGCCGAATGCGTCGGCGAGACCGAGGAAGATCTCAAGCGGCTCAATTTGTTGTCGCCGATCGTCGGCCATGTCGGCGACGGCAATTTCCACTGCTCGCTGGTCTGCGACACCAACGACCCCGACGAGATGGCGCGCGGCGAGGAGTTCATGCACCGTTTGGTCGAGCGCGCGCAGGCGATGGACGGCACCTGCACCGGCGAGCACGGCATCGGCCAGGGCAAGCAGAAATATCTCAGGGCGGAACTGGGCCCGGAGGCGCTGGACGCCATGCGTGCGCTGAAAAAGGCACTCGATCCGCAGAACATCTTCAATCCCGGCAAGATCGTGCCGGAGGCGTAGCGCACGGCGTTGCGCCCGTTTATGCTCGTTCCGTTACCACGGAGCGAGGCAATGCGGTGGTTTGCGCGCACGACGCGGAAAGACATCTGGGACGAACCGATCGAGTCGCCGCTCGGCGACATCGACGCGGCTGAGCGCATCCGCGCCATCTGTCATGCCGCGAGCGCAGCTGCTTCGCGGAGCGACAAGCGCGAGAGCGAGCGCTATGAGCGCGCCGCGAAAGTCGCGATGGAAATCGCGATGAAGATCTCGGATGACCTGATGCGCGACGACGCCGTCCACCGCATCGTCGGTCTCTGCATGACAGCCAACGACACCAAGACCGCGCAGATCCTGTATCGCGCGATCCACGCCAGCTGGATCCGCGAGACGATCCAGCGCGATCATCCGACGTTGTCTTCGTAATCGCTCATTGTTGCTGCGAACGCGGTGCGCTCCCTGCCCCGCTTGCGAGGGAGGGCCGGGGAGAGGGTGCTTCCGCAACGGGGATAATCCTCAAGAGGAGAGAGCCCTCACCCGGCGCGCAAAGAGCGCGCCGACCTCTCCCGCAAGCGGGAGAGGTGAAGCGAGTTCGCGGCTCAACCGGTGTAACTCAATGCTATTCCGCTTTTGCCAACGTTCGCACGGCCTCGTCCACGCTGTGGAAGACGTGCTCGCGGGACAGGACATCGAACAACCTGAACCGCTCGAACGCATCCTGCGCGCGCACCGACTCCAGCCGCGCCAGTGCCACCGTGACGCCCTGCTCGTTGCACGCCTTGAACACGTCGAGCAGGATCTGCGCGGCGGTGAAGTCGATCTCCACCATGCCGCTCGCCTCCAGCACCAGCAGTTGCGGCGTTGACGTGGTAAGAACCTTGCTCACGTCGCTGCGGAAGCTGGGCGCGTTGAGAAACGATAGCGGCGCCTGCAGCCCGATCACCGCGACGCCGGCGATGCGCTCGCCGGTGACGTGCGGATGGGTCGGCCACCAGATCGTCGTGCCGGGCACGCGCTCGAACTCGACCAGCCTGGCACGCGTCGTGCTCCAGATCCCGTGTAGCAGCGACAGCACGATGCCGAGGAACGCGCCCTGTTGGATCGGCAGCACGATGATCAGCGCGGCTGTTGCAACGATCAGCACAAACTCGCTGAAGGACTGGCGATAAATCGTGACGATCTGATTGAAGCGGATGATCCGCAGCGCGACGAACAGCAGGATGCCGCCGAGCGCTGCATCCGGAACGTGCTGCAACAGCCCGGTCCCGAACGCGAGCAGCGCCAGCACGATTGCCGCGGCGGCCAGCCCCGCAAGCTGCGACTGTCCGCCGGTCTCGGCGACGATCCCCGTCCGCGGCGGGCTGGCATTGACCGGGAACGCGCCGAACAGGCCGGCCAGCACGCCGCCAGCGCCGGCGCCGAGGAAGTCGCGATCGACATCGGCAGGCTTGTCGGGATCGGATGGGAACGACCGCGTCGTCGCAGCGGTCTGCACCATCACCACGATCGTGATCACGAAAGCGAGCGGCACCAGGCGCACCCATTGCTCCGGCGCAAGCTCAGGCAAGGTCGGTCGCGGCAGCGTGCCCGGCACCATGCCGACGACGTTGACGCCCTTGCTCTCGAGCCCCAGCCCGATTACCGCGAGCGTCGCGGCGACCAGCCCGATCAGCGCGCCGGGAAATTTGGGACTGATCTTCTCCGACATGAAGACCACCGCCAGCACGCCAAAGCCGATGCAAAAGGTCACGGGATTGGTCCGGCCGAGCTCGGTTGCGAGCACGCCGATGCGATCGAGCGTCGGGCCGTTTGGTGACTGCAATCCGAGCACGCCCGGTAATTGCGACACGATGATGTGCACCGAGATGCCGGCGAGAAAGCCGACCATGACGGGCACCGACAACAGATTGGCGATGCCGCCGAGCCGGAAAGCGCCGCCGGCGAGCATCATCGCGCCAACCATTAGCGCCAGCGCGATCGAAAGGCCCTGATATTCCGGCGAGCCGGTAGCGGCCAGTGCCGCAAGTCCGCCGGCGAAGATCGGCGTGATCGTGGAGTCCGCGCCCAGCGAGAGAAAGCGGTTGCCGCCGAGCAGCGCGAAGCCGACCGAGCCCGCCATGAAGGCGAAGAAGCCGATCTGCGGCGCGAAGCCGCCGAGCCGCGCGGTGGCCATCTGCTCGGGGATGGCAATCGCCGCGAGCGTCAGGCCTGCAATGAGATCGCCGGAGAGGGAATAGGATGCAAGCGACCGGAACACCGGCCATGCTTGCTTCGCTGTGTCTTTGGCGTGAGCGTCGTGCGGCATCGCTGTGAAGTCCCCGGAAAGCTGGCATCGGTCGTCAGACTACAGCATTTCCGGAATGGAAGGCGGCGGGGCGCGCAACTCCCCGGCCATCAACAGAATTGTCGCGGTGATGATTTGTTCTCTGCGGCCCCTCAGCCGTCATTGCGAGGAGATCTTGCGACGAAGCAATCCAGAATCTCTCCATGGAAACACTCTGGAGCGCTTCCCTTCATTCGCCATGACGGAGGACATCTTCGTCCTCCGTCTCGCACCTGCCTCAGTACCTGCCGCGGTCGCCGTGTCCCATCTCTCCGCCGCGGCCGCCGCCGCCACCCATGCCCATCCCTAGCCCGATGCCAACACCGATGCCGATGCCTTGCATCACGGCGCCGGGCGGCGGTCCTCGATCCGGCGGTGCGCGCTCGACGATCACTTCATCGGTGGGAGGCCGGCGCTTGGGCGGCGTGTCGACGACCTTGCGCTTGGGCGGCGGGGTATCGTCCACGCGCTTCTTGATGATCGGCGCGACGATCGGATTGATCGGCGTTGCCGGCGTTGAAGGCGTCGTGCACGGGCAGGTCGGCGCCAGCGCGACGGCGATCGGAGCAGGGGCCGCAGCCGCCGCGACCGGCAAGACGTAGTTGCGGTTCTGCACGCGCAACAACAGCCTGCGCGCGGTCGCCGCGAGGTCGCTGTTGTCCCAGTTGGCGAGATAGGCCTCGAATGAGGCGCGGGTGTTGATCGCGACCGCGCGATCCCATGCCAGCATCTGGCGCCGGCGTTCCAGCACGGTGCGCAGGCGCGGCGTGCGGACGTCCTGACCGTACAATTCGACATAGGCCTGATACGCCTGCACGGTGTCGTCGGCGAGCACGAGCTCATAGGCGACCTTGGCATCCTTGCCCTGCAAATCCTTGCGCCAGTCCTCGACGCTGCGCGTGGCGCTGGCGAGCGCCGTCGACGCTGCGCCCGGAGCAGGCGGCTGCTGGCCGCTGCTGTCGCCGAAGAACTTGAAGTCGGTCGTCAGTGACGAGCTTTCCCACGGGATCTGCCGTCCGTCGGTCGATTGCGCCACGGAGATGCGGATGCGCTTGAACACTTCCTCGATCGGGATGTTCGGCTGCTTCGCAACCGTCAAAGCCGCGGTGGTGTAGGGGCTGTCGAGGCCGGAGCCATCCTCGGCTTCCGCGCCGGGCGAGGTCGAATAGGAGATGAAGGTGCCCTGCGCGCCGGCCTTGGTGTCGACGATCGCAAGGCCGTGGCCGGCACCGCTCAGCGCCGGGAACGGATTGTTGCGGCAGGCATCGAGCATGAAGATGCGCGCACGCGTCGGCAGCGCGCCGAGCGTGTTGAGAAGGTCGTTCAGCCGCACCCCCTGAAGCGGAATGTCGGCCTCGCGTTTCGGATCGAGATCGACCGGGACCAGATAGTTCTCGCCGTCGATCTGGAGGCCGTGGCCGGCATAGAACACCAGCGCGGTGGTATCGGCGCCGCTGGCGCTGACCTTGCCGGCGAAATCGGAGATCGCCTGCCGCATCTCGCTCTGGCCCAGATTGGGCGCGGTGGTGACGTTGAAGCCGGCATTGCCGAGCAACTCCGCCATGCCCTTGGCATCGTTGGCGGCGTTGGGCAATTCCGACACCGTGCGATAGGCCGATTGCCCGATCACCAGCGCAAGCCGCGCTTCGGCCGCGGCATCTGTCGGGGTCATCATTTGTGTGAGCGCAAGAAGACCGGACGCAAGAAATAAATTGCAAAGGACTGGACGGCGCATCGTGTCACCTCCATCGGCAATGGCGCGAGGATGTCATCTTTTCTAGTGGTCCGCCATGACTCTGTCTGTGCGCTATCTCACGCTCTCGCGTGCCGCAAAATGGGGCAGGGGGTCTGCCGGAGCTGGCGCGTCAGGCAGTATCCCTTCAGAACAGGCCGCGGTCCCAGGGCGGGTCCGGCGAAAAGCGCGCGGCGAGAAAGTCGATGAAGGCGCGCACTTTTGCCGGCGGCCGGCGGTCGGGCAGGTAGACCGCATGCACCGCCGAGGACTGCATCTCCGGCTGGTCGAGCGGAAGTGCGACCAGCGTGCAGGCGCGCAAGTCGTCCGCGATGATGAAGGTGGGTTGTCGCGCCAGCCCAAGACCGGCCAGCGTTGCCGCGCGCAGCGCATCGCCGTTGTTGGCGCGCAGATTGCCGGAGACCTGGACCCGGATCTCGCCGTCCGCGCCGAACAGCCATTCCGCCGCGCTGGCCTGTTGCGACAGCGTATAGCCAAGACAATTATGTGCGGCGAGGTCGGCTACGCTGCGCGGCGTGCCGTGCTTCGCAAGATAAGAGGGCGCGGCGCAGACCACCAGGCGGTTCGGTGCGAGCCTTCGCGCCACCATGCTGGAGTCGCGCAGCTTGCCGATGCGGATGGCAAGGTCCCAGCCCTCCTCGGCGAGGTCGACGAGGCGGTCGTTGAGGCCTAGCTCGACCGTGACCTCGGGATAGCGTTCGGAGAACTCCGCGATGAGCGGCGCGATCTGCCTGGTGCCGAACACCACGGGCACGTTGACGCGCAGCAGCCCGCGCGGCTCGACGCGCTCGCGCGCGACAGCGGCGTCTGCGGCCTCCATGTCGGCGATAATTCGCTCCGAGGATTCGAGATAACTGCGTCCAGGCTCGGTGATCGACAGCCGCCGCGTGGTGCGGTGGAATAGCTTGATGCCGAGCCGCGCCTCAAGCGACGCGATGTGCTTCGTGACCATGGTCTGCGACAGGCCCATGGCCCGGGCCGCGCCGGACAGGCTGCCGTTCGCCGCCACCTTGGCGAAGACTTCCAGGCTGGTCAGGCGGTCGAGCATTCATCTCACTCTTATGGTGTGAGCTATATTTCCATAATAGCTGATTATCATCTCAACGGGAATAGATCAGAGTGCGCCGCAACAAGGAGATAGCCATGATCGATTCCCGTACCGCTCCCTACGCCGCGCTGATGCTGCGCGTCACCCTGGGCGCGCTCTTCCTGGCCCACGCCAGCCTGAAACTGTTCGTCTTCACCCCCGCCGGGACCGCAAAATTTTTCGGCAGCCTCGGCTTCCCGCCCGAACTCGCCTATCTCGTGATGACCGTGGAAGTGCTCAGCGGCATCGCTCTCATCCTCGGTGTCTGGACCCGCTATGCGGCGCTCGCCGCCATCCCGGTGCTGCTCGGCGCGATCTTCACGGTGCATGGTGCGGCTGGCTTCTTCTTCACCAATCCGAAGGGCGGCTGGGAATTCCCCGCCTTCTGGGCGATTGCACTCGCGGCGCAGGCGCTGCTCGGCGACGGTGCGTTTGCGCTGCGCCCCTCGCGCGATGTCGAGGCGGCGAACGGAAGCCTGAGCGCCGCGCTTTCGCGCTGATCTCGTTCCATCGTTGAATTGAGAGAGCTGCGGGATCCCGGTCCCGCAGCTTTTTGCTGCGTCCGCATCCATCTGCGTTCGGCATCGATTCATACCTGAATTGGATCGATCTGCGTCAATCTCGCGCGGACCGTCATTCGGTCGCGATGCCGCATGGTCGAAAACATCGGCAAACATAGGCGTTCCGCCGCATCTCTGCCGGCGTGCTGGCTCTCATGCGCTCGTAGCGCCGATCGACCGCAACCCTTGCCTGCCCCGTCGCTTTGGCCATACAGTCCGCGCAACAGGCTGCAGGCAACGACTGCAGCTGCGAAGAAAAAACATTCGGGAGAGACAGCACCATGACCATCGTGCCCGTCAGCCGTCGCACGTTCATCAAGTCGTCGACGGCCGTGACCGCCGGCCTCGTGCTCTCTCCCGCGATCATCGGCCGCGCCGAAGCCGCGACCTTGAAGCTGAAATGCTCCTCTTCGCTGCCGAACGACCCCAAATACGCCAACGGTCGCGTCTACTATGACAATCTCGTCAAGAATTTGAAGGCGAACGGGCTCGGCGAACAGGTCGAGGTCGCCTTCTTCCCGGACAACCAATTGGGCCAGGAAATCGATGTCATCAACTCGGTGAAGCTCGGCGTCATCGACCTGATGGTGTCGGGCTCGTCGATCTCGGCCAATCTGGTGCCGCTGGTCGGCACGTTCGATCTCGGCTACCTGTTCGCGAGCTTCCCGCAGCAGACCAAGGCGTTCGACGCCGGCGCGGCCAAGCCGATCGAAGATGCGCTGCTCAAAGGCGGCAACATCCGCATCATCGCCTGGGCCTATAATTTCGGCTCGCGCAGCGTGCTCGCCAGAAAGCCGGTGAAGACGCCGGAGGATCTCGCCGGTCTGAAGATCAGGACGCTGCCCAATCCGGTGATCACCGAATGCCTGCGCCTGATGGGCGCGGCTGCGACGCCGCTGGCCTTCGGCGAGATCTACACGGCCTTGCAGGCCGGCGTGCTCGATGGCCTCGAGCACGATCCGCCGACGATCCTGGCCAGCAAGTTCTTCGAGACGGCAAAATTCTATGCGCTGACGCAGCACAATTTCTCGCCGCTCGCGATCTATTTCAGCGACACCACCTACAACCGCATGGATCCGAAACTGCGCGACGGCTTCCTCGATGCGGCCAGGAAGGCCGCAGCCGACACCCGCGCGCATGGGCTTGCGGTGGAGAAGGAAGCGCTGGCTGCGCTGACCGAGAAGGGCGTGACCGTGGCCGAATGCGATCGCGAGGCCTTCCGCAAGCGCGTGCTGCCGCAGACCGACAACTTCATCAAGGCGCGGCCGGAGTCCAAGCCCGTCATCGACATCATCCGCGCCACGCAAGCCTGAGATGGTCAGGCCTGAGATGGCGATGACGAGCGCCGTTTCCCTCTCGGGCGGCCGTCACGGAAGCATCAGCCTCCTGCTTCGCGTGAGCGATGCGATCGCGGCCATCCTGCTCGCCGCCGACCTCGTGGTGGTCTGTGCCTCCGTGCTGCTGCGGTATCTTTTCAACGCGCCGGTCGAATGGTCGGATGACGTCGCGCGCGGCCTGATGGTCGGTTCGGCCTTCTTCGGCGCGGCAAGCGCGCTCGCACGCGGCGAGAATGTCGGTGTGTCCTTCTTTCGCGATCTCTTGCCGCTGCGGCTGCGCGCGCTGGTCGATGCCGCCAGTGCGCTGCTGATCGTGCTGATCTCCGGCTACGTCGCCTATAATGCGGTCAAGCTGGGCTCGCTGACGGTCGGGCAGACCACCGGCTCGGGCCTGCCGCTGGAGCTGACGTTCTACCCGATGGGCGTCGGCGCGCTGTTCATGACGGTGTTTGCGATCGACCATCTCTGCGCCCGGCCGCTCCCCGACATCGTCAGGGGCTTCGTTGCCATTGCCGTGCTGACCGGCCTCTACCTCGCCTGGGACTATCTGTCGCCGTCCTCGGTGCCGTCGTCGGGCACGCTGATGCTGATCGGCTTCTTCGTCACGCTGTTCGGTGGTCTGCCGATCGGCTTTGCGCTCGCGCTTGCCGCGCTGATCTTCATCTGGGTCGAAGGCGCGCTGCCCGGCGTCATCTTCGCCCAGCAGATGGCACGCGGCATCGACAATTTCGTGCTGCTGGCGATCCCGTTCTTCATTCTCGTCGGCTATCTCATGGAAGCCAACGGCATGTCGGTACGCCTGATCGAGCTGTTGCAGCGTGGCGTCGGCCGCATGCGGGGCGGGCTGAACGTCGTGATGGTGGCCTCGATGGTGCTGTTCTCCGGCATCTCGGGCTCGAAGATGGCGGATGTTGCGGCCGTCGGCTCCGTATTGATCCCGGCGGCGCGGCGCTCCAGGCAGAATCCGGGCGGCGCGGTGGCGCTGCTGGCGGCATCTGCGGTCATGGCGGAAACCATTCCGCCCTGCATCAACCTGATCATCCTCGGCTTCGTGGCGAATTTGTCGATCGGCGGCCTGTTCATCGCTGGGCTCCTGCCGGCGGCGCTGATGGCGCTGGTCCTGATCGCCGTCTCCATCGTCTTCGGCAAGCGGCCGGCCGCTGCCGAGGAGATCGAACCGCAGATCCCGGTATCGGGCTTGTGGAGCGGCGCGATCGCCTCGTTCGGCCTCATCTTCATGATCTTCTTCGGCTTCAAGAGCGGCTTTGCCACGGCGACGGAAATTTCTGCCTTCGCGGTGGCCTATGCGCTGGTCGTCGGCAGCCTGGTGTTCCGCGAGCTCAGCTTCACATCCGCCGCGCACAGCTTTGTCCAGGCCGCGACCCGGGCGGGGCTCGTGCTGTTCATCGTCGCTGCCGCGCAATCGCTTGCCTTCACGCTGACCTTGCAGCAGGTGCCGCACGCGGTGGGCGAAATCATGCTCGGATTGTCCAAGACCAGCGGGGTCTGGCTGTTCATGCTGCTGGCGATCGCCGTGCTGATCGTGATGGGCTCGGTGCTGGAAGGCGCCGCCGCCCTCATCATCTTCGGGCCGCTGCTGCTGCCGGTCGCGGTGCAACTCGGCATCGATCCGCTGCATTTCGGCGTCGTGCTCGTCGTCGCGATGGGCATTGGCCTGTTCGCGCCGCCGCTCGGGCTCGGGCTGTACGGCGCCTGCCTGATCGGCAATGTGCCGATCGAGCAGACGGTGAAGCCGATCATGGGATATCTGGGCCTGCTGCTGCTCTGCCTGCTGGTGATCGCGTTCGTGCCGTCGCTCTCCACCGCACTGCCGCGCGCATTCGGCTATTGAAGGAGTTCTCCGTGAAGGTTCTGCTCGCCCACACGCCCGAGATGCGGCGCAACTACTACGGCGATCGCAGCCTCAACGGCTTGCGCTCGATCGCCGAGGTGATCCTGCACGAGGGCGATCAGCCGCTCGACGCTGCCGGCCTCGTGAACGCGGCGAAAGAGGCTGACATCATCGTGGCCGACCGCATGACCGAGGGCCGCGGCGAGATCTTTCCACAACTGCCACACCTGCGCGCTTTCGTCCGCTGTGCCGTCGACATCCGCAACGTCGACGTCGAGGCCGCCTCGCAAGCCGGCGTGCTCGTGACCCGCGCCGGCCCCGGCTTCGTGCAGGCCGTGGCCGAGCTTGCGCTCGGCTTCATGGTTGATCTGTCCCGCGGCGTGTCGCGGGCAACGGCCGACTACCACGCCGGCTGCAAGCCGGAGGCGCGGATGGGCCGCCAGCTCGGCGGCAGCAAGATCGGTATCATCGGCTATGGCAGCATCGGGCGCTATCTTGCCGAGGTGGCGAAGGTGCTGCGCATGGACGTGCTGGTGTCCGACCCGTTTGCGACTGTCAACGACAGCGCGATCAGACAGGTTACGCTCGATGAGCTCCTGACCGCATCGGACTACGTCGTCTGCCTCGCGATCGCCAACGAGCAGACCGAGAAGCTGATCGGGGAGGCGGCGCTGGCGCGCATGCAAAAGCATGCCGTCTTCATCAATCTCTCGCGTGGCAATCTCGTCGACGAGGCAGCACTGGCCCGGGCGCTATTGGAGAACCGCATCGCGGGCGCGGCGATGGACGTCGGACGCGCGCCCGACCAGATGCCGACGCCGGAGCTTGCGAAATTGCCGAACGTCATCGCCACGCCGCATGTCGGCGGCCTGACGCCGCAGGCGATCGAATACCAGTCGCTGGAAACCGTGCGGCAGGTCGAGGCGATTATCAAGGGCGAGGCTCCGCAGGGCGCCGTCAACGCCGAGCGCTGGACCCGGCGCGGCTGAAAGCGCGCTCTGCCTTGAACCTCGTCCCGGCCCGCGACGTCAAAGTTCCATGCCGGGAAAATGGTTCATGAAGCGTCTGAGACCGAGCCGATGAAGTTTCTGACCGCTTCGGCGTGGGCGACCCTGATCGGTGTGTTGCTGAGCGCCTGCGCTAGCCCTACGTTCGACGAGGACAACAAACCTCCTTATGGCTAGTCAAACGGCAAGCGGCCCGATCGCTAGCAACCGAAGCGGTTGCAGGAAGGGCTGATCGCCTTACAGCCGATCAACCGCCCTGAACGTCCCGTCCTTCTGGATCACCGTCAAAAACACCTTGGGAGAGGTGTCCATCGCGCGCGCGCCGAGCGTGATGATGCTGCCGCTGATCTCGAAGCGGCCGACTTCGTGGAAGATCCGCATCAGGTCCGCCCGCGTCGGATTCCGTCCGAGTTGTTCCAGCGCCGCGGCGACGAGGCGCCCGGAGATATAGCCTTCGAGCGACACGAAATCGGGCGTCAGCGTCGGGTCGAACGCTTTCTGCGCCGCCTGGTAGTCGGCCACGAGCTTCAGCGATCGGTCCCACGGAAACGGTACGACCTGCGAGACGATGACGCCGTCCCCCTCGGCTCCGAGTTCTCTGGCGAGCGCAACGGCGCCGACGAACGAGATGTTGACGAAAGTTGGCGAGACGCCGCTGCGGTGTGCGAGCTTGATGAATTCGGCGCAGGGACCATAAGTCCCGACCATGACGATGGCCTCGGGCTCGGCGCGCTTGATCACCCGCCAGGCCGCGCCGACCGCCCTTGTGTTGCGCTCGAAGGTGCCTTCGGCGGCAAGCTCGAGCCCGCGCTTGGCAAGCGCGCGCTTCACGCCCGCAAGACCGTCGCGGCCGAAGGAATCGTCCTGGTAGAAGATGCCGATGCGGGTGAAGTGGCGATCTTCGGTGAGGTGCTTGATCCACGTCTCGGCTTCAGCGCCGTAGCTGGCGCGAATGTTGACGACGTTCGAGAGCTCGGCATCGCGCAAGAAGTCGGCGCCGCTGAGCGGCCCGATGAAGGGAACGTTGCTCGCGCTGGTGATCGGGATGGTCGCCATCGCGGTCGGCGTTCCCACTGCGCCGATCAGCGCGAACACCTTGTCGTCCTCGATCAACCGCAGCGTCTGTGCCACCGAACGGTCGGGATCGTAGCCGTCGTCGCGGCTGATGAGCTGCAGCTTCCGCCCATGGACGCCGCCCTTTGCGTTGATTTCCGTGAACGCCACGACGACGCCTTGCCGCATGCGTTGTCCGAGCGCGGAGGAGGGGCCTTCGAGTGCGGCGGCCTGACCGAAAAGGATCGCATCCTCACTGACGCCGATCTCATCGCCTCTGGCCGTGAGGTTGGTCGCGGCCAACAATGCGATGGTCAGGACGATGCATCTGGCTGATCGAAATCGATACATCAGGACGTCTTGCCGGGTACGGAGAGCGCTTTCGAGAAAGCTATCGCAGCGGCCTGAACAGCTCGCTAACCGGCGACGGTTTGGCGGCCCGTATTACTGCGGGGAAGCCGGCATCTCGCGTCCCTAAAGGTTCAGGTCATTCCTGCACTTCATTAACCACGCCGGGTCATGCGGAATAGCCGGGTTCCGAAATTGCAAAGTTCTTAACCGCAGGCCTGTTCCGATCGTCGCTCCGAGGAATCAACCAGAGGTTCGGTTGGGGTCGGGCGCGGAGAGGACGGCGGCTTCAGGATGGGCGATCGCGATCAGAATGATCAGGATCGGAGGCGGATGACCGGACGGTGGGGTCTCGCGCCGCTGTTCGCGCTCTATCGTCCTGCGCTGGTCGCAGCCGGGCTCGGGCTCTTGTTCGCGCTGGCGGGCGCTGCGGGGGTGGCGCGGTGGGAAGACCGCGTCAACGGGATCGAGTTCGACAGCGCGGCCGAAACCGAAGCGATCGTCATTCAGAACGGCATGAACGAATATATCAGCCGGCTGGTTGCGCTGCGCACTTTGTTCGAGTCGATCAACGAGGACATCACCCGCAGCGAGTTCGAGTCCTTCAGCGCCCGACTATTCGAACGTCACCCGGGCATGCTGCGCATTGCCTGGCTGCCGCGCGTCAACCGCAAGGAGCGCGCCGAATACGAGGCGGCCGCGGTCACGGACGGCATCTCCGGTTATCGCATCAAGTCGCTCCAGGGCGAGAGCTTTGCAACCGCGCCGCAGAGCGACGAATATTTTCCGGTCTTCTACTCGACGCAGCCGAAGACCTCGCCCGTCTACGGGATGGACTATGCGACCGTTCCGGAACGGCGCGCGGTGCTCGAGCGCGCCCGCGACAACGATCGCATCTCCGCCATCCGCACCCGCCTGTACGAGCCGAGGGAGGGCGGGCGCTTGCCCGACGTCCTCGTCGCCGTTCCCGTTTATGCCAAGGGCACCTCGCGCGAGACGGTCGCGGACCGGCGTCGCAATCTGGCGGGCTACGTCATCGGCGTGTTCGACCTGGCGCTCCTGATGCAGGACATTCGTGTGACGACCGGCGCAAGCCCCGCGATCAGCATGAACGTCTATCCGCCGTTCACGGGGCAAATCGTGAGCCTCGACCAGATCCTGCCGGATTATTCGTCGACGGCCACCGCGCCGCAGTCGATGCGCGACGTCGCGCAGGGCCTGCACTGGTCGGGTCATCTCAAGATCGGAGATACCGATTGGCAGGTGCGCGCGATGCCGACGGCCGGCGGTCCGCTGGAGATGGCTTACGACCGCACGATCACGGTGCTCACAGTGGGTGTGCTACTCACATTCTCGCTTGCGATCTATCTGATGCTGGCCAGCCGCAATTCGCGGCGGCTGTCGCTGGCGAACCGGCGCGTGCTCGAGCTTGCCCAGACCGACATCCTGACCGGCCTGCCGAACCGCGCGTTTTTCCTCGGGCGGCTTGACGAGCTCAACGGTCAGTTGAATGACTCTGGTGCGTCCTTCTCGATCCTGATGCTCGATCTCGACCGCTTCAAGAACGTCAACGACTCCCTCGGTCATGGCGCTGGCGATGCGCTGCTGCGTCAGGTAGCGCAGCGGCTGAAATCCGCGCTGTGGGCGGGCGACGTGCTGGCACGGCTCGGCGGCGACGAATTCGCCATCATCCGGCAAGGCGGCGAGGACCAGCGTGCGTGCGCGATCGAGCTGGCGGGGCGGATCGCCAAGCTCGTGGCGGAGCCGTTTCCGCTGCCCGGTCACCGCGTCGAGATCGGCACCAGCATCGGCATTGCCATCGCACCGGATCACGGCAGCGACCAGGAGCAGTTGCTGAAGAAGGCCGACCTTGCACTGTACCGCTCGAAATCGGCGGGCCGCAACTGCTTCACCGTCTACGACGAGGCGATGTCGACCGAGCTCGAAGCGCGCAACACGCTGGAAGGGGATTTGCGCGACGCCATCGCGCTTTGCCAGCTGGAGGTGCACTATCAGCCGTTCGTCGATGCTCTCTGCGGGGCGCGGCGTGGCTTCGAGGCGCTGGTGCGCTGGCGGCATCCGACCCGCGGCCTGATCCCGCCCGACCAGTTCATCGCGCTTGCGGAGGAGACCGGGCTGATCGTGCCGCTCGGCGAGTTGGTGCTGCGTCGCGCCTGCGCGGATGCCGCCGCCTGGCCCTCGGAGCTGATCGTCGCCGTCAACCTGTCGCCGATCCAGTTCAAGGAGCCCGATCTGTTCGACACGATCTGTGCGGCACTGCGCGATTCCGGGCTGCCGCCGCAACGGCTAGAGATCGAAATCACCGAATCCGTCCTGCTCGAGCGTGGCACCGAGAACCACGCCTTCATGGAGCGGCTGAAGCAGATCGGCATCGAGCTCGCGCTCGACGATTTCGGCACCGGCTACTCGTCGCTCAGCTACCTCACCGCGTTCCCGTTCGACAAGATCAAGATCGACAAGTCGTTCATCCGCAACCTCACGCACCAGCCGCGCAGCTCCGCCATCATCGCCTCGATCGTGACACTGGCGCGCGGCCTGGACATGTCGGTGACCGCCGAGGGCGTCGAGACCCGCGAGGAGTACGACCGCCTGAAGGCGCTCGGCGTCAACTTCGCGCAAGGCTATCTGTTCGGCCGCCCGCAGCCGATCGAGCGGATTCTGTTCGACGCGCCTGCCAAACCCTCGCAGCGCGACGCCGCCTGAGCTGACCGCCCGACCGGCATGCGCGAAAATCGCTTGACCAGGCCATTCCCGGATGGTCGGAAGGATCGTCCAGGGATGAAACACAATGCGGCTTCGGTTCTTCTACGGCTGGGTCGTTGTCGCGGTGACGTTCGTCACCATGGCGATCGGCGTCAACGCGCGCACGGCCTTCTCGTTATTCTTTCCTCCCATCGTCTCTGAATTCGGCTGGGAGCGCGGCGTCACCGCGGGCGCGTTCTCGTTCGGCTTCGTGGTCTCCGGCGTCGTCAGCCCGCTGATCGGCCGGCTGATGGATCGCGCGGGCCCGCGCGCGGTGATGGAACTCGGCGTCTTGCTGATGGGCGGCGGGCTGCTGCTGGCACCGCTGACCAGCGCGCCCTGGCATCTCTATGTCACCATCGGCGTCATGGTCGGCGCGGGCTCTGTGTGTCTCGGCTATTCGGGCCAGTCGCTGTTCCTGCCGAACTGGTTCATCCGCAAGCGCGGCTTTGCCATTGGCATCGCCTTTGCCGGCGTCGGTATCGGCTCGGTGACGCTGCTGCCATGGGTGCAGCACATGATCGAGCAGACCGGCTGGCGCACCGCCTGCACCGCGATGGGGCTGATGGTCCTGATTGTGCTGGCGCCGATCAATTTGTTCCTGCACAAGCGGCCCGACGATATCGGCCTTCAGCCGGACGGCGACGCCGCGCCCGCTCCGGGTGCTGCAAAACCGGTCTCCAACATCGTCGACCCCGTCTGGGCCAACACTGACTGGACGCTTCGGCGTGCGCTTTCGACGGCGCGCTTCTGGTGGATTGCGCTCGGCTATTTCGGCGGCCTGTACATCTGGTATGCCGTGCAGGTGCACCAGACCAAATTCCTGCTCGACATCGGCTTCAGCCCGAGCGTCGCGGTCTGGGCGCTCGGGATCGTCAGCCTGCTCGGCATTCCCGGCCAGATCCTGCTCGGCCATGTCTCCGACCGGATCGGGCGGGAATGGGTCTGGGCCATCAGCTGCGCGGGGTTTGCGATCTGTTTCGCGGCGCTGATGGCGCTGAAATATCAGCCCTCGTTCTGGCTCGTCTATCTCATGGTGTTCACGCAAGGCGCGCTCGGTTATGGCCTCACCTCCATCATGGGCGCGGTGGTGTTCGAGATTTTTCAGGGCCGGCACCAGGGCAGCATCTTCGGCACGATCATGCTGGCCGCCCTTGCAGGCGGCGCGGCGGGTCCCTGGGTAACGGGCGTGCTTTATGATCGCGTCGGCGACTACACGCTCGCCTTTGCCATCGCCATCGTGGTGAGCGGGTTATCGGCGTTTTCGATCTGGCAAGCGGCCCCTCGCAAGGTGCGCGCCGTGGCCGGCCGTCTGCACGAGCTCAAGTCTGGCTCCGCCGCGCAATAAGCGTCGGATTACCTGCGGCTCCTTCGCGGAACGTTAAGCATGTCGCGTCTTGGGCAGGGCGCGGCCGGGCTGTACAAACGTCTTGGACACTATCGGAGCGTTAGCTTTTGGCCGATTGCCGCATCTTCCCGATGCCTCCGGGTCAAACGATGTCTGCCTCCGATGTTGTGACAGAAATTCCGGACCTGCTGCTGGCCGCGCTCGAATGCGCGGAGGATGGCATCGTCATCCTTGATGACGCGCGCCGGATCACGCATTTCAACGCCGGGGCCGTGCGGATCTGGAAGCTCGCGCGGACCGAGGTGCTCGGCCGGGATGCGGAAATTCTCTCGCTCAAGTGCCTCCAGGCCGACCCGGTTACGGAGTTCCGCGACGAGATCAGCCTCGTGCGCCCTGACGGCACCCGCATCAGGGCGGCCGTCGCGCTGTCCTGCGCGATGATCGCGGGCGCCGCTCATCACGTCCTGTTCGTGCGCGATGTCACCGTCGAGGCGGAGCGCCGCGCAAGAATTGGACTTCTCGATGCGGTATCGGACCAGACCAACCGTGCTGTCATTGTCACCGACGTCGGACAGAAGATCCGTTACGTCAATGCCGCCTTCACTCAACTGTTCGGCTTCACCAGCGCGGAAGCCGAGGGGCGGCACGCGGCGGAGCTCATCGCCGGCTGCCATACCGATCGCAGAGCCGTCGCGAAGCTCGTCAAGCGCCTGATGCATGGCGGCCCGCGCGGCGAAATCGAGACGCTGGCCTACGACAAGAACGGCGAAGAAATCTGGGTCTGCGCCCGGATCGACGCCTTCCGCGACAAGAGGGGCCGGGTCAAGCATATCTTCTCGCTGCTTGAGGACATCACCGAGACCAGGCAGTTGCGCTCGCTCCAGCAGCTCATCATGAGCGCGCTTGCCGACGAGGTTCCGATCACCGAGATCGCCGACCGGCTGTGCCGCCGGGTCGAGGAGATCGCACCCGACGTGGTCTGCTCGCTGCTGCACGTCGATGCCGCGGGGCTCGTTCATCCGCTCGGCGGTCCGAGCTTGCCCGAGGACTATTCCCGCGCACTGGACGGCCTTGCGATCGGGCCCGACGTCGGCTCCTGCGGCACGGCTGCCTTCTACGGCGAGCCGGTTCTGGCCATCGATCTCGACACCGATCCGCGCTGGCAGCCCTACAAGGCGATGCCGCTCGGGATTGGCCTGCGCGCCTGCTGGTCCACCCCGGTCAAGGCCAAGGACGGCCGGGTCATCGCCACCTTCGCCTTTTACTATCGGGAATCGCGCGCGCCGAGCAATTGGCACCGGCGGATCGTCGATGCCTGCGTCAACCTCGGCGCCTTCGCGATCGAGCGCAAGGAGGCCCGCGCCGAGATCGCGCGGCTCGCCTATCACGACATCCTCACCGGCCTGCCCAACCGCGCGCAGCTGCGGCATCTGATCACCACGGCGATCGCCGCCTGTCCGACCGGCAGCCACGTCGCGCTCGCCTTTCTCGACCTCGACCATTTCAAGGACGTCAACGATACGCTCGGCCATGCCGCCGGCGACGAGCTGCTGATCCAGCTCGCGCAGCGCCTGCGCGAGCATATCGGTCCCGAAGACATGCTGGGACGGCTCGGCGGCGACGAGTTCGTCATCCTGCTGCCATATCGCGACGCCGAGAGCGCCGAGCGTGTCGCGGCCGAGATTACGGAGGCGCTGGCCGCGCCATCGCGGCTTGGCTCCAGGCAGTTGCAGATGTCGGCGAGCATCGGCATCAGCCTCTATCCCGATCACGCCACCGACATCGACACGCTGATGCAGCAGGCCGATGCCGCCATGTACATGGCCAAGCAGGCCGGTCGCTCCACCCATCGCCTCTTCAGCGCCGAGATGAACGGCCTCACCGAGCAGCGGCTGGCGCTGATCGCAGCGCTCCGCCGCGCCATCGCGGAGGGGACGCTGACGCTCAGCTACCAGCCGCAGATCCGCAGCTGCGACGGCGCCATTCACGGCATCGAGGCGCTGGCGCGCTGGCACGACGCCGTGCTCGGCGACGTCTCGCCGGCCAAATTCATCCCGCTCGCCGAGGAGTGCGGCCTGATCGAGCAGATCGGCCTGTGGTCGGTGCGCGAGGCCTGCCGGCAAATGGCGAAGTGGCGCCGCGCCGGGCTCGACATTCCCTGTGTCTCGGTGAACTTGTCGCCGCTCAATTTCCGCAACGTCACCCTTGCCGCGCGGCTCAAGGATATCCTCGCCGAATACGCGCTGCCGCCGGACGCGCTGATGCTCGAGATCACCGAGGGCACGTTCATGCAGGACGGCGCCGCCGCGCTGGAGACGATGCATGCGATCCGCGCGCTCGGCGTCGGACTTTCGGTCGATGATTTCGGCACCGGCTATTCGAGCCTGAGCCGGCTCGCCCATCTGCCGATCCGCGAATTGAAGATCGACCGCAGTTTCATGCGCGACATCGAGCGTGACCCGGGCGCAGTCGCGGTCGTCACCGCCGTGGTGCGCGTCGGTCAGGGTCTCGGCATGACCGTCGTCGCCGAAGGCGTCGAGACCGCGGCACAGCGCAAGATGCTGTCCGAGCTCGGCTGCGATGTCGTGCAGGGCTTTCTCTACGCGCCCGCGCTGGCGCCGGTCGCATTCGAGCGCTGGCTGATCGAGCACTGCGCCGAGCAGGCGACGGCGATGCTGAGCCGGCTCGATGTCGCGCCGGAGGGGCGCGACCCGGTGAAGCGCTCGGCCTAAGACGCCCGTACTCCAGGTACGGTCGGCCCGCAAAGCACGCTTAAATCTTCATTGCTCTTGCCGCCTGTTCCAGACTGGCCGGCACAATCATGCGATGAAACGGGGCTATCGTCGCAAGATAGATACGCCCCAGTCGGTTATGGCAATGCACGACGGTACCCGCGACCAGCTCGCGCCCATGTGCTGCATCGGCGCGCAGCTGGATGGTGACGCGGAAGTCGAGATGCCAGTCATCCTCGCCCAGGACCAACTCCGTCGCGCTCTTTGACAGCACCGGGAAGAAGCCGATCACCGGCCCACGCGCCGCTGCGGCAAGACCGACGGCGCGCGACGATTTGACGGCGACCGTCGCCATCACCACATCGCGGACACGCGTGAGCGCACGAATCCACCACGCCTGTCGCTCGAGCGCGGCGCGGGCCAGCACCTCTACATCATCGCTGGCCCCCGCCGGCAGTTGAATTGCATAAGCATCCAACAGGTCCGCGCCCGCATAGAGCGGCGCGAGCACGCTGTTGCTGGGCATGGGCACGGCGCGCGCTTTGGTCATGCGATGAGCTACCGATGCTGGGGGCGTAGCGCAGTTGGCGTTGCGGACGATGTTGCCGCCGCAGCCCTTTTTTATATCGATGCGCTCTGCACCGCAACAATGCGGCGGCGACATGTCTCAGTAGGTCAAGGGCGAGATGCCTCCCAACCGCTCTCACTCCGACGTCAACCCCGTCCTCCGCCGCAAATCCCCAATCGCGCGCAAGAAACTATCCGCCGGCGTGGTCTCCGGATCGATCAGCCGGTGCAGCCGAAATCCGTCCTCCAGCGCCAGCACGACCGAAGCCATCCACGGCGGATTCAGCTTGTCGCCTCTCCCGTTGCTCTTCAGCGTGGCCTCGATGATGTCGGCGATCAGCTTGCGCCGCGCCCGCAGGCGTTTTGCGAGCTCGGGGCGGCGCTTCTCGGCGCGTGCGACGAACAGGATCATCTCCATTTGCAGCAGCGGCGAGCGGCCGAGCGGGTCCTGCCGGCTGCGATCCATCGCTTTCAGCGCCGCGATGAAATCGTCGAGATTGTCGTGCTGCGCGAGGATCTCCATGTTGCGCCGGATCGACTGCTCGACATGGTCCTCGAGCATGGCGATGATCAGCTCGTCCTTGCTCTTGAAGTTGGAATAGAACGCGCCGCGGGTGAAGCCCGCCGCAGCCGCAATTGCCTCGATGCTGGCGCCCCCGATGCCGTCGTCCTCGAACACGCGGGCGGCTGCCTCGAACAGCTTGTCCCGCGTGTCGTCCCTGGTCGGCCTGGTTCTCACCCTTGACATCCGGACAGTTTAGGGCAGAATGCAACTCGATACAACAATGTATCCAGTTGATAATCTCAGGGATGGGTTACGCGGGCATCGGGGCAGCCGGCGTATTCGTGTCATGCGGCAACCGATGTGAGGTCACCATGAACGAGCAAGTGCAACCCGCGGGCGGCGATCCGCTGTTCAATCCGCTGTCGCCGGATTTCATTCGCAATCCCTATCCGCATTATGCGCGGCTGCGCACCACCGAGCCGGTCCACGTGACGCAGTTCGGATCGTTCGTGACCAGTCGTCATGCCGAGGTCAGCCTAGTGATGCGCGACAAGCGCTTCGGCAAGGATTTTGTCGAGCGCACCAAGCGCCGCTATGGCCCCGAGATCATGAGCGAGCCGGTGTTCCGCAGCATGGCTCATTGGATGCTGCAGGCCGATCCGCCCGACCACACCCGCCTGCGCGGCCTCGTGGTGAAGGCCTTCACCGCCCGGCGGGTCGAAGACATGCGGCCGCGCATTCAGGCGATCGTCGATCAGGCCATCGACGCGGTGATCGACCGCGGCCACATGGACCTGATCGAGGATTTCGCCTTCCGCCTGCCGGTCACCATCATCTGCGAGATGCTCGGAATCCCGGAGGATCATCGCGAGGTCTTCTACAACAGCTCGCGCGATGGCGGGCGGCTGCTCGACCCGGTGCCGATGTCGCCCGAGGAGATCGCGAAGGCCAACGCCGCCAACATGATGGCGCAGATGTACTTTCAGCAGCTGTTCGAGTTGCGCCGCCGCACTCCCGGAGACGATCTCATCACTCAGCTCGTGCAGGCCGAGGAGGACGGCAGCAAACTCAGCAATGAAGAGTTGACCGCCAACATCATCCTGCTGTTCGGTGCCGGCCACGAGACCACCGTCAACCTGATCGGCAACGGCCTGCTGGCGCTTCATCGCAATCCCGACCAGCTTGCTCTGCTGAAGGCGCAGCCGGACCTGATCACCAACGCGATCGAGGAATTCCTGCGCTACGATTCCTCGGTGCAGATGACCGGGCGCGTCACGCTGGAGGAGATCGACGATCTCGGCGGCGTCAAGGTCCCCAAGGGCGAGACCGTGCTCTGCCTGCTCGGCTCGGCCAACCGCGATCCGGCAGTCTATCCGGACCAGCCCGACCGCCTCGACATCACCCGGCCCAATGTCAGGCCGCTGTCGTTCGGCGGCGGCATCCATTTCTGCCTGGGGGCCCAATTGGCGCGGATCGAGGCCGAGATCGCCATCGCCACGCTGCTGCGGCGGCTGCCGGATTTGCGCATCGACGACGTCGAGAACCCGGAATGGCGGTCGACCTTCGTGCTGCGCGGCCTCAAGCAGCTTCCGGCAAGCTGGTAATAGCCGTCAGCGTTGGTTCTACGAGCGCTCTACCTCATCCTGAGGAGCCCGCCCTAAAGGCGGGCGTCTCGAAGGATGGCCGCAGGCGGGGGCCTCTATGGTTCGAGACGGCGCTTGCGCGCCTCCTCACCATGAGGATCCCGCACCGGGGTTAACCGCCGCGCCCAACAGTCGCTGTGACTTCGCCACACTTCCCCCTATATAAGAGGCTGTTCCGGCGCGCCTGAAGCCTCTGCGGCCAAGGTTTGGCGGCCAAGGTTTGGCCCGGTTGCCGGTTTGGCCGAGGGGAGACCCGTGCAGACGACGCTGCTCGGATTGGCGATTGCCTTCATCTTAGCGCTGCTGGCCGCGTTGATCGGGCCTTACTTCGTCGACTGGAACCAGTTCAGGCCCCAGTTCGAGGCGGAGGCGAGCCGTATCATCGGCGTGCCGGTACGGGTGGCGGGCGAGCTGGACGCGCGGCTGCTGCCGGCGCCGACGTTGCGGCTGCGGGCGGTCACCTTCGGTGGCAACAACGATCTCGGCCGGCTGCGCGCCGACAAGCTCGACGTCGAGTTTAGCCTGAGCTCGCTGATGCGCGGCGAATGGCGCGCCACCGAGCTCACCGTCAACGGCATGGCGGTGGATCTCGGCCTCGACGCCAAAGGACGGGTCGACCTGCCGTCGACCGCGAGCGGCACCTTCAATCTGGCCTCGCTTGCCATCGAGCGGCTCAACCTCACCGGCCGCATCGCGCTGCATGACGCCGCCAGCCATTCGACACTGGAGCTCAACGACATCGCCTTCTCCGGCGACGTGCGCTCGCTCGCCGGCTCCGTGCGCGGTGACGGCAATTTCACCGCCGGGCGCACGCGCTATCCGTTCCGCATCTCCTCCGGCCCGAGCCCCGACGGCAGCGCCACCCGTCTTCACCTCAACATCGATCCAGGCGAGCGTGCCATTTTGGCCGATCTCGAAGGCGTGCTTGCCTTCGACAACCGCCTGCCGAAATTTGAGGGCGCGTTGACGCTGGCCGTGCCGGCGACACGGAAGCCGGGCGAGAGCGGGCCCACGCCCTGGAAGCTCACCGCAAAGCTCAAGGCCGACCCGGCCGGTGCCAAGTTCGACCAGATCGACGCGAGCTTCGGCAATGATGACGCAGCGCTGAAGGTCGGCGGCGTCGGTGATCTCAGGTTCGGTGCGTCGCCGCTGCTGCGCGCGGTGCTGTCGGCGCGTCAGGTCGATGCCGACAAGCTGGCCGGCAAGGATGATGCCGAGCCGCTGCGCATCCTGCCGGCGCTGCGCGCGGGCCTCGCCGCGATCCCGCAGGCACCGATCCCGGCGCAGATCGAGTTCAATTCCGACCAGATCATGCTGGGTGGCCGCCCGCTCCAGAACATCTCGGCGGAGCTGACGACTGACGGAAGATCGTGGACGTTCCAGCGACTGGATTTGCGCGCGCCCGGCATGACGCAGTTGGCGCTGAACGGGGCCGCGCCGGGCTCCGACAGTTTCAGCGGCCGCCTCAGCGTCGAATCCTCCGATCCTGATACGCTGGTGGCCTGGCTCCAGGGCCGCAGCGAGGTCAACCGCCGCAGCACGCGGCCGCTGCGCCTGGCAGGCGATGTGACCATCGCCGCAAACCATTTCGCGATCGAGAAGCTGAAGGCCGATATCGAAGGCGGCACTGTGGAGGGACGGATCGCTTTCGTGCAGACCGGCGCGAACAAAGGCTCGCGGATCGACGCCGAGCTGAAAGCGGACCGGCTCGACCTCGATGCCGCCGCGAGTTTTGTCCGCGCGCTGGCGGGACCGCAGGGCGAATGGCCGGAAGAAGCAAAGCTCTCGCTCGACGTCGGCCGCGCGATCTCCGCCGGCCAGGAGCTGCGGCCGTTCGCGGCCAGGCTCGGCTATGGCGCGACATCGCTGTCGCTGGAGCAGTTGCGGTTCGGTCAGGCGAACGGTGTGACCACCGAGGCGAGCGGCAGCTTCGACCGCACCCAGGCGACGGGCCGCCTCGCGCTGAAATCCTCGGCCAACTCGCTGCGCGATCTCACCGCGCTGCTCGAGCCGATCGCGCCCGCGGTGCGCGCGCGGTTCGATGCTCTCCCGTCACCGCCCGGCGCGACCCGCCTCAAGCTCGATCTCAGCCTCGACAAGAACGCCGAACATGCCGGCCGCAGCGACGCCCGCGCCGTGTTCGACCTCGATGCGCCGCAGCTCAAGGCCATTGCGACACTGGCTGCGCAGACGCCGGCGGCCGCGCTCAATGGCATCGACATCGACCGCCTCCGCAACAGCGACTTCACGCTGGACGCGAAAGTGTCGACGCCGCAGGCGGGTGCGCTGCTGGCGCTGCTCGGCCTCGATCGCATCGTCGCCGCAGGCGAGGGCGCCTCGCAGTTCGAAGGAAAGCTGAGCGGCGCGTGGCGCCGGCCGCTGCAATTGAACGCCAAGCTCAGTGGCGGCGCGCTGAAGGCGGATGCCCTGGGCAGTGTCGAATTGTCTGGGCCGGAGCCCAAGGCCAATGTGAACTTGCATGTGCGCAACGCCAATCTGGCACCGCTGTTCGGGACCAGTCCGGCCGACAAATCCGCCCAGAGCGTCAGCCTGTCCTCCCGCCTCACGCTGTCCGGCAATCGACTGACCTTTGACGATCTCGACAGCGCTGCCGCCGGTTCGCACCTGCGCGGCCATCTCGCCATGACCCTGGATCAGGAGAAGAGCGTCGATGGCGAAGTCGGGCTGGACACGCTCGATCTCATGCCCACGCTCGCGGTGGCCCTGGGTGCGGCCGGACGAGACGCTGGAGAGCCGCTGAGCGCGGGACTCGTCACGGGCTGGCGTGGCCGGATCGCCTTCCAGGCGTTGCGCGGAACTTTACCGGGCGCAATCGAGCTGCGTCCGTTCAGCGGCACGATCAGGAGTGACGGCCAGTCGCTCGCGCTCGACGCGCTCAAGGGCAGCATTGGGGGCGGCGAGATGACCGCAAGCCTCGATGCGCGCAACGGCGCCAACGGCCTTGCGCTGAGTGCGCGCGTCGATCTCAGCAATGTCGATGCGGCGAGTTTGCGCTACCGCGATCTCGCTTTGCCGAAGGGGCGCGCGTCGCTGCAGATGGCGCTGACGAGTCAGGGCCGCAGCGTCGCGGCGCTGACCGGCGCGCTCGCCGGCAACGGTACCGTGACGCTCGACTCGGCTGAAATCAACGGGCTCAATCCGCGTGCCTTCGAGATCGCCATTCGCGCCAGCGACAGCGGCCAGGTCTCCGACGACAACCGGCTGCGCCAGCTGGTCGACCCGGCGCTCTCGGCAGGCCCGATCACGGTCGCTTCCGCGCAGATCCCGTTCACGATTCGCGACGGCCGGCTGCGCGTCGGCGCCACGCCGCTGGAAGCGAAGAACGCCCGCGCCATCGTTTCCGGCGGTTACGATATTCCCGCGGATCAGGCCGATATCCGCGCCAGCCTGACGCCGATCATGACCGGGCTCTCCGGCGCCCCGCCGGAAATTCAGGTGTTTGCGGCGGGCCCGCCCGACAAGCTCAACCGCAGCGTCGATCTCGCGCCGCTGTCGTCATGGCTTGCGGTGCGCACCATCGATCGCGAGACGCGCCGGCTGGATGCCATCGAGCGCGGCGAACCGCCGCCGGCCACCGCCGCACTGCCGACGCTGGTCCCTCCCGACCCCGCGCCCGAATCGTCGCTCACCGATGTGCCGATGCCTGGTCGCGATCCGCGCCGCGCACCGCCGAAGCCCAAATCTGAGCCAAGGTCTGAGCCAAAGACCGAGACAAAGGCCGAGCCAAGGGTCGCGCCGACGCCGAAGGCCCCGCAGGCCGCGCCCGCCGCGCCGAGCCCGCCGCTTGCGAGCCAGCAGATCGCGCCGCTGCCGCCGCCGATCGAGGTGAGGCCGGCCCCGGGCCCGCCGCCGCCAAGGCCCAAGCCGAAGCCGCCGCTGGTGCTGACGCCACAGAATCCGTAGAGCAGGTTTGGTTTGCACTGAACGGGCCGCGGGCTCGCTTGACCTCGCCCGCTTGCGGGAGAGCATAGGCCGCCTTTGACGGCCGTCATCTAAGAACGCCAAGGCGCCGCCTCGGCTATGCCGAAGGCGCGGGTGAGGGCTTTGTCCGCTGGGGGATCGTCCCGCTGCGGAGACACCCTCACCCCAACCCTCTCCCGCAAGCGGGAGAGGGAGCGCACCTTCCGTGTTACGCGCCGCTAAACCCATTCCCCTGCATTTTAACGAATTTTGCCCGGCAAAACTGATCTGCCGGTTTTACCGGATTCTCGCGTTTGTTCCCTAGTGTCGGTTCCAGAGGAAGTCGGCGTCCTGCCGATCAAGGCACAGGGCGAGCCGCCAAGGACTGGGGTGATCGACATGAACGGGGCGAAATCGCTTCTACACGATCTGGACGATGCCATCGCACGCGGCACCGACGAAAGCCGGGTGAAGGCGTTGTGGCATGCGACCGATATTTTGATCACCGGCCGCTATAGCGACGACGAGATCAGCATGTTCGGCGAGGTCATCGGGCGGCTCGCCGACGAGATCGAGGTCGCTGCGCGCACGCAGCTCTCGGAATTGATGGCGGCCTGCGATCACGCGCCGCTCAACGTCGTCGAAAAACTCGCTCTCGACGACGAGATCGACGTCGCCGGTCCCGTATTGCGCGACTCCACCCGGCTCGACGAGAAGATGCTGGTCGAGAGCGCCATGACCAAGGGCCAGTCGCATCTGCTCGCGATCGCCCAGCGCAAGTCGATCGGCGAGGCCGTGACCGACGTGCTGGTCAAGCGCGGCGACCAGGCCGTCGTGACCTCCGTTGCCAAGAACGAGGGCGCGCGTTTTTCCGGCTCGGGCCTGCTGCACATGGTCAGGCGCGCCGAGGGCGACTCGATCCTCGCCGAGCAACTCGGCCTGCGCAAGGACGTGCCGCGGCACATCTTCCAGCAGCTCATTTCCAAGGCGTCCGAAGACGTCCGCCGCCGGCTCGAGCACGAGCGGCCCGAGATGATGGCGCAGCTCCAGAGTTCGGTCACCGAGGTCACCGGCGATTTGCAGTCCAAGTTCGGGCCGTCCTCGCGCAGCTACTTCGTTGCCAAGCGCGTGGTGACGACGCAACACCGCCAGGGCAACCTCAACCAGGATTCGATCTCGAACTATGCGCGCCAGCACCGTCTCGACGAGGTGCAGATCGGCCTGTCGCTGCTCTCGGCGCTGCCGGTCGACGTGATCGAGCGCGCGATGATGGACCGCAACCGTGAGATCCTGCTGGTGCTGTGCAAGGCGCTCGATTTCTCCTGGGACACGACCATGTCGCTGCTGTTCCTCGGCGCCAAGGATCATTTGATCACGGCGCGTGAGCTCCACGACAACGAGCGCGATTTCGGCCGGCTCAAGACCGAGACCTCGCGCAGCGTCCTGAAGTTCTACCAGTCGCGCAAGAACAACGCCGGCGCCGATCCCGCCCAGGGTCGTCAGCCCGAGCTCCACATGCACTGAGCAGGTGCGCTGAGCCTCATTCGGGAATTGGCAGGAGAGTATTTGCAATGTTGCCTCAATTCGGCACCGCGATTCGCAAGACCAAGAGCCTCAACGCCGACACCGGCGGGTCGGCTCCGGACAAGGCTTCCGTCGACGCCGCATGGCTCGCGCTGGAAGCCGCCAACGATCTCGGCGATCACGCCGCGATCGAAGCCTGTCGCCGTGTCATCGATGCCGAGCTGAACGGCACCGTCGCCGACAGCTCGGATATCGATCTCGTCATGGGGTATTTCAGGTAGGGCGTGGGCCTTCGGGGGTAGATCTCCGGGTCTCAGCCGCAATTCCAGACCGCGCCGATCGGGGTGCGCGTCCAGCACGGACCGAAGCTGCCGCCATTGTAGCGGGGGCCGGCAAAGCCGGGCCGGCCGAAATAGTGCCAGTCGCCGTCGTAGCCGTAATAGGCAGGCACCGGGTCGATATACCAGGGACGCCGGTTGTTGCGCGCGTAGCGCCGCAGTCCATTCTTCTGCACGAAGAGCGGTTGGCTGTTGCTGAGCGGTTGCCGATAGCCTGGCAGGAAGCCATAGCCGTGCCAGCTTTGCGCCGGCTTCTTGTGGGCGGCCGCAGCCGGCGCGGCCATCGGGAGCAGCGACAGGACGGCAGCAACAAATAGACATGCAAGGCGCGACATGGATCGACCATAGACAGCCAATTGCGGGAACGCCATTCAAATCCGGGTGCGAATTTCTTGCAGATTCGCACGAATTTTGTGGATGACGGCATGCTCGGTTCGGGACACGTGGCTAGTCGAATCGCAAGCTAGCTCTCCAGCATCGATCGAACGGCCCGAGCGAGATCAGCGGTGCGTTCCACCACATGATCTGCGCCCGCCGTTTCAAGCTCATCCCGGCTGCCATATCCCCAAAGCACGCCAACGCCGCGCATCCGGACCGCGTGGGCGCCGACAATGTCGTGCCGGCGGTCTCCGACCATGACCGCGTCCGCCGCGATCAGGTCCTGTTCGGACAGGATTTGGGCGAGCAATTCAGGCTTGTGATCGAGTTTGCCGCCGTCGACCGAGCCATAGATTCCGTCGAAATATCCGGCGAGATTCAAGTACTCTGCGATGCGTCGGGCAAAGACCTCGCGCTTCGACGTGGCCATGTAGAGGCGTAAGCCCGCCCGCTGCATCTCTCCAAGCGCCTCGCCGATGCCGGGGTAAAGCTCGCTTCCGAGAAAGCCGCTTTCGCCGTAGTGCCGGCGATAGGCGATCACCGCCGTGTCGAGGCGGTCGTCGTCATATGTCCGCAGCAAAGCGCGCAGCACGTCTTCGAGCGGCGGCCCGATGAAGGCCGTAATGTCCAGCGTTTCGTCAGGAGAATGTCCTAGCGCGCGCAGCGCCGCGAGGCAGCTTGCGGCAATGCCGGGCCGGGAATCGATCAGTGTCCCGTCGAGATCAAGCAGGACTGTGTGGCGTCTGGACATCTTCGAACCGTAACATCGTTATGGCCATGCGACCCAGTGCGTAGGTTGGGGAGAGCTCTTGCGAAACCCATCGCTGCCTCCGAGCTGAAGCGTGATGGGTTTCGCCTTCGCTCTGCCCATCCTACGAGCGGACCATTGGGGCGTACTGGTCGTTATTGGCTTCGCTCACCGCCGAATGCGGTAAATCGCCACCTCGTTGCCGTGCCGCTGCGTGCTGCGCTCGAGGACATAATTCGATTTCTCCAGCACGCGCCGGGACGCGGCGTTGCCGACAACGATCAAGCCGATCAGCGACGGCAACGCCAGTTGCGACAGTCCGACATGCGTCAGCGCGGTCGCGATCTCACTTGCCAGTCCCTGGCCCCAGAGCGTGCGTTTGATCGCATAGGCAATCTCGATCTCGTCTGTGTCATCCACCAGGATGTGCCGGAGTCCCGCTCGCCCCGCGAACGCTCCGTCTCGCGTTCTCAGTGCCCAGAGCCCGAAGCCGTGCTGATCCCAATGGGCCATGTTGACGGTGAGATACGACTTCGTCGCCTCGGCCGAACGTACGCCGCCGATGTAGCGGGACACCTCGGGATCGAGGTGAAGCGCAACGAGATCCGCAAGGTGGTGTTCGGCCAGTCTCTCGGCGGTGAGGCTGGTGGTTGTGAACTGATCCATGAACCAGATAGCCGATGTCGAGCTGGTCACGATGCCGGGGACAGCCGATGATGGCATCGTGAACCTGTTTTCCCCGACGGGTCAACCGTGGCAGTGAGGAGCTCGGATTTCGATTGGCTCCATTCGCGTTACGGCCAGAGATTTCGTACATGCGTAACCCGTTGATCTCACAGCTTCCGTCTACTGTGCATGGGGTTGTTTTCGCAGTTTTGGTTTCGAGGGACCTATCCCACCCCTAACGCCACCGCGACATTGTAGGTCAGAAAGCTAGCGGCATAGGCCAGCACCAGCATGTACCCGAACGTCGTCGCCATCCAGACCCAGCTTCCGGTCTCGCGCCGGATCACGGCCAGTGTGGACGCGCATTGCGGAGCGAAAATGTACCAGGCGAGCATCGACAGCGCGGTCGCGAGCGACCATTTCGTCGCCAGCACCTGTCCGATCTGCTCGGCGGCTTCCTTGCCGCCTTCGATCGCGTAGACGGTGCCGAGCGCTGCGACCGCGACCTCCCGCGCCGCCATGCCCGGGATCAGCGCCACCGCGATCTGCCAGTTGAAGCCGACCGGCGCGAGCAGCGGCGCGATCGCGTGACCGATGATCGCGGCCAGGCTGAAGTTGATGGCAGGCTCGGTGGCACCCGCCGGCGGCTGCGGGAACGAAGCCAAAAACCAGATCAGCACCATCATCGAGAAGATCGTGGTGCCGGCGCGGTGCAAGAACATTTTTGCGCGCGTATAGACGCCGATCGCGATCGATTTCAGGCGCGGCATCTTGTAGTCGGGCAGCTCCAGCATGAAGGGCGCCGGCGCGTAGTCGCGCAGCATGAAGAACTTGATCAGGAACGAGACCAGCAGCGCGCTGATGATGCCGGCGGCGTAGAGGCCGAACATCACGAGGCCCTGGAGGTTGACGAAGCCCCAGACGTCCTTCGCCGGAATGAAGGCGGAGATGATCAGCGTATAGACCGGAATGCGCGCCGAGCAGGTCATCAGCGGCGCGATCAGGATCGTGGTCAGCCGGTCGCGCTTGTTGTCGATCACCCGCGTCGCCATGATGCCGGGAATAGCGCAGGCAAAGCTCGACAGCAGCGGAATGAAGGCGCGGCCGTGCAGGCCGGCGCCGCCCATGATGCGGTCCATCAGGAACGCGGCGCGCGCCATGTAACCGAAATCTTCCAAGAGCAGGATGAACAGGAAGATGATGATGATCTGCGGCAGGAACACGACCACGCTGCCGACGCCGGAGATCACCCCGTTCTGAACGAAGCTCTGCAACAGGCCGACGGGGAGGGTGGCGTGCACGAACTGGCCGAGCGCATCGAAGCCGGAGTTGAGCAGCTCCATCAGCGGCTGCGCCCAGGCGAACACCGCCTGGAACATCACGAACAGGATAGCCGCGAGCACCACGAGCCCGCCGACGGGATGCAGCACCACGGCGTCGATCCGCGCGGTCCAGGTGTCGGGGCTAGCAGGCAGGCTGACGCAGTCGGCGATGATGCGGTCGGCGTCGCGCTGCGTGGCGCGCAGCTCGGAGACGCTGAGCGCGCGCCAGCTGTTCTCGGCGGGCTCGGCCGCGAGCCTTGCCGAGATATCGTCGGTCAGGTTCAAGAGGTCGGCGGTGCCGTTTTTGCGCACCGCGATCGATGTGACCACGGGCACGCCGAGCTCCTTGGCGAGCCGCTCGACGTCGACGCTGATACCGCGTCGGCTCGCGATATCGAACATGTTGAGCACCAGCAGCAGTGGCCGGCCGGTGCGCTTGAGTTCGAGCAGCAGGCGGATGGTCAGCCGCAGGTTGGTCGCATCGGCGACGCACAGCACAAGATCGGGCAGCGCCTCGCCCGAGGCCTTGCCGAGCACGAAGTCGCGGGTGATCTCTTCGTCCGGGCTGCGGCCGCGCAGCGAATAGGTGCCGGGCAGGTCGACCACCGAGACCTGGCGTCCCAACGGCGTGACGAAGAAGCCCTCCTTGCGTTCCACCGTGACGCCCGGATAGTTCGCGACCTTTTGCCGGCTGCCGGTCAGCGCATTGAACAGCGAGGTCTTGCCGCTGTTTGGCGTGCCCACCAGGGCGAGATGCAGCAGGGGTGCTTCCATGTGCTTAAAGGCCTTGGATCAAATATCCGGTCGCTGTCTACGCGACGATGATGGCCATGGCTTCGCGACGGCGCACCGCGATGGTGATGTTGTCGACGCGAACCGCGATCGGGTCGCGCCCGACCAGCCCCTCGTGCAGGACCTCGACCCGGGCCCCCTCGACGAAGCCGAGCTCGATCAGTCGGCTCTCGAGCTCGATGTCCGAGAGCGCCGAGCCTGCGTCCTTGGCGGAAAGGTGCTGAATGACGCCGGTGTAGCCGCGCTGGGCCAGACCCAGCGGCAAAAGCGGGCGCGTATCATGGGTGTCGGTCATGCCCTGTATTTTCAACGCAAGGCATCGAGGTCAAGCGCGCTCGCTCGCGGAAGCTGCACCTTAGAGCGATTTTAAAGTGCGGATCACGAAAGTGTGGGGCAAGCACCCCGGCGCTTACTGGGCCGGGACCTTTTCCGGCTGGACCGCCATGGCGCGGCTCTTGAAGTAGTCGAGCACGAACAGCCGGATCGCCGAGGATAGATTGCCCTGCTGACGACCGCCGTCGATTTCGCCAACGAGCTCGGACAACGTCATGTTGCGCAGGCTCGAAATCTCCTTCATGCCGTTCCAGAACGCCTCTTCCAGGCTGACGCTGGTCTTGTGGCCGGCGACCACGATTGATCGTTTCACGACCGGCGACTTCATGGCTGCTCCTCGCGATCGATCCGGTGCTGGTCCAGACGCTCCTTCGCCTGGTCCGCCCGCGTCTCCTCCGCCGACCGCTCCGCCTTGGTGCGGCCGAACTTCGCCCGGTTGGCGTCCGCCTGCTTCGCCGAGGTTTCCCGCTCGGCGCGCTTCCTGAAACGATTCAGGTTGATGACGTTCCCCATGCCGCGTCTCCATCACCCGATCCTTTCCAGACAGGATGAAACATCCAGAAACCAGGCGCCGCACCGCGCCCCAAGAGACTTGATCTGAGACTTGATCGCCATTCGCTTCTCCTCGTCAATCGGCCTGTCAGCCATCAAACGATGAATTTCGCCCCCCGCGAGGGGGGAGACGAATGCGTAGCACGCATCCTTGCCGCGACATTGACGGTAATCAAATCCTCTCCGTTAAGCCTCATAATTGTGAGCGTCGGGGCTCCGTATCACTACGGATGACTATCGGAATTCGGAATTTATCCCGGCCTCGTCATCTTGTCCGGCTGCACCAAACGATCGAACTCGTCCGCCGAGACGAAGCCCAGCCGGAGCGCTTCTTCCTTCAGCGTGGTGCCGTTGGCGTGCGCGGTCTTCGCCACCTTGGCTGCGTTGTCGTAGCCGATCTTCGGCGCGAGTGCGGTGACCAGCATCAGCGAACGCTCCATCAGCTCCTTGATGTGCTTTTCGTCGGCGCGGATACCGCTGACGCAATGCTCGGTAAAGGAGCGCGCGGCGTCTGCCAGCAGGCGGATCGAGTGCAGCATGTTGTAGGCCAGCACCGGCTTGTAGACGTTCAACTCGAAATGGCCCTGGCTGCCGGCGACCGTGATCGCGGTGTGATTGCCGAACACTTGGCAGCACACCATCGTCATCGCCTCGCATTGCGTCGGATTGACCTTGCCCGGCATGATCGATGAGCCCGGCTCGTTCTCCGGCAGGACTAGTTCGCCGAGACCGGACCGCGGGCCCGATCCGAGCAGGCGGATGTCGTTGGCGATCTTGAACAGCCCCGTCGCCACCGAATTGATGGCGCCGTGCACCAGGACATACGCGTCGTTGGAAGCCAGCGCCTCGAATTTGTTGGCGGCGCTGGTGAGGGGCAATTTGGTGATCGTGGCCGCGTGCTTGGCGAACAGTTTTGCAAAGCGAGGACTCGAGTTGAGCCCGGTGCCGACGGCGGTGCCGCCCTGCGCCAGCGGATAGAGGTCCTTCACCGCAACCTTCAGCCGCGCGATCCCGCTTTCGACCTGCGCGGCATAGCCGGAAAACTCCTGGCCGAGCGTCAGCGGCGTCGCGTCCTGGGTGTGCGTGCGGCCAATCTTGACGATCCTCGCAAACTCTTTCTCCTTCTTGCGAAGCGCGCTCAGCAGTTCACTCAGCGCGGGAACGAGGTCGTCCGTGATGCGGCCGGCGGCCGCGATATGCATCGCGGTCGGGAAGGAATCGTTCGAGGACTGGCTCATGTTGACGTGATCGTTGGGGTGCACCGGCTTCTTGGTGCCGAGTTCGCCGCCCAAAAGCTCATTGGCGCGGTTTGCGATGACCTCGTTGAGGTTCATGTTGCTCTGCGTGCCCGAGCCGGTCTGCCACACCACCAGCGGAAAATGGTCGTCCAGCTTGCCCTCGATCACCTCGCGGGCGGCGCGGATGATGGCGTTGGCGCGGCGCTGGTCGAGCAGCCCGAGTTCGAGGTTGGACTGTGCCGCGGCGAGCTTGACGATGCCGAGCGCATGCACCAGCGAGATCGGCATGCGGTCGATGCCGATGCGAAAATTGTGGCGCGAGCGTTCAGTCTGGGCCCCCCAATAGCGATCGGACGGGACCTCGACCGGGCCAAAACTGTCGGTCTCGGTGCGGGTCGCGGAGCGTGAGGGGCGGGCAGTCTCTGATCCGGCGGTCTTGGCCATGAGCACATCCATTCTGCCGCACGAAATATCGCGCGGCCTCTTCATGTGCTCATCTATATACGGACCTGGACCGGCGCGACGATCTCACGCCCAACCTGGATCATTTCTTGCGGAAACGATCGAGCCGCACGACTTCGGCGCCGCCCTGGCTGGGCGGGGTCGGCTCCTCCGTGGTCTCCGCCTTGTCGCCGACGGGCGCGGGGACCGACACGGCTGAAGCAGCGGGGGGCGCCGGCAAGTTCTCGGGCGCGACATCGGCGACGTCGGAGGCCTCGAACTGGAGGCCGAATTTCACGGACGGGTCGAGGAAGCTCTTGATGGCGCTGAACGGCACGATCAGCCGCTCCGGAATGCCGCCGAAGGACAGGCCGACCTCGAAGCGGTCTTCGAGCACGGTCAGGTCCCAGAACTGGTGCTGGAGGATGATCGTCATCTCTTCCGGATATTGCGCGAGCAGCCGCGACGAGATCTTCACGCCGTCGGCCTTCGAGGCGAATGTGATGAAGAAATGATGCTCGCCCGGCAATCCGCTGGCCGCTGCATCGGTCAGCACCTTACGCACCACCCCGCGCATCGCGTCGGTTGCCAGCACGTCGTATCGGATATGGTCGGTCGCCATGGTGGTCCTGTTGCATTCCAGGAGACGGGCCCTGCCGGCCCGACTCGCCAAGCCGCAATAGTACCGCGCCTGACGGGTCAGCAGGAGTCCCCGCCGGGAAGGAAATAAGAGGTAAGTGGAGGCTTCTGTTGCCAGGTGCCTCCGAACCCCGCCTAACGGAGCTTAACCCGTTAGGACTTCAAGATGGTCTTTCAAACTGCGTTACGCAGCCTGAGCAACCGGAGCAAAGTTGTCGTTGGCAACTATTGCATAGCCCGATAACGGCGGAACAATACCGGGAAAAAGTTCGCCCTTTACGCCCTCGTCGATCCTATTTCGCCCCCGCCAAAACCCGCCTCTCGGCAGGCTGAAGCCCGAAAATCGGTGGGCTTTGGTGGAGGCGCCGGGTACCGCCCCCGGGTCCGAATGGTTTATTGCGACGACCGTTTATTTCCATAGCCGGCGAACCGGCACCCCCAATATAGGGGGCAAACATTTCAAATGACAGGTGTTTCGAGCGGGAATCCCGCGGTTCCCTTTGGGATAGGTTGCGGACGGCCTTGGCCCGGCGGCGGACCGCGTTCTAAGCTGTTGGCATGTCCCCGGATTCAGCACCGGCCGCGCAAGTGCCGGATCTCACCGCCGTCCACAGCCTTCCGCCCAGCCTGCCGGCGCTGTTCATGGCCTTTGCCCGGATGTCGCTGGCCGGTTTCGGCGGGGTTCTGGTGTTTGCCCGGCGAGCCATGGTCGAGCAGCACGGCTGGATGACGGCGGACGAGTTCAACGAGACCTTTGCGCTCTGCCATTTCCTGCCCGGGCCCAATATCGTCAATCTGTCGATGGTGTTCGGGTCGCGGCTGCGGGGCATCGCCGGGGGCGTTGCCGCCTTTGCCGGGCTGTTGCTGCCGCCGACACTGATCATGACCGGGCTCGCGATCGTCTACGCCCGTTTCGGCGATGTGGACGTGCTGCGCCGCAGCCTTGCCGGCATCTCCTGTGCCGCGGTCGGCCTGTTAATCGCTGTGGTGTTCCGCATGATGACGCCGCTGTTCAAGCGGATGGACGCGGTCGCGCTCATCCTGATGCTCGCGGTGTTCACAGCAATCGGCGTGCTTCGCCTGCCGCTCCAGGCGGTGCTGCTGGTGGCGATCCCTCTCAGCATCGCGGTGAGCTTCGTCGTGCGACGGAAGGTAGCAGCATGAGCAGCGAGAATCCGATCTGGGCGTTGATCACCACCTTTGGTCTGATGTCGCTGTTCGCGGTCGGCGGCGCCGCGGCCGCGGTACCCGAGATGCACCGCATCGCGGTCGACGTGCATCACTGGATGACCGACAAGCAGTTTGCCGACGCCTATGCGATCGCGCAGCTCTCGCCCGGTCCCAACGTCCTGATCGTCACGTTGATTGGTTACGCGGTCGCGGGCATTCCCGGCGCGCTGGCCGCAACGCTGGCGATGTGCCTGCCAACGGCGTTGCTTGCCTATTATGTCAGCCGGCTCCTGAACCGACCGAGCCAATCGCGCTGGCCCGCGCTGATCCAGGCTGCGCTGGTTCCGCTCTCGATCGGCTTGATGGCCGCGAGCGCCTTGATCCTGGCCCAGGCGACTGATCGCGGCAGTGCTGCGCTGCTTCTGACCGCGACGGTTGCAGTGATAGCATCCGTCTCGCGCGTCAATCCGTTGTGGCTTCTGCTCGCAGGGGGCGTGTTGGGTTTTGCTGGCATTGTGTGATGAAAATCGCTACGCAATGACCCGGGCGGGGGGAACGATTTCCAGCCGATTAGAACAACAGTGCTCGTGACTTAGGAGTCGCGGAGGAGACATGCATGGCCGATACAATGGGCCACTCGGCGACAGCAACCAGAAACACTTCGGTCGCGATCGGTTTCTGCCTGCTGGCCCTGGCGCCGCAGATTTTCGAATTCATCTGGACGATCGGAACCATCTTTGGCTGGGGCGGCGGCCGTGGCCCGGCCACAGTCCTGATCAGCCATGCAACGGCGCTGTTCGCAGGCGCACCTGCTGCGCTGCTCGGAGCCGTCGGTGGTGACACCAAGAAGGCGTCGTCCGATGTGCTGCTCGCGCTGATCTATTCCTATCCGCTGTTTGCGGTGGCGATCCTCACGATCTTCATGACGATCAGGTCGGCACAGGACTATGTCGGCGGCATCGTTCTGATGGCGCTCGCATTGTTCGCGCTGTGGGCCTCGAGCGATCTGCAGGGCATGCGCGGCTTCTCCTTCGGCGCAGGTACGGCGCCGCGGATGTTTGGCGGGCTGCTTGTCGCGCTCGGCGCCGGGATCGCGTTGACGGGACTGCTAACCGACGGGCCGGCGATGGCGCACTATGCCTGGCGCGGGCCCCTGTTCGTCATGATCTCGATTGTCTTCTTCGCCCTGGCGATTCGTCCGCTTGGCGTGGTGGTCACCGCCTTCACGAGCTTCCTGATCGCGGCGATGGGCACGCATGAGACGCGTTGGGTCGAAGCGATCATCGTCGGCGCCTGCCTGACGCTCGGCTGCGCGCTGCTCTTTCCCTACGTGCTCGGGCTGCCGATGCCGATGTTCCCGCGCTTCCTGGCTCAGTGAGGGTTTGATGTTCGATCTCTTCCACAATCTGGGTCTCGGTTTCGGTGTGGTGTTTCAGATCTCCTGGTGGTCACCCTGGTGGCTCTACGGCCTGTCGCTGCCGATCTCGATCAACATTCTCATGTGCCTGATTGGCGCATTGGTTGGCACGCTTGTCGGCGTGCTGCCCGGCATTGGCACTGTCGCAACCGTGGCGATGCTCCTGCCGATCACGTTCGGACTGCCGCCGGTCGGCGCGCTGATCATGCTCGCCGGCATCTATTACGGTGCCCAGTATGGCGGCTCGACCACGTCGATCCTGGTCAATATTCCCGGTGAGGCGACATCGGTCGTCACGGCCATCGACGGCCACGCGATGGCGAAACAGGGCCGTGCCGGCCCGGCGCTGGCGATCGCAGCAATCGGCTCGTTCTTTGCCGGCTGCGTCGCGACCGTCCTAATCGCCGTGCTCGGCGCGCCCTTGACCAAGCTCGCGCTGGCGTTCGGCCCGGCCGAATATTTCTCGCTCATGGTACTCGGCCTGATTTTCGCGGTGGTACTGGCCAAGGGCTCGGTGCTGAAGGCGATCGCGATGATCGTGTTCGGCCTGTTGCTGTCGATGGTCGGCTCCGACATCGAGACCGGCGCCTCGCGCATGGCGTTCAACATTCCGGAGCTTGCCGACGGCTTGGGCTTCGCGACGGTGGCCATGGGCGTGTTTGGTTTCGCGGAGATCATCCGCAATCTCGACGCCGGCGCCGAGATGAACCGCGATCTGGTGCAGCAGAAGATCACCGGCCTGATGCCGACCAGGAAGGACCTGATCGACTCGACGCCCGCGATCCTACGCGGCACCGTGCTCGGCTCGATCCTCGGCATTCTGCCGGGTGGCGGCGCTGTCATCGCGTCCTTTGCATCCTACACGCTCGAGAAGAAGATCGCCAAGAACCCCTCGCGGTTCGGTCGCGGCGCGATCGAGGGTGTCGCGGCGCCGGAAAGCGCCAACAACGCCGCGGCACAGACCTCCTTCATCCCGCTCCTGACGCTCGGCATCCCGCCGAACGCGGTGATGGCGTTGATGGTGGGTGCGATGACCATTCATGGCATCGTGCCTGGCCCGCAGGTGATGCAGAAGCAGCCGGAACTCGTTTGGGGCATGATCGCTTCGATGTGGATCGGCAATCTGATGCTGATCATCATCAACCTGCCGCTGGTCGGAATCTGGGTGCGGCTGTTGCGTGTGCCGTACCGGCTGATGTTCCCCTCGATCGTGATCTTCTGCGCGATCGGCATCTACTCGGTGAACAACGCGCCGGTTGACGTCATCCTCGCGGGCGTGTTCGGCCTGATCGGCTATTGGCTGATCAAGCACGATTTCGAGCCGGCGCCGCTGCTGCTCGGTATGGTGCTCGGCCCGCTGATGGAAGAGAACCTGCGCCGGGCGCTGCTGATCTCACGCGGCGACTGGACCGTGTTCCTGACGCGTCCGTTGTCGGCCGCACTGTTGGCGATCGCGGCCTTCCTGCTGGTGCTCACGGTGCTGCCTTTCCTGCGGGCCAAGCGGGACGAGGTGTTCACCGAATCCGAGAATTGATCGCCAGCACAATCAAAGTGATAGGCGAGGGGGCGGGATGCGAGTTCCGCCCCTTGTCGTTTGCTGCGGGAAGGCTCACTTTTCCGGGTATAATCGGTCGAGGCGGCGAATCGATGCTGTCGCTGCGCCGAGGCGGCCATTAAGTTCGCCGTCCTCCCAAAGGCTGCCGTTTTTCCAAAGGTTTTTGGCACATGCACCAGTATCAGGACCTGCTCGAGCGGATTCTTTCAGACGGCGCCGAGAAGACCGACCGGACCGGCACCGGCACGCTGTCGGTGTTCGGCCATCAGATGCGCTTCAATCTGTCCGCCGGTTTCCCGATGCTGACCACCAAGCGGCTGCCGCTGAAGGCGATCGTGCATGAGCTGCTGTGGTTTCTGAAGGGCGACACCAATGTCAAATATCTGCGCGACAATGGCGTCACCATTTGGGACGAGTGGGCGGACGCCAATGGCGATCTCGGCCCGGTCTATGGCCATCAATGGCGCTCCTGGCCGGCACCGGACGGCCGCAGCATCGATCAGATCGCCAACGTCATCGACATGATCAAGCGCAACCCGGACTCGCGCCGCCTGATCGTCTCGGCCTGGAATCCGGCCGAGGTCGACAAGATGGCGCTGCCGCCGTGCCACTGCCTGTTCCAGTTCTATGTCGCGAACGGAAAGCTGTCATGCCAGCTCTATCAGCGCTCGGCCGACGTGTTCCTCGGCGTGCCCTTCAACATCGCCTCCTACGCGCTGCTCACCCTGATGGTCGCGCAAGTCACGGGTTTGAAGCCCGGCGACTTCGTGCACTCGTTCGGCGACACCCACCTTTATTCCAACCATCTGGAGCAGGCGCGGCTTCAACTGACGCGCGCGCCGCGCGCGCTGCCGGTGATGCGGATCAACCCGGACGTGAAGGACATTTTTTCCTTCCGTTACGAGGATTTTGAGCTCGTCGGCTACGATCCGCATCCGCACATCAAGGCGGCGGTCGCGGTTTAGCGCTGATGTCTTTCAACATCCGCCGCGCGCGTCCAGGCGAAGCCGGGCTCGTTCTGTCCTTCATCCGCGAACTCGCTGCGTACGAAAAACTGTCGCACGAGGTCGAGGCAACCGAGGCGATGATTGCGGAGGCGCTGTTCGGCAACGATCCGCGGCTTTGTTGTGCACTCGCCGAATGGAATGGCGAGCCGGTCGGCTTTGCGGTCTGGTTCGTCAATTTCTCGACCTTCAGCGGCCGTCACGGCATCTATCTCGAGGATCTGTATGTGCGGCCGTCACATCGAGGTCACGGTCTCGGCAAGGCGTTGCTGGTTTATCTTGCCACGGAATGCGTCGAGAACGGCTGGTCGCGCCTGCAATGGGCGGTGCTCGACTGGAATGCGCCGTCGATTGCGTTCTACAAATCGCTCGGCGCCGAGATGATGGACGACTGGACGCTGTGCCGCGTCACCGGGCCTGCGCTGTCGCGACTTGCGGGGAGCGGGACCTGATGGAGATCGTTTTCGTGCTCGCGGTCGCGGAGAATGGTGTCATCGGTGCCAACAATGCGATCCCGTGGCGACTGAAATCCGACATGCAGCGCTTCAAGGCGCTCACGATCGGCAAGCCGGTTGTCATGGGCCGGAAGACGTTTGAATCCCTGCCTCGGCCGCTGTCCGGGCGAACCAATATCGTCGTCACGCGCGACGCCGGCTATCGTGCAGCCGGCGCGGTCGTCACGACCTCGAACGCAGATGCGGCCGCGGTGGCGCGGGGCGATGCCCTGCGGCGCTCGGTTGCCGAGATCGCGGTGATCGGTGGTGCCGAAATCTACCGACAATGGTTCGATCGTGCCGATCGCCTCGAAATCACGGAAGTGCATGCGCGGCCCGGAGGCGATACACATTTCGACATCGATAAGGGAATGTGGGAGGAGACGAGCCGCGTCCGCCACCCGGCCGGCCCGGACGACAGCGCCGACTACTCCTATGTGACATATCGTCGGCGGTCGCCCAATTAACCGCATTCGCCAATGTTTACATTGACTTTTCCGCTCCCGAGCATAGCTCGTGGGACGGTCATGGCCGCGTTGTAAGGGACCTGCCGGTCCCCTATAAAGCCGGCACCGGACAATGCGGGCCGGGTCAGTTCTAGTCCTGGTCTGCCGAGGAGAGCATCGAATGCCGTGGAAGAATCAGGGCGGTGGCCCGTGGGGCTCGGGTCCGAAGGGGCCATGGGGCTCAGGCCCGCAACCGGTCGGGCCGAGGCCGCCGGATCTGGAAGACCTTCTGCGGCGTGGCCAGGACCGGCTGCAGCAGATCATGCCCGGCGGCTATTTCTCCGGCATCGGCATCACGCTGATCCTGCTCATCATCATCGCGCTCTGGCTGTTGTCCGGCTTCTTCAGGGTACAATCCGAAGAACAAGGCGTGGTGCTGCGCTTTGGCAAGCACGTTCGCACCGTCGATCCCGGCCTGAACTACCATCTGCCCTATCCGATCGAGACGGTGCTGCTGCCGAAGGCGCTGCGCGTGTCCACCATTTCCATCGGCATGACGCTGATCGACGATCCGGCCCGGCGCGGGCGCTCGATCCGTGACGTACCCGAAGAGAGCCTGATGCTGACCGGCGACGAGAACATCGTCGATGTCGACTTCACCGTGTTGTGGCGCATCAAGCCCAACGGGGTCGGCAATTTCCTGTTCAATATCCAGAATCCCGAGGGCACCGTGAAGGCGGTCGCCGAAAGCGCGATGCGCGAGGTGATCGGTCGCTCCAACATCCAGCCGATCCTGACCGGGGCGCGGACGCAGACTGAAGCCACCGTGCAGGACCTGATGCAGAAGACGCTCGACGGCTACGGCGCGGGCATCCAGATCACCCAGGTGCAGATGCAGAAAGTGGATCCGCCGGCGCAGGTGATCGATGCCTTCCGCGACGTGCAGGCGGCACGCGCCAACCTTGAGCAGCTGCAAAACGAAGCCCAGACCTATGCGAACAAGGTCGTGCCGGATGCGCGTGGCCGCGCGGCCAAAATCCTGCAGGACGCCGAAGGTTACAAGGAGCAGGCGGTCGCCGAGGCCAAGGGCCAGAGCGCTCGCTTCCTGAAGGTCTACGAGGAATACAAGAAGGCGCCCGACGTGACGCGTGAACGGATCTATCTGGAGACGATGGAGCGCGTGCTCGGCGGCTCCGAGAAGCTGATTTATGACGGAGGCTCCTCGGGCCAGGGCGTCGTGCCTTATCTGCCGCTCAATGAATTGACGGCCAAGCGGCCTGCCACCACCGGCCAGCCGTCGAGCGGAGGCACCCGATGAGGTCTCCGGTTACAGGCATCGTGGCGCTGCTTGCGCTGCTGCTGGTGATGATCGTCGCCTACATGTCGCTGTTCACCGTGCAGCAGACCGAGCAGACCATCGTGCTGCAATTCGGCAAGCCGGTGGACGTCGTCACCGATCCCGGGCTGCACTTCAAGGCGCCCTGGAACTCGGTGATTAACATCGACAAGCGGATTCTCGATCTCGAGAACCCGTCGCAGGAGGTCATTGCCTCCGACCAGAAGCGGCTCGTGGTCGATGCCTTTGCGCGCTACCGCATCAAGGACGCGCTGCGCTTCTATCAGAGCGTGGGCTCGATCCAGGCCGCGAACCTGCAGCTCACCTCGCTCTTGAACGCGGCCCTGCGCCGCGTGCTCGGCGAGGTCAATTTCATCACCGTGGTGCGGGATGATCGCGAGAAGCTGATGGGACGCATCCGCGAGCAACTCGACCACGAAGCCGATGGTTACGGCATCGAGGTCGTCGACGTCCGGATCCGCCGCGCCGATCTGCCCGAGCAGAACAGCCAGGCCGTGTATCAGCGCATGCAGACCGAACGTCAGCGCGAAGCGGCCGAGTTCCGCGCGCAGGGCGGCCAGAAGGCGCAGGAGATCCGCTCCAAGGCCGATCGCGAGGCAACGGTGATCATTGCGGAGGCGAACTCGACCGCCGAGCAGACCCGCGGCGTCGGTGACGCCGAGCGCAACCGCCTGTTCGCGGAAGCCTATGGCAAGGATGCTGACTTCTTCGCATTCTACCGATCGATGTCGGCCTATGAAAACGGGCTGAAGTCGAGCGATACCCGCTTCCTGCTCCGGCCGGACTCGGATTTCTTCCGCTATTTCGGTAACCCGGGCGGCAAGACGGCCACCGAGACACCTGCGAAGCCATAAGCCAGACCAAGGGCGGCGCTTCTGCCGCCCTTGGTCCAGACAAGAACTGAATAACGGGAGGTTCCAATCCGATGAGGTCCATTGCGTTCGCCGACTTCCTCATCGGCCTAGGCATCCTGTTCGTGCTCGAAGGCCTGATGTTCGCGGCAAGTCCTAGTTGGATGCGCAAGGCCATGAAGAGCGCAATCACCACGCCGGACAACATCCTGCGCGCTGTCGGGATCGGCTCGGCTGTGGCCGGATTGATCCTGATCTGGGTTATCCGGCGGCCGATTTAGAAGGCCGCATCAACGCCAAAGTGAAGGCGAGGGGCCGCTTTTCGCCGTATTGTCCGGGCCCTGAGGCCCGTTAAGCTCCGTGCTTGCGCCGTCCCCCGGTTCGAGCGCAGTCTGGAGTCGAATCCTTGTTCTCTCTGGAGACCGCTATGACCGCTGCCACCATTGCCATGACCCGCTTGCGCCCAATCCGCTTGCGATTTGGGCTGGCTGCGATCGCCATCGGCGCCTTCAGCGCGCTGGGCTCGCCGGCCTATGCGCGCGGACCGGAGGGCATCGCCGACGTCGCCGAGAAGGTGATCGACGCGGTCGTGAACATCTCGACTTCGCAGACCGTCGACGCCAAGACCAGCGGCGGCGGCAGCAACACCATGCCGCAACTTCCTCCCGGCTCGCCGTTTGAGGAATTCTTCGACGACTTCTTCAAGAACCGCCGCGGACCCGGTGGCGGCAGCAAGGGTGCCGACAACAACCCGACGCCGCGCAAGACCAACTCGCTCGGCTCCGGCTTCATCATCGACACCTCCGGTGTCGTGGTCACAAACAACCACGTCATCGCGGATGCCGACGAGATCAACGTCATTCTCAACGACGGCAGCAAGATCAAGGCCGAGCTGGTCGGCGTCGACAAGAAGACCGATCTCGCCGTGCTGAAGTTCAAGCCGCCGAAGCCGCTGGTGTCAGTGAAGTTCGGCGACTCCGACAAGCTGCGCCTGGGCGACTGGGTGGTTGCGATCGGCAACCCCTTCAGCCTCGGCGGCACCGTGACGGCCGGTATCGTCTCGGCCAAGAACCGCGACATCTCGTCGGGCCCCTATGACAGCTACATCCAGACCGACGCGGCCATCAACCGCGGCAATTCCGGTGGCCCGCTCTTCAATCTCGATGGCGACGTCGTCGGGGTCAACACCCTGATTATCTCGCCCTCCGGCGGCTCGATCGGCATCGGCTTCGCCGTGCCGTCGAAGACGGTCGCGGGCGTCGTCGACCAGCTCCGCCAGTTCGGTGAGTTGCGCCGCGGCTGGCTCGGCGTGCGCATTCAGAGCGTGACTGACGAGATCGCCGAGAGCCTCAACATCAAGCCGCCGCGTGGCGCGCTGGTTGCCGGTGTCGACGACAAGGGTCCGGCCAAGCCCGCCGGCATCGAGCCCGGCGACGTCGTCGTCAAATTCGACGGCAAGGACGTCAAGGACCCGAAGGATCTCTCCCGCGTCGTCGCCGACACGGCGGTCGGCAAGGAGGTCGACGTCGTCATCATCCGCAAGGGCCAGGAAGAAACCAAGAAGGTTGCGCTCGGCCGGCTCCAGGATGCCGACAAGGTGCAGGCCGCCGTGAAGACCGACGAGCCCGCGCCGGAGAAGCCCGTGACCCAAAAGGCGCTCGGCCTCGATCTCGCCGCGCTCAGCAAGGATCTGCGCGCGCGTTACAAGATCAAGGACACCGTCAAGGGCGTGGTCGTCACCAATGTCGAGGTCAGTTCGGATGCGGCCGAGAAGCGGCTCTCCCCCGGCGATGTCATCGTCGAGGTGGCGCAGGAGGCGGTGTCGAGCGGCGCCGATATCCAGAACCGGGTCGACCAGCTCAAGAAGGACGGCAAGAAGTCCGTGCTGTTGCTGGTCTCGAACGGCGATGGCGAACTGCGGTTCGTGGCGTTGAGCGTGCAGTAGCGGCACAAGTAGCCACACATTCACTGTCATGCTCCGCGAAAGCGGGGCATCCAGTACGCCGCGGCTTTTCCGTATCCTCGCCCTGTCTCTGGAATACTGGATCACCCGCTTTCGCGGGTGATGACCGCGGAGAGGAGACTATTCCTCCACGAACTCCTCGCGCTTGTACCCCTGCGCATACAGCAGCGCGGTGAGATCGCCGTGATCGATCCGCGCGGCCGCCGCGGCCGCCACGGTTGGCTTGGCGTGATACGCTACGCCCAATCCCGCCGCCTGGATCATCGCGAGATCGTTGGCGCCATCGCCAACCACGAGCGAGTCGACGTCGTCGAGATCGAACGATTCCATCAAATCAACCAGCGTCGCGAGCTTGGCCGCGCGGCCCAAAATCGGCTCCTTCACCTCACCGGCGAACTTGCCGTCGCGCACCACCAGCTCGTTGGCACGGTTCTCCTGGAAGCCGAGCTGTGCGGCGACCGCGCGCGTGAACAGCGTGAAGCCGCCGGAGACCAGGCAGGTGTAGGCGCCGTGCGCGCGCATGGTCGCGACCAGCTCACGGCCTCCCGGCGTCAGCGTGATGCGTTCGGCCAGCACCTTGTCGACGACGTCTGCGGGAAGGTCCTTCAGAAGCGCAACGCGCTCGCGCAGTGCCGGCTCGAATTCGATCTCGCCGCGCATCGCACGTTCGGTGATGGCGGCCACGTGGGCCTTCAGTCCGGCGAAATCGGCGAGTTCGTCGATGCATTCCTGGCCGATCATGGTGGAATCCATGTCGGCGAGAAAAAGCCTCTTGCGCCGGAAGCCGGCCGGCTGCACGACGATGTCGATCGGCAGGTCGCCGCGAAGCTCGCGCAACCGCTGCTCGATGGCGTGACGGTCGCCTTCGAGGTTACTGTCCGCGCCGAAGGGAATGTCGACCGCGACCCCGTCGAACAGCCAGTGCGCCGGTGCTGCCTTGGGCAGCACGGCCCGGGCGCCGTCGACGATGGTGCTGTCGAGGGCGGGATTGGCGGGATTGCAGATCAGCGTGGCGACGAGGGACATTTGAGGTTTTCGTGAGCGAGGGACAAGTCGGCAGAAGGCATGTTGGCAAGGCGGTGCTTATCGCAGGCCCGACCGCCAGCGGCAAGTCGGCCCTGGCGCTCGAGCTGGCGCTCGCCACCAATGGCGTCGTCATCAATGCCGATTCCATGCAGGTCTATCGCGACCTCCGCATCATCACGGCGCGCCCGACCCATGGCGACGAGGCGCGCGTGCCGCATCGCCTCTATGGCCATGTCGATGCTGCCGTGAATTTCTCGGCCGGCGCCTGGGTGAGCGACGCCGCGAGGGCACTCGAAGAGGCGCAGGCGCAGGATCGCCTGCCGATCTTCATCGGCGGCACCGGGCTGTATTTCAAGGCGTTGACGGCCGGGCTCTCGGTCGTGCCGCCGATCCCGGCGGAGGTGCGCGAGAGCGTACGGGCGCGGCTGGAGCAGAACGGCGTCGAGGCGCTGCACGCGGAACTCGCGCGCCGCGATCCGCGCGCGGCCGAGCGATTGAACCTGCGCGACCGCAGCCGCATCGCGCGCGCGCTCGAAGTGATCGAAGCGACCGGCCGCTCGCTGCTCGACTGGCACCGCGAGGGGGAGCCGCCGCTGTTGCCGAAGGACAGTTTTCGCGCGGTGTTCCTTAGCCCCGAGCGCGACGAGCTCTATGCCCGCATCGATGCTCGCTTCGACGCCATGCTGGGGGCCGGTGCAGTGAGGGAAGTCGAGCGGCTGGTTGCCAGGCGGCTCGACCCACTTCTGCCGGCCATGAAGGCGCATGGCGTGCCGGCATTGATGCGGCACCTGCGCGGCGAGCTCAGTCTGGACGAGGCCGCCTCGATCGGGCGCGCCGATACCCGCCACTACGCCAAGCGGCAATTCACCTGGTTCCGGCACCAATTGCCCGAGTTCGAGTGGGTGAAGCCCGAGGAGGCGAGGGGGTGGCTGGCCGCTGTCGTCAATGCGGCGCGGGACCCGGAATGACGGGCTTTTGTGCGTCGCCTCGCGAATTTGCTCTCGCCGAACTCGGGGAACGCCGCTACACTGCCAAAATCGCGCGGGAACGGCCGCATTGCCTTGACATCCGGGCTTTGGCCGCTATGTTCGCGCAACCTTTGGGAAGCTGAGCGCCAGCCATGCGTAACATTATTACCAAACTCCTTATCGCCGTCGTACCCAGGCACACCGCCGGGGGTGGCTAGCTGCCATCCACATGACAGGCGGTGTGCATGGGCCCTCTTCGGGGCCTTTTTTATTTCCCGAACCCGACACGAACGAAGCCGCTGGCAACAGCGCATCCGGAGCAAGCCAATGAGTGACAAGAGCCACGATCCGAACCAGATGACCGGCGCCGCGATGATCGTCCGCGCGCTCATCGATCATGGCGTGACGGATATCTTCGGCTATCCCGGCGGCGCGGTGCTTCCGATCTATGACGAGATCTTCCAGCAGAGCGAGGTCCAGCACATCCTGGTCCGCCATGAGCAGGGCGCCGGCCATGCTGCTGAAGGCTACGCGCGCTCGACCGGAAAGCCGGGTGTTGCGCTGGTGACCTCCGGTCCGGGGGCCACCAACATGGTGACGCCGCTCACCGACGCGCTGATGGATTCGATCCCGCTGGTCTGCATCTCCGGCCAGGTCCCGACGCATCTGATCGGCAACGACGCGTTCCAGGAATGCGACACCGTCGGCATCACGCGCCCCTGCACCAAGCACAATTGGCTGGTGCGCGATGTCAACGATCTCGCAAAAGTGCTGCACGAGGCCTTCTATGTCGCGACCTCCGGCCGTCCCGGCCCGGTGCTGGTCGACGTGCCGAAGGACGTGCAGTTTGCGACCGGCACCTATCATCCGCCGCGCAAGTCCGACGTGCACCGCTCCTATGCGCCGCGGGTGAAAGGTGACGCGACGCAGATCCGCAAGGCGGTGGCGCTGCTCGCAGGCGCCAAGCGCCCGGTGATCTACAGCGGCGGCGGCGTCATCAATTCCGGCCCGGAGGCCACCAAGCTGCTGCGCGAACTGGTCGAGGTCACCGGCTTTCCGATCACCTCGACGCTGATGGGCCTCGGCGCCTATCCGGCGTCGGGCAAGAACTGGCTCGGCATGCTCGGCATGCACGGCACCTACGAAGCCAACATGACCATGCATGATTGCGACGTCATGCTGTGCGTCGGCGCGCGCTTCGACGACCGCATCACCGGCCGCGTCGACGCGTTCTCGCCGCATTCGAAGAAGATCCACATCGACATCGATCCGTCCTCGATCAACAAGAACATCCGGGTCGACGTGCCGATCATCGGCGACTGCGGCAACATCCTGGGCGACATCCTCCAGGTGTTCAAGGCGGAGGCGAAGAAGCCCGACATCAAGGCATGGTGGCAGCAGATCGCGCAGTGGCGCGCCCGCAACTCGCTGTATTACAAGAAGAGCAGCGATATCATCCTGCCGCAGCACGCGATTCAGAGCCTGTTCGAGGCGACGCGCGGCAGGGACACCTACATCACGACCGAGGTCGGCCAGCACCAGATGTGGGCCGCACAGTTCTTCGGCTTCGAGGAGCCGCATCGCTGGATGACCTCGGGCGGTCTCGGCACGATGGGCTACGGCCTGCCGGCCGCGGTCGGCGTGCAGGTGGCCCATCCCGACAGTCTCGTCATCGACATCGCCGGCGACGCCTCGGTGCAGATGACGATGCAGGAAATGTCGACGGCGGTGCAGTACGAGCTACCGATCAAGATCTTCATCCTGAACAATCAGTACATGGGCATGGTGCGGCAGTGGCAGCAACTGCTGCATGGCAACCGGCTGTCGCATTCCTACTCGGAAGCGCTGCCGGATTTCGTCAAGCTCGCGGAGGCCTATGGCGGCGTCGGCATCCAGGTGCACAAGCCTTCCGATCTCGATGGCGCCATCCAGGAGATGATCTCGGTCAAGCGCCCGGTGCTGTTCGACTGCCGCGTCGCCGCGCTGGAAAACTGCTTCCCGATGATCCCGTCCGGCAAGGCGCACAACGAGATGCTGTTGCCGGAGCAGGCCAATGACGAGGCAACGGCAAAGGCGTTTGCCGGCGGCAAGGCGCTGGTGTGAGCGCGATCGTTACAAACTCCGCTGTCATCGCCCGGCTTGACCGGGCGATCCAGTACGCCGAGGCCTCTCGATCACTCTCGGGGGCTTCTGGAACACTCGATCCCCGCCTTCGCGGGGATGACAGGTGTGAGCAATGGTCCATGGAAGGGCTACAATGTTCGACCTGAGGGAGCTCGATCGCGCGCACAAGATCGTGGGGCAGGCGATGCCGCCGACGCCGGCGCATGTCTGGCCGCTGCTGAACCAGCGGGTCGGCACCGAGGTCGTGGTCAAGCACGAGAACCACACCCCGATCGGCGCCTTCAAGGTGCGCGGCGGGCTGGTCTATCTCGATCGGCTCAAGCGCGAGCGGCCGAACATTCCCGGCATCATCTCGGCGACGCGCGGCAATCACGGCCAGAGCCTCGCTTTTGCCGCGAGCCGCCACGGCGTGCCTGCGGTGATCTATGTGCCGCGCGGCAATTCGGTCGAGAAGAACCGTGCGATGAAAGCCTTTGGCGCCGAGCTCGTCGAGCACGGTGAGGACTTTCAGGCCGCGCGCGAGGAGGCCGGACACCGCGCGCAGTTCGCCGGGCTCCACATGGTGCCGTCGTTCCACACCGACCTCGTGCTGGGTGTCGCGACCTATGCGCTCGAACTGTTCAGGGCCGCGCCTGACCTTGATGTCCTCTATGTGCCGATCGGGCAGGGCTCCGGCATCTGCGGCTGCATCTTGGCGCGCGACCTGCTCGGCTTGAAGACCGAGATTGTCGGCGTGCAGTCGACCGCGGCGCCGTCCTACGCGCTGTCGTTCGCCGCGGGGAAGATCGTGACGACCGAGACCAGCAATACGCTCGCCGACGGCATGGCGACGCGGATTCCCGATCCGGAAGCGCTTGCCATCATCCGCAAGGGTGCCTCGCGTATCGTCCAGGTGACGGACGAAGAAGTCGCCGCAGCGATCCGCGCCTACTGGACCGACACGCACAATCTCGCTGAAGGCGCCGGCGCCGCCGCGCTCGCCGCGGCGCTTCAGGAAAAGACAAAACTGTCAGGCAGGCGCGTCGGTCTCGTGCTGTCCGGCGGCAACATCGATTTTGATCTGTTCCGCCGTTGGGTCGGGACGGACGTGCCAGCGATGGCGTGACGAGAGACAAGAGGGGACGACAATGAACCAGCCCGCATCCGCCTATTTCATCGAGGAGCGTCACGATCCCAGCGAGACGCATACGCTCTCCGTGCTCGTGCAGAACGAACCGGGCGTGCTCGCGCGCGTGATCGGCCTGTTCTCCGGGCGCGGCTACAACATCGAAAGCCTCACGGTGTCGGAGACCGAGAGCCAGAAGCATCTCTCGCGCATCACCATCGTCACCACGGGTACGCCGATGGTGATCGAACAGATCAAGCACCAGCTCGACCGCATGATTCCGGTCTACCGCGTCGTCGACATGACGCTGACCAAGCGCTCGATCGAGCGCGAACTCGCCATGGTCAAGGTGCGCGGACAGGGCGATCACCGCGTCGAAGCGCTGCGGCTTGCGGATGCGTTCCGCGCCCGCGTGATCGATGCCACCACCGAGAGCTTTGTGTTCGAGATCACAGGCAATAGCGAAAAAATCAACCAGTTTATCGACCTGATGCGCCCGCTCGGCCTTGTCGAGGTGTCGCGCACCGGCGTTGCCGCGATCGGCCGCGGGCCCGAAGGGATGTGACCCATGCTGGCGCGCGACTGGTACTATAACGAGCGCAACCGGATCGGCATCGGGCCCGCGGTCGCCTCGATTTATGACAGCCACGATGACGCCGATCTGCGCGCGCGCGCCGCGCTCAAGATGCTCGGCGTGCAGCGGGGCTGGCGCATCGCCGATATCGGCTGCGGCAACGGTGTGCTGGCGACCGAAGCCGCGCTGATGGGTGCCGAGGTCGATGCCATCGACATCTCGCCGGCGATGCTGGCGCTGGCCGAGATCTATGCCCGCGATCGCAAGGCGCCTGTCCGTACGCAATCGGCGGGCCTGCTCAGCTTCTCGTACCAGCCGGAAAGCTACGATCTGATCGTCAGCGAGTTCACGCTGCACCATCTGCCGGATTTCTGGAAGGTGGTTGCGATGTCGCGGATCTATCGCGCGCTGAAGCCGGGCGCGAGCTTCTATCTGCGCGATATTGTTTATGTCTCGATGCCCGACGCCGTCGACCGCGACGTCGAGCAATGGGCCGACTTCCAAACCAACAACCACGATTTCTCGCGCGAGAGCGTGATGGCGCATATGCGCGACGAATATTCCACCTTCGGCTGGGTGATGGAGCGGATGCTGACCGATGTCGGCTTCACGCTGGTCTCGGTCGACTACCACGCGCCGATGCACGGCACTTATCTGCTGCGGAAACCCAAGGCCGGCGAGCAAGCATGAAGCTGGCCGATATCCTCATTGCCATCCTGGTGGCGATCATCTGGGGGCTTGCCTTCGTGGCGAGCCGGTTCGCGCTCGACGAGTTTTCGCCGGAGCTGATGACTGCGATGCGCTTCCTCATCGCCGCAGTGCCTTGCCTGTTCGTTCGCAAGCCCAAGATCGCATGGTCGCTCTTGATCGCGATCAGCTTCACGCTGTTCCTCGGTCAGTTCCTGAGCCAGGCCTACGGCATCGCGCATGGGGTGCCGGTGGGCTTGACTTCCGTCGTCGTGCAGAGCCAGGCGCTGTTCACCATCGGCTTCGCCGCGCTCGCATTTGGTGAGCGCCCGACGCCGGTGCAGACGCTGGGCGTCCTCATTGCGGCCGTCGGCCTGCTGATGATCTGCGGCACCGTCGGCTACGATTTCAGCGTCGGTGCTTTCGGGGTGCTGATGATCGCGCCGATCAGTTTTGCTGTCGGCAACGTTTTGCTGCGGGGAGCCCGTGGCGTGCCGATGTTCGACCTCTTCGCGTGGCTGTGCCTCACTTCCGCAGTGCCGTTGTTCGCACTCGCGCTGGCCGTCGATGGGCCGGCGCCGACCTGGCAGGCGGTGATCCACATGTCGCTGAGGGGCCTCATGTGCCTGCTCGTGATCGGTGCCATCTCCACCAGCATTGCCTATTGGCTGTGGGGCCGGCTGCTGCGTGATTATCCGGCGGCCCAAGTGGTGCCGTTCGCCCTGCTCGTGCCGTTCGTCGGTTCTGCCGCCTCCAGCATCGTGTTCGGCGAGAAGTTCGGCCCGCTGCGCCTCGCCGGCATGCTGACCGTGATCGGCGGCATCGCGGTGATGGTGCTGGTCAGGCGGCCGCGCGCGCTGCCGAAAACCGCGTGAGGTGAATATGGCCTATTCGCTCTTCTATGCCTTTCTGGCTTTCATGGTGGTGATGTACTTCACCCCCGGGCCGAACAACATCATGCTGCTGACCTCGGGCCTGACCTATGGCTTTCGGCGCACCATCCCCCACATCGCCGGCATCGTCATCGGCTTCGCCTTCATGATCGGTGCTGTCGGCCTTGGGCTCGGCACCGTCTTCCTGGCGTATCCGATCCTTGAGACGATTTTGAAATATGCCGGCGCCGCCTACCTGATTTACCTCGCCACCGTGATCGCCTTCTCCGGCCCGGCCAAGCCGGGCGAGGCAAGCGCCCGCGGGCCGATGACCTTCTGGGGCGCGGCCATGTTCCAGTGGATCAACGCCAAGGGCTGGGTGATCGTGATCGGGACCATCACCGCCTATGCGGCGATTGCCCGGTTTCCAATCAACATCGCGATCCAGACCCTGATCAGCCTTCTCGTGGGCGCGGTCTCGACCGTGGTCTGGGCGCTCTTCGGCAGCGCGCTGCGGCCGGTCCTGACCTCCGAGCGGCTGGTCCGCGTCTTCAACGTGTTGATGGCGATCCTGCTGTTGGCATCGCTCTACCCTGTTTTCATGGATGCATGATGCCGCGGATTTCCATGCAGAAACGGGTTTCCCAGGGGGCCGAAAATGCTCTAGACAGCCCCCGAAATCCGCAAATTTCACGATCTGAGACCTGACCAACGGCCGCTTCCGGCCCCTGAATGAGGAAATGACCATGCGTGTTTATTACGATCGCGACGCCGACCTGAACCTGATCAAGGGCAAGAAGGTGGTCATCGTCGGCTATGGCAGCCAGGGCCACGCCCATGCGCTCAACCTCAAGGATTCCGGCGTCAAGGACGTCGCGATCGCGCTTCGCAAGGGTTCGGCTTCGGCCAAGAAGGCGGAAGCTGCCGGCTTCAAGGTGATGGAAGTCGCCGAAGCTGCCAAGTGGGGCGATCTCGTCATGATGCTGACCCCGGACGAGCTCCAGGGCGACATCTATCGCGAGCACCTGCACGACAACATGAAGAAGGGCGCAGCGCTCGTCTTCGCGCACGGCCTCAACGTCCACTTCAACCTGCTCGATCCGCGCGCCGACCTCGACGTGCTGATGATCGCGCCGAAGGGCCCCGGCCACACCGTGCGCTCGGAGTATCAGCGCGGCGGCGGCGTGCCCTGCCTGATCGCGATCGCCAAGGACTCGTCCGGCAACGCCCATGACCTCGGCCTGTCCTACGCCTCCGCCATCGGCGGCGGCCGCGCCGGCATCATCGAGACCTCGTTCAAGGAAGAGTGCGAGACCGACCTGTTCGGCGAGCAGGTCGTGCTCTGCGGCGGCCTGGTCGAGCTGATCAAGGGTGGCTACGAGACCCTGGTCGAAGCCGGCTACGCGCCGGAGATGGCCTATTTCGAGTGCCTGCACGAAGTGAAGCTGATCGTCGACCTGATCTATGAAGGCGGCATCGCCAACATGAACTACTCGATCTCCAACACGGCCGAGTACGGCGAGTACGTCACCGGGCCGCGCATCGTCACCGACGAGACCAAGAAGGAGATGAAGCGGGTTCTGAACGACATCCAGTCGGGCAAGTTCGCACGCGACTGGATGCTCGAGAACAAGGTCAACCAGACCTCGTTCAAGGCAACCCGCGCCAAGCTCGCCCAGCACCCGATCGAGGAAGTCGGCGCGAAGCTGCGCGACATGATGCCCTGGATCAAGAAGGGCGCGCTGGTCGACAAGAGCAAGAACTAAGGTCTGGCTCCCCCGGACGCAGCGCAACACTGCTGGCGATGCGAAGCATCGTCCAGCGGCGTGCGCTGGTCCGGGGGGCTACCTGCGCGCCATTCCTAACCGGAGTGCCCGGCGTGGGGTGGGGTACTGATCGGTATGGAGATGCCTCCGGCATCCATCCGTAGGACTACCGAGTTCAATTTGCGATAGCCGGTTCAACCAAATCTTAGCGTTGCAGGGCGATGGTGGGCCGTTCGCTCGAACCACAGACGTGCAATGCTGAAAGCTTGGCGAAGGCTGGCCGGATCGCCGGGATCGTCTGTGACGATCCTGGGCCTGCTGTTTTCGTTCGTCGTCGTCGCCTTGTTTCTCGTCGATCTGGCCGTCCGCTATCGAGAAGCGGTCGCGTCTGCCAAAACCGATGCTCTCAATCTCTCGGCCATTCTGGCCGAACACGCCGCGATGACGTTCGAAGACATCGATCGCGTGTTGCTTGAGGCGCAGGCGATCCGCAACGACGCTTTGTCGGGAAAATACGCCGATCCCGGTGCCGCCAACGCCGCGTTGCGGCAACTGGTCAAGAGTTCGTCGATCCTTGTCGCGGTGGGTTGGACCGATGCATCCGGAACGGTCGTTGCGCACTCCTACGACCACGCGCTGCCGCGCAACAACATCTCCGACATGGCGCACTTCATCGCGCAGCGCGATGGTGCCGGCACCGGATTGTTCGTTGCGCCACCCTATCGCTCGGCAGGGGGCGACAAATGGTTCAGCGCGGCGTCGCGCCGTTTGAGCAACCCGGATGGGAGCTTTGCGGGCATCGTCACTGCGCCGCTGGATCAATCCTTTCTCCTCAAGATCTACCGCAAGATCGATCTTGGCCCGAATGGCTCGGTGGTGCTGCTCCATCGCAACGGGCGGATCCTCGCGCGCGTTCCGGAGCAGAATAAGGTGCTGGGGATGTCGGTCGCCGGCGGGCCGCTGTTCAACCAGTATCTACCGGTCTCCGAGGTCGGCTCATACGAACTGACGAGTCCCGTCGACGGCGTCGCGCGTATCGCGGGCTACAAGGCCGTGTCCGGTCTGCCGCTGGTTCTGGTCGTGACCTACGCGCGCGCTCACGTGCTGCAGCCATGGTATCGGCATCTCTACACCTTTGGACCACTCGCTGCTGCGATCGTCGCCATCCTTCTGATCGGCACTTTTCTGCTGCGGCGGCAAACGAATGCGCTTGCGGCCGCGAGCTCCAGGTTCGACGTCGCATTGAGCAACATGCCGCATGGGCTCAGCATGTTCGATGCCGGCGAGAAGCTGCTGGTCGCCAACAGTCGTTATCGCGAGATTTATCACCTCACGGAGTCGCAGGTCGAGCCTGGAACGCCGCTCAACAGCATCGTCCGTGGCTACAAGAGCGTTGCAGGCGATCTCGATGTCAGGGAGTTCCTCGACGGCGCAAGGCACCGGACTCCGAGGATCATCACACTCGCCGATGGCCGGACCATCTCGATCGTGCGAACGCCGATGCTGGATGGTGGCTGGGTCGCGACTCATCAGGATATCACCGAGAGGCAGCGAGACGAGATCCTGCTGGCCGAAAATGCCGCCGAACTGAAGCTGATCAACGCGCGGTTCGATGTCGCGATCAATAACATGAATCAAGGCCTGTGCCTGTTTGACGCAGACAAGAACCTGGTCGTTTCCAACTGCCGGTACCAGCAGATGTACGATCTGCCGGACGAACTCGTCAGGCCCGGTACGCCGCTGCAGCGGATATTGCAGCACTATCAGGATCGCGGCGAAGCCAGCTCGCTGAGCGTCGATCAGCATGTCCGGCTCATGCCGACCCAGCGACAGCAGGACTATGAGTTGAAAGACCACCGCCAGATCCTGATCCAGCGCAAGCCGCTGCCCGACGGCGGCTGGGTCGCGACGCACGAAGACGTCACCGAGCAGAAACGTGGCGAGCAAATGCTGGCGCAGAAAGCTGCGGAGCTCGAGGCCATCAACTTGCGCTTCGATGCCGCCCTCAACAACATGTCCCAGGGGCTTTGCATGTTCGATGCGGAGCAGAGGATCGTGGTGTCGAACGCGCGCTATTGCGACATTTACCACATTGACCACAGCCGGATCAAACCCGGAACCACGCTGGCGCAAATTCTCGAGTATCGTCGCGAGCAAGGTACGCATTTTGTCGATGTCGCGCCGGAGGTCTATCTCGATCGCAACGTGAAGCAGCTCAACGAGACGCGCGAGCTTGCGGACGGGCGTGTCGTCGCGATTGCGCGGCACATGATGCAGGACGGTGGCTGGCTCACGACCCATGAGGACATCACCGATCGGGCGAGAAACGAGAAGCGTATCGCGTATCTCGCACAGCACGACCTGCTCACGGGTCTGGCGAACCGCGCCGTCTTTTCGGAAAAGCTCGACGAAGCGGCAAAGCGTTTGCAAAGGCATGGCACGACATTCACCGTGCTGATGCTCGATCTCGACCGGTTCAAGCTGGTCAACGATACGCTCGGTCACGCCGCAGGCGACCAGCTGCTGGTCGATGTCGCGCGCCGACTGAGTTCGTCGCTGCGGGATACGGACGTGTTGGCCCGGCTTGGCGGCGATGAATTTGCGATCATCCAGGAGAACGAAAACGATCAGAGCGAAGGTGCGATCGCACTGGCGCTGAGGATCATTGGCCTCATCGAGCAACCGTTCGATCTCGGCAGCAACCGCGTCAGCGTCGGTACTAGCATCGGGATCGCCTTTGCGCCCGAGCATGGCGTCAACCCCGAGACGTTGCTGCGGAAGGCTGACCTCGCACTTTATGCCACGAAATCCGGCGGACGAAACGATTTCCGCATCTTCCAGACCGACATGACGGAAGCTGCCGACACGCAAAAGTGGATGGAGGGCGAACTGCGGGACGCCGTTGATCGCAATGAATTCGAGCTGCACTACCAGCCCGTGATTGATGTTCGGACGCGCGCGACGACGGGCCTGGAGTGCTTCGTGCGCTGGCATCACCCTTCGAAGGGCGTGTTGCCGCCTTCGCAGTTTCTGGCCGCTGCCGAGGCGGCCGGACTGATGTTGCCACTTGGTGAATGGATCTTGCGGCAGGCTTGCCTGGATGCGTCCGCCTGGCCGGCGCACATCCGCGTCGCCGTCAATATGAGCGCTGCCCAGTTCCACAAGCCCAACATCCTGGATGTCGTCCTGTGCGCGCTCGTCGAGTCGGGGCTGTCGCCCGAGCGGCTCGAACTCGAAATTCCCGACGCTGCGCTCATCGAAGGGAATCTGGCGGCTCACCTGCTCACGGTCCGGCAATTGAAGAACCTGGGCATTGGCGTCGTGCTCGATAATTGCGGCGTGGGCTATTCCGCCGCAAGCTACCTCCAGAGCTTTCCATTCGACAAATTCAAGATCGACCGGGCGATCGTGCAGGGCTGTGCGACGCGAAGGGACTGCGCCGCTGTGGTCGCCTCCGCCGCCGCATTGGCGCGTGGTCTCGATGTCGCGACGGTCGCGAAAGGCGTCGAACTCCCCGCGCAATTCGAGGCCTTGAAAGCGGCCGGAGTAGACTTCGCGCAAGGATATCTGTTCGGGCGGCCGGTGCCGAATTCCGAACTCGACTTCAAGGCGATCTTGCCGGTGCAGAACGTCGCGTGATGGCATGACCTCCGCCGGAACACAGGCGGCTCATTGTTCAGGATGCAGAAGATGAACTTGGAGAACGGCCTGATCGATCAACTCGAGGCGACGCTCGCCAGCCGCGAGCTGTCAAAGCGTGCCGAGCTCCTGCGAAAGGTCGCCGATCTCTTCGTGTTCGGCTCGGGCAAATTTACGGACGAGCAGATCGATCTATTCGACGAGGTGATGAGCACGCTGCTCCGGACCATCGAATGTGCCGCCCGGGCGTCGTTCGGGAGCCGTCTTTCCAGATTGCCCGACGCACCCCGCCGGACCATCCGTCTATTGGCGTTTGACGACGCGCCGGAGGTGGCGATGCCGATACTTGAGCACTCGCCACGGCTCGACGAGGCGACGTTGGCGGAGAACGCGAGGACCAAGAGCCAGGATCACCTGCTGGCCATCGCCGGTCGAACCCAGTTGACGGAACCCGTCACCGATGTCCTCGTCGGACGCGGCAACAACGATGTTGCGGTACGGGCCGCAAGCAATGGCGGCGCCAGATTCTCGCCACAGGGTATGTCCAGCCTCGTCGGGCGCGCGCGAGACAATAGCGCGCTCGCGATGTGCATCTGGGCCCGCCCGGATATTCCGCGCGAGACCCTGCTGAAATTGTTCGTCCATGCATCCGAGATGGTGCGATCCAAGTTGGAGACGGCCGATCCACGCCAGGCAGCTCTGATCCAGAGTGCCATTGCGGAGGGTTCCGATAAGCTTCAGACGGTAGCGCGAGCAGGCTCAAGCGAGCATGCCCGGGCGTTGGCCGAGGTGAAATCCCTGCATTCGGTCGGGCAACTCGACGAGGCACGCGTGCTGGGCTTCATCGGCGAGCGAAGTTTTGACAAGACTGCCGTTGCCTTGTCGCTCATGAGCGATCTGCCGATTGGAGCGATCGAGCGTGCGCTGGTCCGCTCCGAGCCCGAGCAGATTCTCATTCTCGCCAAAGCCGTCGGTCTATCCTGGGACACGACGAAGGCGATCTTGACGTTTCAGCCCGACGCAGCCCACGAGGCGAAAGAACGATTGGAGCAATGCTTTGCGAGCTTCCTGCGGCTGAAGCCGAATACCGCGAAGGCGGCGCTCCAGTTCTATCGGCTCCGGGAGCGCGCAGGGCAGGGTGCTTCGCACTAGCCCCGGTGGTCGAACCACGCTTGCTCGCTGGCCTCCCCGAAGCGTTGCGGCTCATTCTTCGCCGGCTACAAACCTGCATTTTCCGAACTACTCACGGTCGGCGCGGCAGGGGCCTGGAAAGACGCCAGGTACTCGCGGATCGATTGGTCGGGGATCGCCTTGCGCGCAATCAGGTGGTGAACGCAGTTCGCGGCAAGGTCGAACGAACGGTAGCAATGATGAGCAATCATTGCGAGATGTTTCAGTTGCTCGACCGTCATCTCGGCTGGCCGCATGAAGTTTCGCACATAGACGATGTCAGCCTCCAGCAACTGGTTCATGGCCGCATACGGATTGGACGGGTCGCTCAACGGGGCGATCATGCGCCGGTTGATCGCCGTAAAAGCGTGGGGAACGAACCCTTGTTTGCGCAATTCGACGTCGATATCGCCGAATGTCGGCTGCTCCTTGTAGAGGCAAAGAAACGAGACCTCCGTTTGGATGGCGACCGCCTGCTTCAGCTTTTGGCGCCCGCTTCCGAAGACAGCCAGTTCGGAGCCCTGAACGTCGATTTTCAGCAAATCCAGATCGCGGATTTCGGCGATATCGTCGAGCCTGCGGGTCTGGACCGGATGTTCACTGACCACGCTGCCCCATTCGGCGAATTTAGCGAAATGCGACAGAACATTCTGATCCGGAAGCAGCAGGCTTGTCATTCCCGGTGTCCGGCAGAAGCGCAGTTTCGCCTTGTGCCCGTTTCCGAGGACGTAGTGATAGTAGCTCTCCAGGTCGCTCTTGCGGGCATTGAGCACAGCGAGCGCCTCGTCCTGCGGTTCAAAACCAACGACGGTGCAAAGTCTTCGTTGCAGCATCGCTTTGTAGGGCGGGTCACCGTCAATCGGGTTGGCCCCGACATCGACCACCGACGTCAGTCGCGCCGGCTGGATCAGACCGTTGAGTAGATCCGGTTCTTTGTTGTTCATGTGACCGCCGTGACCACTTCTCTTTGTTCGGGCAGATTGGATCGCGATGCAATGGCGACTCGAAGAAGTCGCGCGTCGAAAGGCATAGGTTTGACAACAGTATTCGTTGTCTGTGGCGCTAGGTATATCGCAGACGACGATGCGGGATAAATGGATTCCTTTGCGCAAAGTCAACAACGGCGGAAGCGAACATTATCAAGACGAACATCAACGAACGCGGCTGAATCAAAGAGCCAGTCGAACGGAGTGGGGTAAGAGTAGCCAAGAGGCCGATGTATCCGAAGGAGACGATGCGAACTGAACGGCAGGCTCTTTGCTGGTCAACGCGGTCGCGCGATGAGGAACGCGGACCACTGCGAATCTACAGAGTTCAGGCAAGGTACACTCAACGTGCCCGGCGCGGGTGCACGGTCCGTCCTGCGGACGGTTGCTCCTGGATCGATGCCCGCGGGTTTAAATCGCAATATACGTTCGAGCGGCCAGAAGCTGACGCCAGGCATTGAGCTCTCGTACTGTATGAGCAGTCATAGCCCATCTCACCTCCCATCACGCACCAAGGATATTCATAGGATATCCGAGAGGCTGGTGCGTCGGCAGTGGGCGGGCTCGGCGCCGCCAACGCCAGCAAAAGCAGAATGGTATGCATGATTGGTTCTTCTCGTAGGTGGTCCGAAGAGCCCGCCAGCTACGCTGGCGGGCTGAGGTCGTTCGCCGAGACGTCTAATTTGTTGTCTCGCCAAAATCTACACGGCGTTTCCGCAACTCGTTAGCGGTGGGTAGGATCTTCTCCTCTGCCTGGCCGAATTGCATTTCTTTGAAGCCCTCCGGCTCCTCCGCTCGCGCCGCTGCTCCCCATGCCGGAATTCCCTGCGCCGCTAGCTCCGACGCCTCCCGTGCCAGCTCCGGTTGTCCCGCCACCGCTCACCCCAGCTCCTGCGCCACTTCCAGCTCCAGTTCCAGCCCCTGCACCGGCCCCGGCCCCAGCGCCACCAGCTCCACCAGTGCCACCGGCTCCTTGAGCATAAGCTCCCGTCATCGAGGCCGCGGCGAGCAGCGCACACGTGAGGATCGACAAGGTCGTATTTCGCATTTCACAACTCCAGTTTGATTGCAGGTGCGGGACAAACTGAGCGGAGCGTGAACGTTCCTATTGGGCAGACATGAGGGTTTGCGGCTGGCGCTTGTTAGTGCCGCTGCTCCAGGCGAGTAGGCGCATCTCCGTCGCGCGTCATCGTGGCCAGGGCTAATCGCGATGATCGAGATGCTCCGACGTGAGCATACGCAAAAAGACCGTAGTCGGAGGTCTGTTGGAATAGTCGCTTGCGGGGAATTGACGGCGGCGACGATGGCGAAGGGTGTGCAGCGCTGGCCGCTCGGGAGTCGATGCGAATCCTCCGGATCGCTCAGAAGCGACTCACTTCTCCTTTTCCTTGCCCGATAGCACGTCGAAATAGGTCCGCTTCGAGTCATCAGCGCCAGAGCCGTAGGCATAGTTGGACGAAGGGGTCTGGTATCCCGGCGGTGGCTCTACGAGGCTCCTCCGCGTGGGTTCTCCCGTGAACGGCTTCTGTTCGCTGCTGCCGCTCTTGAACAACGTACCGAACAAGCCACCTGAGTAGCCGAGCTGGGCAGGGCTCAGAGTCGGTTGATTCGGGCTGACCCCCGGCTGGACGGGATCAGAGTTCTCCCGTGGTGCTGCTACGCGGCCGGCATCGAGTTCTTTCGGCGTCAAGGGTTGGGCAGCCACATACGGGTCGACCGCCCTGTTGCCTCCACTTTTCTTCCTTGCGGCAGCGGCTTCCCTGCGCCGCCTCTCGTCGGGATCCTTGGGCCAGTTAGGTGCGACCTTGGCTCCTTCGGCTGAAGTCGGCTGCGGCAGATCGAGCTTGGGCGGAACCACCAAGGGCGACCGCTCGCGATATTCGATGCCGGGAGTTTCCATGCTCTTTGCGCCGAGACCGGACATGAGGTTGTCGATGATCCTCTCCTCGAAGGTTCTATCGTCGTCCTCATCGTCATCGCCGGCGCGGGCCACACCTGCCGAACATACCAGACCGACACCCAGCATCACGGCGGCGAACTTCAGCCGGCGCCTCATACCCTGCCCGGGGCGCCCGACGATCGACCTGGTGGTGAAGCTGCCCATTGAATACCGTCCGTAATCGAGAATTTTCACGTGATGCCGTTCGCGCAGGACAAGGTTGATCTGCGGCAATGTCGGCGCTTTTACGACCACGTTCCAGCAGAATCGATATGACGGGAAGCGTCGAGCCGGCAACCTATTCGCAAGAGATCCGGCGAGCATAAGGCTCCGCGGAACCGGCGCCAATCCGGACCGCCGGCGGGGAAAATGGGGACCGAATCCAGACGCCGCGGCCCCCCAAACGCACGCGGGACCGATTCTAGTCCGCCGCCACTGGGCTGAGATGAAGATGCCGCGTGGCATCACGGCACGGCGGGTAAATCGGGCAGGTTTGGGCTGCCAACGAGGCGGACATGGTGCGCTTGGGGACAAGTGCATATTGAACGATTCCAAGAGAAAATGCCACCATTTATCAAGTGCTTGCGCGCCATTCTTCGGTTCAAGCAATCGTGATATTTGTGCAACAATCGCTGGAAAACGGCCGTTCCCTGCCCAAACCGAGGCAATCGATCATTGATTGATCAGGTCCGATCGTTTCTTATCCCGTTGCGACGGAGGGGGGCATCCCGAGGTCGTCCCGTCTAAGTCTTTCGCTTAAGTCCCTCGCGTTTATGCGGGTGTGTCCCAAGACGCGATCGGCTCTAGCGGTGATTAGAGGGGGAACGGGGAATTGGCCGTCCGGTCAATGACCGTCCCTGGAGAGCAAACTTGGAGGTTAACATGAACTTTAAGAGCCTTTTGCTCGGCTCAGTGGCGGGTCTGGTCGCCGCTGGCGGAGCCCAGGCAGCCGATCTTCCGTTGAAGGCCAAGGCCGTCGAATACGTGAGGATCTGCTCCCTGTACGGTGCGGGTTTCTACTACATCCCGGGCACTGACACTTGCATCAAGCTCGGCGGCTATCTGCGCGCCGACCTGATGCTCGGCGGCGCTGGCGACTACAACTTCCGCCAGGGCTCGTCAGCCGGTACGAACAACCGCCTGACCGACTACTACCATGGTCGCGCTCGTCAGGACTTGACCATCGATACGCGCACTGCGACCGAGTACGGCGTGGTTCGCACCTTCGCCGATCTGGTCTTCAGCTGGGACTCGACCTCGGTCACCGGCAGCACCCCGTCGGCGTTTTCGACCGGTTCCGCCACGCTCGGCCTCTACCATGCGTTCATCCAGTTCGCAGGCTTCACCTTCGGTCGCACCGTGTCGATCTTCGACGCTCCGTGGCAGAGCTATCCCGCTGGCGGTCCCGATACGCTTCCGGGCGGCAGCAACAACGTGACCGGCATCAACCAGGTTGCCTACACGGCTGACTTCGGCCAGGGCATCACCGCTTCGATCGCGTTGCAGGACATGACGACGGCGGCCGGTGGCCAGTCGAACCTCTTTAACACCAACGGGTTCACAGCTGCTGGTTTCATCACGGGCACCTATGGCGCCAATGATTGGGGTGGCACGCGTTCGCCCGACATCGTCGGTCAGGTCCGCGTCGACCAGGCCTGGGGTCTGGCCCAGATTTCGGCCGTCGCGCATGAGATCCACTCCGCGTACTACGGCACGACCGAACCCACTGACCATCCCGCCGATAAGTGGGGCTGGGCGGTTCAGGGTGCGTTGTCCATCAAGAACATCCCGACAGGGGCTGGCGACAGCATCAACCTGCAGGCTGTCTACACCGATGGCGCATCTCGGTACAACTTCCAGAGCTTGTTCCCGCAGGCCTTCTTCATGTACGGCGGCAGCAGCGCGGCGTACCAGAGCATCGGCGTGGCCGGAATTGCTGACGGCGTCTTCGGCACCATTGGTGGCGTGAACACCGGTATCGATACCGTCAAGACCTGGGGCTTCCGCGGTGGTTATACCCACAACTGGAACCCATACTGGGCGTCGGGCATCTACGGTGCGTATGCTCAGTTGAAGTATGGCGATACGGGCAAGGCACTCATCTGCGCCGGCTTCGCTACGCTTGCAGTCGCGGGTTCTACCTGTAATCCCGACTTCAACTTCGCGGCTGTCGGCATCAACACCGCGTGGACCCCGGTCAAGAACCTGACCTTCACCGCGGACCTGAGCTACTCGGTTCTGGACCAGAAGTACTCGGGCTTCATCGCCGCCCCGGCGTTTGCAGCCGCTGCCAAGCCGGCAGCTGTGTACGAGCTGAAGGACCAGAGCTCGCTCCAGATGCTGCTGCGCGCTCAGCGTAACTTCTAAGACTTAATTCTGAGCCGATACCAAAGGCCCCCAGCGGTTTCGCTGGGGGTCTACTTTTTTGCGGGTCAGCTTGAACATCTTCGCCGCGCGAAAATTGGAGATGCCGTGTTAGGGTCGCAAATCGTCGGAGTTACATGATGCGCGCGCTTCCCTTTCTCCTCCTGGTTTGGATTGCAATGTCCGCGGCCGGTCCAGCCGCGGCTCAACGGTTCGGCGGCGATTATCCGGTTTGCCTGCAGAAGTGGGAGTGGGGCGGCGGCACTTCGATTTCGTGCCGGTATAGTTCGTGGGAAGAGTGTAGAGCGTCCGCTGCGGGACTTTCCGCCATGTGCTTGGCGAACCCTTATGTGCAACGGCCGTCCTATCCAGACCGCGGTCCACGTCCGCGATAGCTGCGATCGCGGCCACCGCAATTGCCCGGCATCGATATTCTCGCGCGCGAATCTAGGTACCCGCACGGTCGTTTCGCGCCTTGAGGCGCAGGTCTGGCCGTTGTTCTCTCCATGAAAGCCGACTAGAGTTTTTGTGCGAATTCGCCAGAGCACAAATCCTTCATCCAGAAACCCAATCACATGTCGCAGCAAAGCCGAAACAAGGGAGCTTCGGCCCCTTCACTGCATACGTCGGCTATTCTGGACCAGGCCGTTGCGGCGCACCGTTCTGGCAATCTGTCGGAAGCAGAGCGGACTTACGCGGCCATCCTGAGGGGAAGCCGAACGCATCCCATCGCGCTCCATATGCTGGGGCTGTTGCACGCCCAACGTGGCAATTTCGCGGATGCCGAGCCATTGCTCAAGAAGGCTGCCCGGGTCGATCCCGGCAATCCCGACGTTCTTTTCAACTATGCCAACGTGCTGCGCGCATTGAACAAGCCAGACGATGCGCTCGCCTGGCTTGCCAAAACGATTGCGCTGTCGCCCGACTTCGCGGACGCCTATGTGAATCGCGGAGCGATCCTGATGGCACGGCAGGAGCTTCGCGGCGCGATCGCGGAATTTGATCGCGCCATTGCGATCGCGCCATCGAGCGCAGCGTTCGCAAACCGAGGCAGTGCGTTCCAGCAGCTCGGCCAGCTGGACCAGGCGCATGACAGCTACCAAAGGGCCGTCGAGCTTGTGCCTTCGAATCCGCATAACCATTTCGTCCTGTCTGAGGTCCTTGCCCAAATGGGCCGGCACGACGAAGCCATCGCAGCGCTCGAAAAAACGGTCGCGCTGAACAAGGCTTTCCCGTTCGCGTTGAGCAAGCTCGTTGCTGCCAGGCGGAAGCGTGGCGACTGGCGCAGTTTCGAACGTGAACAGGCCGCGCTGGACGAGGCGGTCGAATCCGGCGTGGCGGTCGACCCCTTCACCTTCTTTCATACCTCGTCGTCTCCCGCGCACCAATTGACCTGTGCCAAGACCTATGTCGCCGAGGTCGCACCGGACCGAGGTGCCGCGAGACCTGGAACTCCGTCGCCGGTTTCCCGGCTGCGGGTCGCGTACATGTCTGCCGATTTTTGCAATCACGCCGTCGCGTATTTGGCGGCTGGTCTCTTCGAGGCGCACGATCGCGAGCGCTTCGACATCAGCGCCATCTCCTACGGACCGGACGACCGCGGCAAGATGCGCGACCGCCTCAAGGCCGCATTTGAACGCTTTGAGGATGTCAGCCACGTTCCCGACGAGGACGTGGTCAAGCTGATACGCCAGCTCGACGTTGAGGTGCTCGTCGATCTGGGCGGCTTCACCGCCGGTGCGCGGCCGAAAATCCTGGCGCGCCGGGCGGCTCCCATCCAGGTCAACTATCTCGGCTTTCCCGGCACCATGGGTGCGTCCTATATGGACTACATCATGGCCGACCCGATCGTGATCCCCGAAGCAGAGCAGAAGTATTACGCCGAGAAGGTGATTTACCTCCCTCATAGCTATCAGGCGACCGACGCAAAGCGACCGATCCTGCCAAAGCTACCGGCCCGGAGCGAGGTCGGACTTGCGGATGATGCATTCGTCTACTGCGCGTTCAACAGAACGTCCAAGATCACGCCGGTGCTGTTCGATGTCTGGATGAGGCTGCTTGGCAAAACCGCCGGCAGCGTCCTTTGGCTGCTTGATGCGGACCCGATCGCCAGGGAGAACCTGAGGCGTGAAGCCGTTGCGCGCGGCATCGCCGCCGAACGAATCGTGTTCGCCCCATTCGCGGCTGCCGACGAACATTTGGCGCGCCACCAGCTGGCGGATCTGTACCTCGACACATTGCCTTACAACGCCCATACCGCGGCCAGCGACGCTCTTTGGGCTGGCTTGCCCGTCCTGACCTGTCTCGGCACCGCCTTTGCGGGACGTGTCGCAGCCAGTCTCTTGAATGCTGTCGGCCTTCCTGAGCTGGTGACGCGATCGCTGGACGAATATGAGACCCTAGCGCTTCGGATCGCGCATGATTCCGAACTTCGAACCGCCCTCAAGAGCAAGCTGGCGGCGCATCGGTCCACTTGGCCTCTGTTCGATACTGTGGGTATGACGCGACACATCGAAAACGCCTTCAACGAAATATGGCGCCGGCATCGCGCTGGCGAAGCGCCGGCCTCGTTTGCCGGCTAGACCTGCTCTCTCGAGCTTGCGACGCGGTCGGCGCTCGCTATGTGGCGTCCTGACTAAGTGGTCTAGGGATGAATCTGGTGCGCGCGCGAGGAAACGCCGCCCGTGGGCTCGTGGTCCCGCGAGCGGCGCAGAGCGCAACGCATCAGAAACGATCGGTTACTGCGACCGGTCCGAGGTCCAGCCCTTGTACTCGGCGACATTGTTCCGGGTCACGAGCTTCGAGGGCAGGAGCTCGACCGTCGAGGCTGGCTTCTGGCCGTTGAGTATGCCGACACCGATCTGCACCGCGCGCCGCGCCATGAAGAACGGGTCCTGCGAAGCGGACGCCTGGATCTGCGCCGCCGCCGGGTCCTTGAGCGCGGCCTC